>JBKQVI010000408.1:0-43854 GCA_052139985.1 Terriglobia bacterium
CTCCCACGCCGCTTCCAGCGTGTCCCGCCGATAAATCCGGTCATACAACGCGTAGAACCGGAACTTCGGCTCCTGCTTGGCCTTTTGGCCCAACTTCTGTCTCAGAAGAGAGAGTTTTCCCGGCAGCACGGCCTCACGCTCGCTGTTCATCAGCGACGCTGCGCTCGGCTGCCGTTCTTCCGTAGTGGGGATCTTTTCCAAGCGGCCCTCCCCTCCTCTTACTGAAGTTCACTTCCTGTGAGGCCCCTTCGCTCCACGGTCGTTACCCGCTTCTGCGCTACTATGAGCCCCTCCGACTCCCGGCGGAACAGCCCTGAAGGTTATTTATTCCCCCCAGCGCCTGGGGTCGATTCTTCTCTCCCCGGTCCCGTCGGGTCTCCCAGGTTCCTCGACTGATCTGTCCTCGCGCGCCGCCTCCTCCCACCCCGGAAGGTCCGATGAGTGCTCTCACCCGTTGCTTCCCCATCGATGTCAGGTTTCGCCACTCTCCGGCGGGTTGACCACCTTCGCTTAGCTAACGAGGCCGAAATGAGTTCGCTTGCGCTACGGCTCACGAGTTCGCCCCTGCAAGGCTTCGTCAGCGGGATCACTCCCGCCCACGCTTGCCGGGCTACTTGTCGAACGGGTAATCTACAAGGTGAACTCCTTTCAGTTCACAAGATCAGCCAGGCTTGCCCTGGCACATCCGGAGGAAGCTGAACTTCGCTACCTCCGCGCTACCCGCTTAAGCTCTGCTACATTCATGTAGATCGGAGTTATTTCTCCCATTGTATCCGACCTGTGCAAAACGCCGGTTGCGATCACCCGGTGGTTCCTCATTGCCTTCGCTTTCAGTTCAAACCCATTGTTGGCAGGCAAGGTCGGGAAGAACAACTTCAGTTGCTTCGTCGCTTTACAGTCCTCAGCTTCCCACTCGGGCTTCTCGGGAGTACAGACGGTATTAACGGGATGTGGCAGTTCAAGTACCCTGTAGGTGGTCGGGGTATCCACCTTCTTGTTTTCACCATAGCCGGGGGGACCATAGCCGTGAACTTCACGAAGCTTGCCGGCCAATGCCACCTCTTGATTCAGTGGTACAAGGATCGTCTGCCCGCCTGCTCGCAACATCACGCAGAGCATGACGGCGAACACCAGAGCTGAGTTGCGACTTCTACTCATTTCATCTCCTAAATCCGAACCCGTCATTATGGTGGCGGAGCGGTATATATTGCCGGAAAACCGGGTTTTCATGAAACCCTGTCGACCAATTGAACCGGGTACCGCGGAGGTCGGTTTGGGGTAGCGCTGAGGTGCGCGTATTTTGCGCTCCTCCGCGGTTCTTCCCTTCGCCATTTTCCCCTCGTTGCATTTTCTCAGATCCGCGCTTAGGGATCGTAAGGGACGCCAGCGCGAAAGGGCGGGAATTATAGTCCTTGTGCCCACCGAAACAAGCCTGATCTCAATTGCTGCAATTCCGGATCAAGAGACGCGGAGGAGCGCTGAAAAACGCGCACCTCCTCGCTACCCGACCTCCGCACTACCCGCTTTTTAGCGAGGAAGAGCGTGCGGACATCGTGGCAATGCTTGCGGCTGACCCGGAATGTGGAGACCTGATCCGTGGAACAGGGGGATTTCGAAAGGTCCGAGATTTTCGAGACGTACGGGAGCTAGCATGAAAAGCCAATTCGAACAGATGATGGACGGCCTTAACGATGTGGAGGCTTTTCTCGCAGGGGAGCGAGAAGAATTCAAGGTACATCTGCCGCAGGAAGTTGACGTGAAAGCAATCCGAAATCGACTGGGCATGACCCAAGCCAGATTCTCGAACACTTTCGGGTTCAGCCTTAACGCGATCAAGCACTGGGAGGGAGGGCGGAGGACCCCGGAAGCGCCCGCTCGTACTTTGCTCACCGTCATCGCGCGCGATCCCGAGGGTGTCAAGCGGGCGTTGCACCCTGTGTCCAGCTAACTCTGTTTATATTCATGCGGAGTTGATGGGTGGGCCTGGGTGGAGTTGAATGGCCGAGAAAAACGGTACCTGGAACATGTGAAAAAATTGGTTTTGCCGATTTCATCATTACGCATTTTCAATAAGTTACACGGTTGATAAGGGGCCCAAATTCAATTTTTTCACATGTTCCTGACACCCTTTTCCCAATGAGGCCAGCAAGCGCCGTTGCCGAGCGGGAGGGCGGACCCGCAGATGCTCCCAACGCCGATCCAGTTGATGAAACTCCAATCGCATTCGCCAGCTCCCTTACGACGCAAGTCTTAGTCTGGACGAAGCGGTATCGGGTCTTGCCTGCCCGGCGGGGTAAGTGTGTCAGCAAGTGCCGTGGAATCAACCGCATAAGCTCGGAACTGGTCTTGCGTGGCCCGCAGCAGGAGTGCTCCCATAACCCCCATGAAATCAGCCCCTTGCACCCCGAACTGGTCTTGCACGAGGTCCCAGGGAAGTTGGCTCAAAGGAGCGGGTAAACGCAGAGGCTCGGGCGGCTGGGGAAGCGCCCCGCGTTCCTGAATACGGCGGGCGATAAAGCAATCCGGGTTCCGCGCCCGCCAAGCGGCCTGGGTCTGGCGGCGACGTGCGGCTTGGCACTCCGCTTTCCGACAAGCACGCTGTCTTACCCCGACGCGCGGATCGGGACGGAACCAATGGCGGCAGATGCAGCAGGGTCTTTTTCGATGATCAGGCATGGTGACTTTCATCACCGTGCCCTGAATGCTGTCAGCGGAGACTTAGCCGGAAAGTTGGTGGGTCACTTCTGATGAGCAAACGTGGGTCATTTCTCGCGAGCGCCGAAGTGCCGCTCGGAAGGCGAAGGAGAAAGCGAAGCCGAAGCAGCCACGCACCACAGCCGCCAGGAAGGCGAAAGCAGCGTAGCGGCAAATCTGGAACCTTGAAACGTGGGGTCTGCTGAGTGAGGCAGGCACCTGTTTTTTGCCGGCGCCCGCCTTCCCGCCCTGTGATGTGCCGGCGCTTCGCGTCAGACTCGTTTGGCCCACCCGACGGGCTTGATGAGTTACTACTTGGGAGCCACAATCAAGCAGTCGGTTGCCGGTACAACCGTTGGTTGATCGCCAAACAGCTCATTTCTAAATCTCCCAGTTCGCAGGAACTAACAAGGCTGGAATCGCCCCCGAAGGATCTATCCTCTACACGCTCCGGCGAAAGGCATCTTCAAGCCGTTAGTAAGCCTCGACGTCCTTCTGGCTCTTGAGATGATCGAGAGGCTTGTCCAAAAAATCTCCGACATAAACGTCCCCTTCAAAGGAGTTCAGCAGCGGCCCATGAAGGCGCTTGGTGAACAGCAGCCGCTGGCTGTTCGGGAAATAATGATGGATCATGTCGTTGTACAAGGGCCTGCAGGCGTCATCTTGGCCCCCCGCACCAAGCAGCACTGGGACATCACTGTAGAACGGCTTCTTAGTGACGGCATCTATTGGTTTGATTGGCCAGGAATCACAGACAGCGCGATAAACATCGTTTACATGAAAACCGGCCAGCCATGGCATAACGATTTCCTGCTGCTGAATGATGGCGGGATCTTCAAAGGACATCTTGTCCGAGCAGTAGACCGACAACCGCATGCCCGATGTGCCGCCGTTCCCAGAGAACACGCCATCGAAATACGCTTTGATATACGGCTCTTGCTGCCCGCTGACCATGTCGTTGATGATCTGAGGCAATTCCTTTATTCCGTTATAGTCCTCGATCTTGTCATGGATGACGCTCAATAGCTCTTTGCGGCCGTAGTCTAAGGTGACCGCTCTTCCGTCTTTCATCTGGTAGTTGATCGTGAAGACCTTTCCCCCAAGTCCGCTGAAATAGCTGCGAAATCGCACGGTGAGAGTGGGATCAGCACTATCCAGTACCGCCGTCAGTGCCTCGTTGAAATTGGCCAGCTCCTGTTCGTCGATGTTCACAAACTCTGGCAGAGGTGAATCCAGAATCAGTGCGCGAATATGCTGGGGATGCTTCTGCAGAACGGCCATCATCAGGCCGCCGCTGTAAGAGATGCCCATCAGGTTGAGCGAATCAATCTTCAGCAAGCGGCGAAGATCTTCGATGTCAGCCGCACTTTCATCCGTGTTGTAGGCCGAAAGGTCAATTCCTTGCCTGACCAACTTTTCACGGCACTGTCGGACCGCTTCAAGAACCGCATCATCTATTGGCCGATGGGTGAGGTAGGCCTGCTGAACCGCTTGCCCCGTGCCTTCGCATTCCAGGTTGGGAATTGCAAAGTGCGTCCCACGCTGCTCGAACGCGATATAGTCCCGGTCGCGTAGCAAGGACCTGCGGGCAATGGAAGTGACCGAATGCAGCGAACTGACTCCCGGGCCGCCGCCCGTGTACAGCACAGGATCTGGCTTCTTGGCGGGATTGTTGCTCTCCACATAGATGAACGGCAGCTTAATTACCTTGCTGTGTGAACGATGACGATTTTCCGGCACAACCAGATAGCCGCAGTGGGTTTTGTGGGCGTCGTCGGCCTTGTAAACACAGTCACTAGACTCGACGCGGGGAACAATCGCACTTTGCGCGCCAGACACAACGGGCACCGCAAGAAGCATCAAAACAGGCAGGATTTTCATTCTTTGCCTTTCTCGAATCTGTCTTGAGGAAACAAAGCATGGTTTCCCCTACGCCTTCAACCGCCAGACAATCGAGTATACGAACTTGTAAGAGTTCCCGTTCCAAAGGTCCCGATTTTTCCTATGTGCGCCCGCCTAGCCTGTGACGAGCGGCCATTCGAGGTGCTGCTCCCTCTTCAGTTCAATGATGGGCGGGATGTGCCCCCCGAGTGGGTACCGCGGAGGTCGGTTTGGGGTAGCGATGAGGTGCGCGTATTTTGCGCTCCTCCGCGGTTCTTCCCTTCGCCATTTTCCCCTCGTTGCATTTTCTCAGATCCGCGCTTAGGGATCGTAAGGGACGCCAGCGCGAAACGGCCGGAATTATAGTCCTGGTGCCCACCGAAACAAGCCTGATCTCAACTGCTGCAATTCCAGATCAAGGGACGCGGAGGAGCGCTGAAAAACGCGCACCTCCTCGCTACCCGACCTCCGGGCTACCCGCTCGTCACTGAAGAGCCGCAGACCGCAAACCCGGCGGTCTGCACGACGGGCTCCCAGATACGACGAGCGGGGTAGCGCAGACGTAGCCGCCGTTTGGCTTCGTCTGCGGCGTTTCGCTTGGGAATTAACCGATATATGTATGTCCGATAACGTTGTTGCCATGTTAAGAACCGCGGCGGAGGAAGCTGAACTTCGCTACCTCCGCGCTACCCGCTTTCTGGTATAACATCTCAGACCTTTAATTTGGACGAGAATGATCTAATGGATAAGTAAGGATAATTATGGCTGAGAACAAATCACCCCACATGCACGAGCGTGAGAGCGCATCGACGCCCGTACCGAGCCGACGGGATTTCTTGAAGGGCGCCAGTACCACCCTGGCCGCCGGTTTGATGGCTCCGGCAGCGCTGCGCGCCGAGCCCGCCGGCCTGCTCCCCACCGTGAGCCTGGGATCCCATCGCGTGTCACGGCTGATCGTGGGCAGCAACCCCATCTACGGCTATTCGCACGTTAACCGGCAATACGACCTGCACATGCTGGAGTGGTTCACTGACGACCGCATCGTGCAGCTTATGGTGGACTGCGAAAAGGCCGGCATCAACACCTGGCAGGCCAGCTTCAACTGGAACATGAAGCGCCAATTCCCCAAGGTTCGCGCCGCCGGATGCAACATCCAATTCATCTGCCTGGCCGCTTCCTGGCACTATGACGAAAAGATGGGGGGCAGCACGGAAGAGGTTCTGGATGGGGCCGTCAAGTGCGCGCAAGCAGCAGCCCAGTTCAAACCTATTGGCATTGCCCTGCACGGAATGGCCACCGACATTCTCTTTCGGGCGGGCAAGATCGATCGGGTCCAAACCTTTGTCGACAAGGTCCACGAGCTTGGATGCGCGGCGGGGATCTCCACTCACAATCCCAAGATCCTGGAAACCCTTCATGAGAAGAAATTTTCGAACGAATTCTACATGACGGGGTTACACTACGGCAGCCGGAGCCCCGAGGACTGGATGAGGGACATTGGCGCGCATCCTCTGCAGGAGAGCGGCTGGATCGACTCCGACCCGCCAAAAATGGTCGCAGCCGTTCGCAAAGTGGATAAGCCGGCGTTGGTCTATAAGGTCCTGGCGGCGGGGCGCAAATGTAATTCCGAGGAGCAGAAACGCGAAGCCATCGAGTGGGCTTACAAGAACATCAAGCCGATAGACGCGACGATTATCGGTCTTTACCCCCGATATTCCGACCAAGTCACGGAAACCACAAAGATGGTGCGCGAGATTCTAGCGTGACTCACTTCCGCCAGGACCGCTTCCGGATGCCGGTGGCGCACGAGTCGATAATTGAAATTCCAGCTAAATGCGGTTTATCTGTCTGCGGGCGTAGTTTCCGGTGAGAGTTCGTTCCCCTGCGTTGCTACAGAACCCACCGGACCAATGTTTGGCCGGGCCATTCTCAGAGGATCTTAAGATGGAAAAGAAAAAGAATTTGATGTTGTCGACCCTCGTGTTTTGCTTATGGGGAGCGGTTCTCTACGGTCAAGTAGTAGCCCCACCAGCGAAGCAACCTGCGCCCCTCTCTAGTCGTGACGATATTCCTCAGATCCTGGAGCCCATGCCTCTCTATCCGGGGAAAATTCCGAATTCCATTGCCGTACCGAACGCAGAAGAGACCTTCTTACTTGCGGGAATGGTGCGCATCCGCAACGTTTCCGTACCCACCCTCACCGTTTATCTTCCGGCGAAAACTAAAACGGCGCACTCCGCTGTGGTCCTTTTCCCGGGAGGAGGATACCAACTTCTGGCTTGGGAGTACGATGGTACGAGGACTGCGGAAGCTTTGCTGGACCATGGAGTCGCGGTCATCTTGGTAAAGTATCGCATGCCCAGCGACGCCACCATGCAGGATAAGTCCATCGGTCCACTGCAGGACGGACAGCAAGCGCTTCGGATGGCGCGCGAACACGCCGCCGAGTGGGAGATCGATCCGGGCAAGATCGGCGTTATGGGATTGTCGGTCGGCGGTCACTTGGCTTCAACCGTGGGGACGCACTTCAATAAAGCGTACATCGAAAATCCCGAAAATGTCGATTTGCGCCCCACTTTCATGGTGCTGGTATTTCCGGTCATCACCATGAGAAAAGAATTAACGCACATGGGTTCACGCCTGGCATTGCTTGGCGAAGATCCAAACGAGGGCCAAGTGAAGCTTTTCTCAAACGAGGAGCAGGTGACGGACCAGACTCCTCCCACACTGCTGCTACACGCGACCGATGACACGATGGTCGACGTTGAGAATAGCGTCCTGTTCTATCAGGCTCTTCATCGGCATAAGGTCCCGGCGGAAGCGATCTTCTTCCCCGGCGGAAACCATGGTTTCTTTAGTATGCCGCGCGACGAGTGGATGCACCCGGTGTATGCCTGGATGGTCAAAAATGGATGGATGAAGCCTTAGCCGAAATTTTCAAGCGAGCGAAGGACCTCGGGCAGGACCCCACAAAGATCCTGCGCTCCCTTCGGCTCATCAGAGTGAGGGGGGGGAGAGAAACGGTGTCAGCGTCCCTTCGGTACCGCGCGCCGCAATCACGTTCACTCGCCTCGACACGTGGCCTTCGGTGCGCAAAAGCCTACACGCTCAGAATGACCGTGCCGCGAGTATTTCCATAGCGCGTTCAGCCTGGCGCCTTTTCGTTACAGCGTAGCAGGTAGCACCCCGCAGCCCGGTTCCCCGCAAAGGGTGTCGCGTACTAAGGACCTTGCGGCTCTAGAATCTAAACTCCGCCTTATTTGCCTTGATGAACGCGAAAAGCCTCTCCGCAATGGGCTCCGCATTCGTGTGGTACGCGGCGTCGCATCGCTCGAGCTTCTTTTCGCGCCGCTTGTCGTCAGCGGCCATGGCGGGCTCGATGTTCTTCGCCTTCGGGTCGGAAATGCCCAGCGCTCTTATGGCTCTTTGCGTAATTTGGGCGGTCTTCGGACAATCGATCCGCTGGAGCGAGGTCACGATCGTCGAAGCAAACTCTCGGGAAGAGTTTAGGAAGAACTGCGCGTAACCGCCATTATTCACTTCCCGCTCCAGGGCTTCGACGGCAAGCACAGTTTTTTCCACGTCGGTCAGACTGCTCTGGCCTTCGCGCTCTGCCTTTTGATTGACGGCCTGCTCGAATGCCAACACCAACGAGTCGGTGCGATATTTGCCCTCTAGAGAGAGTAGCTGTTCCACGGTTTGACCGGTATAACCTTCCAACCAATCGCCATTCATTGACCGCACGCGCCGTAAGGAAGCCGCCGCCGACTCTTGAAAGGTGGGCTTTGTCATGACGAAGTCGAACGCTTTGTGCGCACGTTGGAGCGGCGCAAGGCTTTGCTTCACCCTTTCCCACCGTGGGTCATCTTCCGCGATGTCAATGGTCACAAGTTCCCCGCGGGGTACCTTCCGACCAGGCGGCAGTTCCAACCCAACCTCTAAAAGGTCCACCCGTTGCTTATCATTCTCGATAACGAAATGGAGGTGATGGAAGCGTTTCATTGGCCGGTTAGTTGCTCGAAATCTCCCTTTTGATTTGTACAATGGCAACGATTCTACACTCGTTTTACCACTCGGAGCGTAGGTTTGCCGATAAATGCGAAGGCCCCATCCCCCGCCATTCCAGTACGGTGCAAATGCAAAAATGGTACGCTAGATTGCGATGAACTATTCGGAGCAAGAGGAGCAATCATGTCTTTGAGGGAAAACAGAAGATTCACGATTCGAGAAGGGCTTGCCAATGAGCTTGGCGTGTTTCTTGTGGCCGTAAGTGCGACTTTGGCCGCCGGTCTCTCTCCGCTAACGATTCATGCGGAGCCGCCCCAAGCTGCGAGTCCAGGGCCCAATTCCACCTGCCGGGCTGTTCTGGACGCCAACGACAAACTCTTCACCCTGCCGTTCCACATGTACATGATGCAAACCAGCGCCGGGAGCGTGGATGGCAAGCCCGTCGCTGTCGCCACCGAAACGGTCTCTGCCGGCGGTGTCGAATACATTCTGCTCGACGGCAAGTGGAGCCCTAGCCCGGTGTCCAACAAGGAACTGAGGGCGCTGGAGCAACAGAATCGGAAAACGGCCAAGATGACGTGCCATTATGTACGCGATGAGTCCGTGAATGGCGAGGTGGCGGCGCTCTACAGCGCGCACGGCGAGTCCGCGCATGGAAGAAACGATGACCAAATTTGGATTGCCAAGAGCACCGGCCTCATCCTGCGCCAGGAGACCGATATGGACACCGGCCGCCCGAACGGCAAAGCCCACCTTACCGTGCGCTATGAATATAACAACGTGCGAGCGCCAAAACTCTGAAGTACCGAACGAGGTTTTCAGCCGAGCTTCCCATCCTCTCACTTATAGCTGCGCTAAAAATAAACTGCTCGCCGGGGTTGCGGCTCTGCGGGTAAACTGGGGGAATCGTACCAAGACAGGGCGCGATATGGATGCGAATTCAGGGAACGAACCTAACCGGCGCAGATTCCTGCTCTCCAGCTTGCGGGGAATGGGAGGGGCGTGGGCTTCTCTGCATGGGCCTGCCATCATGGCGGCAGCGCTGCACGCGGCGCAGATGCGCGAGGCCGTTCCCCCCGCCAAGCTGGAAATTCTCACGGCGGACCAGGCCGCTGAAATTGAAGCCGCTGCCAACCGCATCATTCCTTCCGACGATACGCCGGGCGCACGTGAAGCGGGCGTGATTTACTTCATTGACCGCGCCCTAGGCACGTTTGCGGCTGCCAACCGCGATGATTATGCCAAGGGCTTGCCAGTGTTGCAGGCCAAGACCCGCGAGCTGTTCCCCGACACCCAGAAATTCTCCCAGGCCACTCCCGACCAGCAGGACGCCATTCTGAAAGCGCTGGAGAAACAGCCCATCTTCGAGCTGATTCTCGCGCACACCGTCATGGGCTTTCTCGCCGACCCCGCGCGGGGAGGCAATCGAGGCGCCGTGGGGTGGAAGCTGATCGGGTTTGATGACAGCCCGGCGTTCGCATCGCCGTTTGGCTATTACGACCGCGACTATCCCGGCTGGCAGCCGCTCGGTGAGAAGAAATGATCGCCACCAAGACACAAAGACACCAAGAAGGACATAAGGCAGAAGGGATAAACCAGAAACATAGGGGAAATTGCTCTCTACGTTCTCGTCCCGTTTTCTCTTGGTGACTTGGTGTCTTCGTGGTGAATCTTTCGCACTTGATGTGAAGGCGTGTGATGAACCCCCAAGTCACTTACAAGCCGTCGGAAGAAGTTGACTTCGTCATCGTCGGTTCCGGCGCGGCGGGCGGGGTGCTGGGCAAGGAACTCTCCACGGCGGGCTTCAAGGTGGTAGTGTTGGAGCAAGGGCGGTGGATTCCTCCCAACGAGTTTGGGCACGATGAAATCGCCCAGACGCAGGAACACGCCCTGACGAACAATTTCCAGCGGCAGCCCCAGACCTTTCGAAAGACCCCGCAGGACAAAGCCGAAAAGCAGTTCTCCGCGATCTACGGGTGTTGCGTGGGCGGGGGCACGGTACACTTTACGGCCAACTTCTGGCGGTTCCACGAAATGGATTTTGTCGAGCGCAGCCGTCGCGGGCCGGTGGCGGGCGCGTCGTTTGCCGATTGGCCGCTCACTTACGCGGACCTCGAACCGTATTACACCAAGGTGGAATGGGAGGTCGGAGTTTCGGGACTCGCAGGCGCCAGTCCCTTTGATCCCTACCGCTCTAAACCCTACCCGCTGCCACCGATGCCGGTAAAATCCTCGGGAGTCATTTTTGAGCGTGCCGCCCGGAAGGTGGGTTGGCACCCCTTTCCCGCTCCCATGGCCATTCTTTCCCAACCTTACCGTGGCCGGGCGGGTTGCGTCCATTGCGGGCGCTGCCTGGGATTCGGCTGCGAGGTGGGAGCGAAGTCCAGCACGCTCGCGAGCGTCATTCCCCTGGCGCAGCAAACCGGCCGGTGCGAAATCCGCACGCAGAGCTACGCTTTTCGCGTGGAGACCGATCGCCATGGCCGTGCCAAGGGTGTGGCCTATTTTGATGACCGCGGCCGGCAGCATTTGCAGAAGGCCCGCGCGGTGATTGTGAGCGCCAACGGCGCCGAGACGCCGCGCCTGCTTCTGCTCTCGAGCTCCGCACGATTCCCCCAAGGGCTGGCGAATTCCAGCGGGTTGGTGGGAAAAAACCTGATGATCAATGGCTTCAGCGTAGTGCTGGCGGCCTTCGATCAGCCGCTCAACGACTACACCAGCGCCGCCGTCAGCCGCGTGCTTCACGATTTCTACGAGATCGATCCCAAGTTGGGCTTTTATGGCGGCGGAGGACTCGACGCACGCTTCGGCAGGACTCCCATTACGTTCGCACTCGGCGGTGTGCCCCCCGAAGTTCCGCGCTGGGGCAAGGCGTACAAGAACTGGCTGGCGGAAACCTTCTCGCGCTCGATGTACGTGTCGTGTCACGCCACGTCATTGCCCGTGGAAGCCAACAGCTTTTCCCTCGACCCCGATTTTAGGGACGCTTGGGGCTTGCCGGCACTCCGCATGACGTATAAGGACCACCCCGACGACCTCAAGACGGTCAAGTATCTGCAAGACCGCGCGCTGGAACTATTAGCCGCATCCCCTGCCTCCCACGTTTGGGCACAACCCGTCCAGGAGCAGAGCCACGCCGTGCACTTGCTGGGGACCTGCCGCATGGGGAACGATCCGAAAACCTCGGTGGTGAACGCCGATCACCGCACCCACGATGTGCCCAACCTCTTCCTCTGCGACGGAAGCAGCTTTGTGACTTCCGGCCGGGGACAGCCCACCATGACCATCGAAGCCCTAGCCTTTCGCGCCGCGGATCGGATCGCCTCCGCCGCGCGCAGGGGGGATGTTTGAAACCCAGCGGTTGTTTGTGGGCGAAGTGACCCCTCACCCGTCCCGACTTGTCGGGACCCTCTCTCCCCCTAGAGAGGGTCGTTTAATTCCCTACCTTCTCCCAAGGGAGAAGGTGCTGCGGTACGAACCGGATGAGGGTCCTTGGATCGAAGCTCGCGCGCGTTCAGGCAATCTGCTTGCCTGCGTCGGGGCCGACGGACTGATCGAAGACTGCTTCCACGGTGATTTTCACGACGTGGTGCAGCGGCGGCAAGCCTTTGGGAGACTCCTTGAGCTGCTTGCTTGTGCTTTCGAACAGCGGCCCGGAGGTTAGGATCTCGGCACTTCCCTTGAGCTGGTAACCCTTGGCCGTAGCCGCGTCCACAACCGTGACGGCAATCTTGCTGTTTTCCAGAAGGTTCTTTCTGGTCTTCAGAGAGAACAAATCAGCGAAAAAGACGTGCTGCTCATCCATCAGTTTGAGAGTTCCCTTGGGCGTGACGTTGGGCTCTCCATCGCGAGAGGCGGTTGCCACCCACGCCAGCTTGCCCGGCAGAAACTCCTGAACATGCTTAGGAATGATGACCATGATAGTGCCTCCAGTTCATAAATGGCCGGACCCTCTTACCGCAGCCCGGGTCAATGGGTTGGGTGCTGCGCGCTGAACAGCGGCACATGCAAGCGCCGCCCGCTCGGTTTACCGAACCCGGCTCTACTCTAACAGGCGTGGATTCGAGACTCAGTAGCAGGCGCTACAAGGCGTGCATATTTTGGGGGTATTCACACGTTGCGCACGCGGACCTGCGGAGAAGAGTATGAACATCGGAATGATCAAAAAGCCGTAGGGATGTGTAGTGGTCCGCGGCGCAGGATGCGCTCGCCGCAAATTCAACTTACCGCGGCAGAGTCACTGATGAAAAGGAATTTGCCGGTGGTGCGAATTTTCCCCATCTCTCGGAGTTTCCCGAGCGTGCGGGTAACACTGACACGGTGAGCGCCCACGAGAAAGCCGATTTCCTCGTGGGTCAGCGGGAAAGCAATCGTCCAGCCTCCAGACCCGCGCGTGCCCACTTCCTGCGCGACGTTAACCAGGACCTCGTAGAGGCGAGTCTCCAAACTCGGTTCGGAAAGGGCGCCCACTTTCCCGGAGAGGTGCTCGATGCGAAGGGAAAGGTTTCGGATCACCGCCAGCCCAACCATCGGATACTTCACCACCAGGTTCTCGAAAGTCTCGCGATTGATGCCGCAAGTCAGCGTCGGCTCGAGGCACGTGGCGCCCACGGGGTACTCGCCCTTCTCCAGCAGAACGCTTTCGCCGAGGAGATCTCCCGCCTTGCGGATATCCAGGGTGAGGACGCGCCCCTCCTCGGTGATTTTCCAAAGCTTCACGGACCCCATCTTGATCAGATACATACTGTCTGCGGGGTCGCCCTGCCGGAAGAGATCGTCTCCCGCGGACAGCTTCCGTCGTACGAGATTCTTAGAGATGGTATCCCACGCCTCCGGCGGGGCACCCTCGAAGAGCCACACCTGGCCGAAACAACTTAGGTGGAGAATCACACCGGGGCCGGCTCGTTCTGAGCAGACGCACGAATTGCTCATTACCTTTCGCTCTCTGAGAGCGTCTCTCCGCCCTTTAACACGGGATATCCGATCTCAGGTTCCTCTCTTCGCGAAACCATACGTATGCCCCGAAGGTTTGTCAAGCCGGCATTCACGGTTAAAGCACCGAGATTGGTTGCGGCGACGTGCCGCCAGAGGACGTAGCGCAGGGCTCGTTCTCCAGCCCTGCGGCTCTTCCCGCGCGACGAGGTTCGGACGACGCAGCGCTGCAACCTACGGGTTGGTCCTATCGCCTAAGCTAATCTCCCTTTGGCGGCATGGAAACAACCTACGCCGTTCAAAAAGCCGCAGGGCCGGAGTGCGGGCCCTGCGCTACCTCGCTGGTCGCCGACTAGAGGCGCATACATACGCACCAATGTATGTCCCTTAGGGCCTTCGGCCCGCGAAACCTCATGAAAAACAGTGCCGGCACGCAGAGAGGAATGGATTGGCTTATCTCCTTTGTTTTCAGCATAAGGAATTTCCGCGTGAAATGTTTTTCGACCCTGCGCCACCCCTGATCTGTAGTGGGGTCCAGAAATTGACGGCGGCGAGAGCGGTGCAGGCTGTTGCTCACCCCGTGCCCGCCAGATTCAGTGGGCAGCATCGGGGCTATCGCCGCAATTTCTCGAGGGCGGAAAGGATTTCAGGATCGTTGGGATCCGCCGCCAGCGCCGCTTTTAACTCCGCCACAGCTTGGGCGGTACTTCCGGTGGCGGCATAAATCAGCCCCAGATGGAAGTGCGCGTGGCTGTCCGCGCCGTTCATGGCCAGCGCTGCCTTAAAAGCCTTTTCCGCCCGGTCCCGGTCCCCCCACTGCACGTAGATGTAGCCCAGATGGTCGTAGGCAGCGAGGTTGGGCTCGCATTGCAGCGATTGAAGAAACTGCTGTTCCGCTTCCGGGAACCGTTTCGAATCAAAATAGAGTTTGCCGAGCAGGTTGTGAGCGTTGAAGTTCAGGGGAGACAGGAGCACGGCGGCGCGGAATTGCTCCTCGGCGCGATCCAGCTTGCCCGTTTCGGCGTAGGCTGCGCCCAGGCTTAAATGCCCAACGGTATCGTTGGGATTGAGGCGCAGCGCCCCTTCCAACGGCGGTATAGCCTGGTCAAAGCGTTTCTGTTCCGCATACAGCGCCCCTAGCGAACCAAGCGTTTGAGCATTGGCCGGTTCCAGGTGCAGAGTTCCCTGCCATTCACGCTCGGCCCCTTGCGAGTTTCCTCGAAGCCAGTAAGCCTGTCCCAATGCATCGTGCAGACGAAAGTCATCCGGCTCGGCAGCCAGGGACACGGTGAACAAGGTTACATCGTCTTGCCAGTCGGGAACGCGCGTGACGATGCGGACGGCGCAAAGCACCGCCACAACACAGGCAATGGCCAGTACGATTCTTGGCAAGATGCCTTGACGGCCTACACGTGTTTGCCATAAGGCCGTGCAGGCCCAGCCCCCCACCAGGCAATACCCCACGGAGGGTAGGTAAAGGTAACGCTCCGCAAACACGTAGGCGCTCATCCAGCGGGCATTTAGAACCGGCGCCAGGGTGACAAACAACCAGAGAATTCCAAAAGAAGCCGGCCGCGCGCGCTTCCATAAGAGAACAAAAAGACACACGCCCACGACGAGCGCGGACACACCTACCAGAACCGGAAGCGCAAGAAAACCAGTGCTGGCATGGAAAGGGTAGAACGCCGAGAGACGAACGGGCCACAACAACTTTCCCAGATATTGGCCGGCCAGCGCGAGGGCAGAGAAAATTGTCTGCGGAATATCGATGTTGTGCATTCGCGTGGCGTGCGCGAAGGCTCCCATCAGGTGGACGCGCAGCAGTACATATCCCAATCCCACCAACCACAGCGGCCCGTAACGAAGCAGCTTCTTCCATGGGGTGGTTTCCAGCCGGTCCGCGCGATAGAAATGCTCATAGGCCGCGGCGAGCAAGGGAAGCGTCAGCGCCTGCTCCTTGGAAAAGAGGGCCAGGATGAAACTTCCAGTCATGGCGGCTTCGGCCCAGGCTCTGCGCCCACCTCTTGGTGCTGCCACTCGCAAGAAGCTCCAGAAAGCGAGCAGATAGAAAAGCGTCACCTCAATGTCGGTCACCGCGGAAACCCAGGCCACTGCTTCGACGTGAACGGGATGGAGAGCGAACAAGCCCGCGGCGACGAACGCGGCAGCGCGATCATCGAACAACTTTTCGGCCAACAAAAACATGATTCCGACAGCCGCCACGTTCAAAAGCAAGCTGGCCAGATGAAATCCATAGGCCAAGGGACCGAAGAGTCGATAGCACAACAAGAAGCCCAGCGTTGCGATGGGACGGTAGTAGGGAGTTCCTGCCTGCGCCCCCACACTGGAGAAAAGAGGGGTGGTCAACACTTCCTTGAGGTGCTGAAAGTTGTGCACGTACGGGTTGTCGAGGATGAGGGCCTTGTCGTCGTAGGTATAAGTGAAGTCGTTGCGCAGGATTCCGACATACGGCAGCGTCGCAAGCAGCAGGAGGACAGCGAGTGGCCACGGCCCGGCAAGGAATCGTGAGGCACTCTGGGGGATGCCAGGCCCTTGTGCTGCGGACAGTCGGATTTCGGTTGCCTTTTGGGGGTCGCTCATTGACGCGCTTCACTGGTTCGACGGAAGGATGACTTCCCTCGCACTGCGTCTCCATCCATTTCGGTATCACGCGCCGCATTTTCCGTCAAGCTGCAGAATATGCGGGTACTACCACAGCGCGGCCGAGCCTCAACCTAAAAAGGACTTCACCACAGAGTGCACAGAGAAAGGCGCTTCTGCTCGCGCGGGTGGGGGCCACGCTTCGTTGTTTGTTGCCCCAAGAGTTCTCTCTCTGTCTGCTCTCCGTGGCCTCCGTGACCTCTGTGGTGAAGTCCTTTTTAGGTTGAGGCTCGGCCGCGCTATGTTTAGGCTACTCCGAATACTGAGGTCACGGAGACAGAAAGCGCCGAGTGGCAGTTACTCTATCACCCAATGTTCGATGGCGTTCGACACGGCGTAGGCTGCCACGCCGACCAGCGCTCCAGCAACGGCGTCGGCGGCGTAATGGTAGCGGCCGTAGACGGTGGCAAGGGCCACGCTCGCGGCGAGGATCAGGAACAGCGCGCCAAGCCCCGGCGCGCGCTTGCGCACGGCCAACGCCACGGCGGTCGCGGCTGCCACGTGTCCGCTGGGGAATATGCAGGCTTGCACGCTGTAGTGGTGGAGGAGCCAGAAATTCCACTGACGCAGTAGAGGTTCCACGTGCGGCCCCGGCACGTCACCAAACAGCACGCGCGGCGGCGTTAGCGGGAAGAATGGATAGACGACGTAACAGAAGAGGGTGGCAAGTAGGACGGTGGACCAGAAGTTGTCCATGGCGCGCTTCGATTGGGCGATGGGATCAGTCGGCGCACTTCGCTGGATGGCAAGATGGATGGCGCCAACCCCCAGCGGCACCAGTGGGTAGCAAAGGAGGTAAGCTAGTTCCAGATAGCGCTGGACCCACGGCGCTCCCCAGTGCAGCGCGACTTGAACGAACTGCCTTTGCAGCAGGACGCGGTCCCAGTGAATGAATACTAAATCCAAACGGTGACTGAGGTCGGGTGTAAGCAGCATGCCCGATTCCCGATAGGCAACCAGGATCAGCACGGCGGGGAAAAGGTCAGCGGCGGCAACAAGCCAGGGAGCAAGCTCGCGATTTCGGCGCAGGGCCATCAGGGTGGCGAAGGTCAGCGTGTTAAGCGTTATGATGACGCCGATTTCGCGTGCGGCTAAGTGAAACGCGAACGCTGCAAGGATCATATACGCAAGGAATGCGAGGGCGATCCATTCGACCGTTACAAGGCGGGTCCTAATCTCGCAGACCGACAGGATCGGATGGGGTCTCGCCAATCCTAGAGCGGTACACTCGCTCACAACACCTCCTTGCGGTCAAGAACGGTACCGGCCACGGAAAGCGCCGGTGGCGCAATCTGCCAGATTCGTGCGTGCCCGGATCCCGTGCCGCCAGCCGGATATGAGCGATTTCCCGACCAAACCCACCCGGTCGTTATCCTGCTGAAAATGCTTGACTTGGCTAACGCAGAGGCACCGGCATGGAACACCGAGAGTGTCGTTTTAACCCAGCGGGCGCCAGAAAAGGCTGGCACATTTCGTCATGCGCGCTGGGCCATCTATTCATACTCCCGTAACATTTACGATGTTATAATCTTGCCGTGCGTCAACGTGTAATCATCATTGAAGATGAACGAGACATCGTAGAACTGGTTCGGTATAACTTCCGCAAGGAAGGCTTTGAAGTCGAAAGCTTCTCCCGAGGACGCGAGGGCCTGGAGTATCTCCGCCGCAATCCCGCCGACCTTGTGCTGCTCGACATTCTGCTTCCCGACGAAGACGGATTCGATATTTGCAAACGCCTGCGGGCGGACGAGCGGCTGAAGTCCTTGCCTGTCATTTTTCTCACCGCGAAGAGCGAGGAGATGGACCGGATCCTGGGCTTGGAGATCGGCGCCGACGATTACGTGGTGAAGCCCTTCAGCCCGCGCGAACTGGTGGCAAGGGTGAAAGCGGTGTTGCGCCGGCAGGAACGCGTGACCGAAAAGCGCGAGGTGGTGGAATCGGGCGCGCTACGTCTGGACACCCGCACACAGGAAGCAACCGTGCGCGGACGGCCGGTGGAACTGAGCGCCCTGGAGTTCAAGCTGCTTTACTTTCTGGCGTCGCATCCTCGCCACGTTTTCGATCGCGACCGCCTCCTGGACGAAGTTTGGGGGCGCGACCGCTTTGTGACGCCGCGTACCGTGGACGTGCATATTCGCCGCCTGCGCGAGAAAATCGAAGAACTCCCCAACCGTCCGCAGTTTCTGCAAACGGTGCGGGGCAGCGGCTATCGCTTTTCACCGGAAGTCCTGGAAGGCGTTGAGGCGTAGTGGAAGTTGGATTTTGGATTAAGGACGGATATTGCCTGCTTCTGCCCTCCACAAAGGCCCAAGTCCAAAAGCCCATTTCAGATGCGGCGCGCGGTGGCTTTGGCCGCGGCGCAAATCGATAAAGTCATTGCTCCCTAAGAGCCAATGTGTTGTAATGCCGACGGACAGAGGCTCTTTTCCGTCGCCGCTGCTTCTGCTGCATTGAGATTTGGGATTTTGGATTAACGGAGGCGCCTAAGTGGCCCCGCGCCTCAATCCAAAGTCCAAACCGAAATGCCCGATGGTCCTACCTTCATGAGCTTCCGCAGCCCTATATTTCGCAAGCTTCTGGCCGCCGCCTTCCTGCTGATCGCGGTGACCCTGGTGGTTCTGAATTTTTACATCACTCGCTACACCGCAGATCGGGAAGTGCAGAATGTGGAAGAGCGATTGGATGCGGAAGCGAAAATCCTGCAAATGGAAGTCGCCGCCGTTCCGTTCCCGCAACTGGAAGATTGGGCGCGCCAGGCGGCGCAACGTTCCGGAACCCGCATCACGATTGTCGATCCGAAGGGCGTAGCGCTGGCGGATTCCCAACACGATCCTGAGACCATGGAAAACCATGCCACGCGGCCCGAAATTATGGCGGCGTACCGAAACGGCGAGGGCGCGTCCACACGCCACAGCACCACCGTCAACCAGGATCTCTGCTACTTGGCTTTGCGGCTGACCTATCACGATCAACCGGGATACATTCTGCGCCTGGCGGTGCCCTTGGAAGACGTGGATTCTTCCGTCGCCGCGGTGCGCTGGAGGATCTTGTGGGCTTCCCTCTACGCCGCACTGGTGGCTGCAGCTATCGCTTACTACTTCTCGAAGTCTTTCACTCAGCGCATCGCGCGGCTACGCGCCTTTGCAGAAGGGTTGGCGGGCGCGCATTTCTCCCAAGCGCCGCTGCCCCCTGCCGATGACGAATTGGGCGCGCTGGGGCGCTCGCTGAGCACTACCGCCGGGCAGCTCCGCGACTTAGTGGACCGCCTGAGTGTGGAGTCCGCTCAGCGCGAAGCGATACTATCCAGCATGGTGGAAGGCGTGCTCGCCGTGGACAGCGGTTTACGCATCACCTTCGCCAATGCGTCATTTACACGTGCGGTAGGCGGGCCCAATCCCATTCCCGCGAAGATGCAGTTGGTGGAACTCGTGCGCGCCCCGGAATTGCGCGAGGTGCTGACGCGGGTGTTGACTACCGGCGAATCCGTGAAGCGGCGCATGCAACTTCCCGCGGCGGACCGCGTGTTTGAAGTGCAGGCCGCCCCACTCACTTCGGGGAACGCCCGTGGCGCCATTGCCATCTTGCACGACATCACCGATCTTGAGCGCCTCGAGCGCATCCGCCGGGATTTTGTCGCCAACGTTTCACATGAGTTGCGCACACCGCTCACCGCCATCCGCGGCTACGCTGAGACGCTGTTGGAAGGGGCTTTGGAAGACCAGGAAAACAACCGGCGGTTCCTCGAAATCATCAAGGCGCACGCCATCCGGTTGAGCAATATTTCCTCGGATTTGCTGACGCTGTCGGAGCTGGAAGCAGGGCGTGCGCGGCGCGAGCCGGAGACCGTCTCAGTGCGAGCTGCAGTGGAGTCGGCCCTGCGCACCCTGGAGACAGAAGCACGCCTGCGTGGTGTCTCCCTGATCTGCGGGCGCCTGGAGGACTCACAAGTACTCGGGGACCGCCTGCAAATTGAGCAGGCGATGGTGAATCTGCTCGATAACGCCGTCAAGTTCAACCGGCCTGGGGGTGAGGCGCGGGTGGAAGTCGCCACCACCGGCGACGGGAACGTCAAGATAACTTTCGCCGACACCGGCATCGGAATTCCCCATGACGACTTGCCTCGCATTTTCGAACGCTTCTACCGCGTCGATAAGGCCCGCTCGCGCGAAGTGGGCGGCACCGGTCTGGGACTCTCGATCGTCAAACACATCACCGAGAGGCTAAACGGTTCGGTCAGTGTCGAAAGCCAGTTGGGTAAAGGCTCAACGTTCACGCTGACACTCCCCGCCGCGGCCTGAAACTCACACCGAAAGTAAGCAGATCCAAATCAAAGAGACTCGGGGTTTGGCGCTCTCGGCTTGATTGCACAATTCCACGCCATGGCGGCTCGCAAATCGAGACCGGCCAAAATTACGCTACTGGGGCGCGAGGTTATATAAAAAGATAAACTGCAGAACCAGGTGATTGCCCGTAAACTCCGCAGGCAAGGGGGGAAATGGTGCCGAGGCATGAATGCCATTGAAGGCGGCGCGGTCGAGAGGATCGGAACCCGAAGATGCCACCATGCGCTCCTGCGGCACGGAGCCATCTTTGAGGATTTCAAACACCACGCCCACGCGGCCCTTTTCACCCAAACGCGCGGATTCCGGAATCACGGCCAGCCAGTTACGACGGACGATGTAGACAATGCGCGCCAGGTACGGGCCGAAGTCTACTCCCCGCGTGTCCGACAAGATGGTGGGCGCCTCGGTAGAGAAGTTGGGGTGCAGGTTGTTGAAATCCATGTTGGAGTCACCCCCGCCGCCCCCTGCACCGCCCTGGCCGGGATGATAACCGCCCTTGGCCGCTTCTTGCATCGACTGCTGGATGGCTTGCCCCGGGGACATTGAGGGCACACGGAATTTCCCCGCACCGCCTCCGCCTTGGGGGGTGACATCTTCCAGGCGTAAGCCGGCGTCAGTCTCGGGTTCTGGTTTGGGACCGGCTGGAGCCTGTTGCTGCTGTGGGGGTGCAGGTGGGCCACCCGGCGGGGAGGGGGCGGCGGCCGCTGGTGGCGGTGGCGCTCCTCGGGAAATCTCGGGCTCGGGGGTGTTGCCGCGCGAATAGGGCATTTTCAGCCCCTTGGGATCGATAATGGGCGACTTTCCCTGGGCGCGGCGGTTCTTGTCGGAGGGGCGTGCTTCCGGCGGCGGCTCGCGCAACGACTTCAGTAAGTCCGGCGGAATGAATAAGGTAGTGATTTGCGAGCTTGGCCGTGCGGTAACGGGTATGCCCATCATCAATTTGCCTCGGCGCAGAAGGTCCGGAGCAAAAATAACGAATAGAATCAGAAAGATATGCAGGAAGGCCGAGGTCAGGAACAGCGCACGCCGGCGCCATGCCGCCAATTCCAGGTCCGGACTAAAGTCCAGAAGCAAGTTGATTTCGGGTTCCACGCTCATGGAAGACTTTTAGCTTTCTCCACTTTGCCCGACAGAACGTCCGAGGGGCACGTTGACGAGGGCCGCATGTTGTTCGATGCAGGTCATCACCTTTTCGGCTAGCGCCAGTGCCTCTTTTCCCTCCTTACCACCAACTAGAGGGCGACTTCTTGTCCGAACCGACTCAACGAAAGCCTCCAGTTCCGCGCGCAGGGGCTCTTGCGGCGTTCCAGTCAGCTTTTGGAACGCAATCTTCGGCGTCGATCCATCACGGTCCACCCGAATTAGTGTCGCATCTCGGCGCGTGAAATCAATGGAAAAATATTCGTTGGGCTGGAAGAAACGGAACTTGCGAACCCGCTCGGTGCTCACTCGGCTAGCCGTGAGGTTGGCCACCGCGCCGTTTTGAAACTCCACGCGAGCGTTGGCGATGTCCACTTTATTGGACAGCACGGGCAGCCCCACCGCACGCACGTCGCGCCAGGGAGAATCCACCATCCAGAGGACAAGGTCAAGATCGTGAATCATAAGGTCAAAAACCACGTCCACATCCAGGCTGCGAGGACTAAAGACCCCTAAGCGATGGATTTCAAAAAACATCGGGTGAGTTGTTACAGCTCGAGCGGCCACTACCCCAGGGTTAAAGCGTTCCAGATGGCCGACCTGGAGGATGCGCCCACCGCGCTCAGCCAGCTCGATGAGCTCAGTTGCCTCTTCTAATGTCCGGGTGACAGGCTTTTCCAGCAGCACATCCACACCGCGAGCAAATGCCTGGCGAGCGACGGCGGCGTGATCTGTTGTGGGAATCACCACGCTTACCGCTCGGACTGCACCGAGTGCCTCGTCCAAGCTCTGGAATGCACGCACGCCAAGCTCGGCGGCAACTTCCTGGGCACGCTCCGGCCGCAGGTCGTAAACGCCGACAAGTTCCGCCCCCGGGACCTGTTTCAACTCCCGCGCATGCTTTTTGCCGTGCTCACCCACACCCAGCACGGCCACGGCAATTTTCTCGCTCAAAGCTCTCCCGAGGTGTCAGGTTCCAGGTGTCAGAGTCAGGGGCTGGGTGCTAGGGATTGGCGCTGGGGGAATTCAAAGTCTCAAATCTTGAATTTTGAATCTCGAATTCCGAGTGTTGACTGCGATTCAGAATTCAGAAATTACAATTCACAATTCCGAATTGATAATTCCGAATTCATAATTTCCGCCCAGCACCTAGTACCCAGCACCCAGCCCCTCAAACCTGACACCCGGCACCTTTCACATTCCCACGATAGCAATTCCCGCCTCGTCGGCATCCGCGATCAGGTTCTGCCTGTCGAACAGCAGGGTCTTTCCCGCATCCACGGCAAGCACGGTGGCATGCGACTCCTTCATAACCTGGATCGTCTTTCTGCCCACCACCGGCACGTCAAATCGCATATCCTGCTGGGGCTTACTTACTTTGACGACCACCAGCCGCCGTCCGTTACTCAGGCTGGCGGCGCGCTGAATGGCGGCGTCGGTGCCCTCCATGGCTTCCACGGCCACACAGGCGCGGTCCGCCACTACGATCGTCTGGCCCAGGTCCAACCCCGCAATCTTCTTGGCGATTTCGCGGCCGTAAGCAATGTCCGCCGCCTCGTCCGCGTCGGGGGTGCGGCGCGTCAGGGCGCCGGCCTCGGGCAACAGCGGCTTCAAAAACAGAGTGGAATCCACCACGTGCATTCCACGCCCCTCGATCATGCGCACAAAGGCGCCGATCAGCACATCCGTGTTCTTTCGCGAAAGCCCCTTCAACATGCGGCTCATCATGCCGTCGGGCTTGATGGCGCTGAACAGTTGCGCGTGCTTCACTTGCCCGGCCAGCACCACTCTGCTGACCTTTTCCGCCACCAGCAGGTCAAGGCACTTGGCCACTTCCCCCAAGCTTAGCCAATGAATGTCCCGCACTTTCTCGGCAAGCTCCGGCGCGGCCTCCTCCTTGATCGCCACCACCACGGGTTCCAGCCCCTGGTCGCGCGCAGCGTCCAGCACAAGGAAAGGGAAACGGCCATTCCCGGCAATGATGGCGTAGCGATCGGATAATCGGGAGATCGGGTAATCGGGTGATCGGGTCATCGAGTTATCGAATGATCGGGCCATCGGGCCATCGGGTCATTGAAAGGCTGTCCGTGGTCCGTCGTCAGTTGTCCGTTGCAAGTGAAACGCGAAGACCGGAAGACGGAAGCCACTGACGACGGACAACGGACCAAGGACGGTTTTGAATGACCCGATGACCCGATGGCCAAATGGCCCGATAACTTCACTTGGCCACGCCTCGCTTCGAGTTGCGAATGAACTCCACCAAGGCTTTGACGTGCGGGGACTGGAATCCCTTGGCTTCTATCGCCTCGAGCGCTTGCGTGGTGTTCAATTTGGAGCGCGTGAGCAAGCGGAAAGCGGCCTCCAGTTCCTTGACGTCATTGCTGGAAAGCCCTCGGCGATCGAGTCCCAGCTTGTTGGCGCCATACACGCCCAAGGGCCTAGGGGCCGTGGTCTTGGAATACGGAAGAATGTCGAGGTTCACCACGCTGAAAGCTCCCAGGAAGCTGTATGCGCCGATGCGGGAGAACTGGTGAATGCCGCAGAATGGACCCACCGTGGCGTGGTCCTGAATCTCGATGTGGCCGGCCAGAGACGCGCCATTGGCCATAATGATGTGGCTGCCCAGCTTGCAGTCATGAGCAATGTGCACGTAGGCCATCAACAGATTGTGGCTGCCGATGCGCGTCACCCCATCGCCATCCACCGTGCCGCGGTGAATCGTGACGCATTCGCGAATCGTATTGTCATCGCCGATTTCGACGCTGGTCGGTTCGCCGCCGTACTTCAAATCCTGGGGCGCCAGCCCGATGGTGGTAAAGGGAAATATCCGATTGTTCTTGCCGACCCGAGTGCGGCCGTCGATGACCACATGGGACATCACTTGCGTGCCCTCTCCGAGCTCGACGTTCTCGCCGATCAGGGAGTAAGGACCGACCGTCACGCTTTCGGCCACTTTCGCGTGAGGATGAACAATTGCCGTGGGATGAACGTTCATGAGTTTGATAGACCTGGGCGGTCGGCTATCGCGAACATCTCCAAGGCCTCCGCTGCCAGTTTGCCCTCCACCAGCGCGCGCGCGGACACTTTACCGAAGCTGCTGCGTCGATGCAACAACTCGATTTCCATACGCAACTGGTCACCCGGCACCACCGGGCGGCGGAACTTGGCGTTCTCGATACCGGTAAAGTAGATGAGCTTTTTACATTTTTCCTCGTCGGGCATCTCGCGATAGAGCATGACGCCTGCCACCTGCGCCATAGCTTCCAGAATCAGTACCCCGGGCATTACCGGCGCGCCGGGAAAATGCCCCTGAAAGAATCCTTCGTTCATCGTCACGTTTTTCAGTCCCACGATGCGGGTGGGCGGCTCCATCTCCACAATCCGGTCCACGAGTAGGAAAGGATACCGGTGCGGAAGGAACTTCATGATCTCCGTAACATTGTAGATGACGCGGTTCTCCGTAACGGAGACAGTCGTCGAGTCAGCCATTCATCACCATCCAATTCAGGCATTGCGCGGCAGGACAGCTAGGGATCCACGCTTCCACGGCCCGCAGCACGACGCAGGATGAGCTACCGGGACCGGCAGCCATTATAAACGAAAGCCACAATCCGTCCAATCCAAGGGGTGGATGTGGGTGTGCGACATAAGAGTGAAAACCGGAACCCCCCAGACCTGGCGCGGGCATCCTGCCCGTGTGAGATCATGGCCAGGATCGCCATGCCACGAGTGGGCATGGGAAACCGCCTCGTTCGTGAACCATCAGACATCCGGTTGCTTGCAAAAATGCACGCCTAAGCGTTGACGCCGCCAATTCTCTGAGGACTCCACGCTTGCTTCCGCGGTGCAGGCATAGTAAGATGATCTTACCGTGCGAACGAAACTTTCCACAAGAGGCCAAGTTGTCTTACCCGTCCGGGTCCGCCGCACGCTGGGTCTCCAGGCAGGCGATACACTCGACACCAACGTGGAGTCGGGGCGTATTATCTTGACCCCAAGATCAGGAAGGCCGCCGCGCGCTCGGATCGTCAAAGACCCGCTAACGGGTTTGCCGGCCTTGACAGCCGGTCCCCACGCCCCCAGACTGACCCATAGGCAGGTACAACAGATTCTCGCGGACTTTCCATGAAATTCCTTCTCGATGTGAGTGCGTTGCTTTCGCTGGGCGTTCTCGATCATGAATTCCATGACCGCACGGCAAAGTTCTTGACCAAGAATGGCATCACGGAGCTGGCGACGTGCGCGATTACTGAGCTCGGGTTCGTGCGCGCCCTCGCCCAGGCTCCGCAGTACCGATTTACCGTGGCTCAGGCGCGCGACCTGCTGGTGCGCCTGAAAAAAGCGGACGTCGTGAAGTTCACGTTTATCGTCGACCACCACGACGTCACGCACCTTCCGGGTTGGGTCAAGACTGCAAAGCAGGTCACCGACGGGCACCTCTTAGAGCTCGCCAAGGCAAACGGCGCTGCTCTGGCGACGCTTGATCGAGGAATTCCCGGCGCGGTCTTGATTCCTGCCTGACTGGAGACCAGGTTTAGAGCATTTCCATTTATTATGTAGCGTATCGGGCGCTTAGAAAGAAGCCTTTGCAGTCTGAGACGGAAATGGACTGGAAGGCCTTTTTCGCCGCACGCAGCAGTTGTTCGTCGGTCCGAGGAGCCTGGCCGCGCAGGACTTGTTTGATCTTGCTTCACATGGGTTCGATGGGATTGAAGTCCGGCGAATACGGCGGCAGATACAGCAACCGGGCGCCGGCGGCTTCCAGGGATTCCCGGACTCCCCGGATTTTGTGCGTAGCCAGGTTGTCCAGAATCACCACCTCGCCAAGGCGCAGGATGGGCACGAGCCCCTGCGTCACCCAAGCCAAAAACATTTCACCGTTCATGGGGCCTTCAAAAAACCAAGGAGCGCAGGGACCTTCCAGGCGAATGCCCGCGATCAGCGTGCTGGTCTGATAGTGTCCGTGCGGGATGCGCGCCCACAGTCTTTGCCCACCCAGCGCACGGCCCCGCAGGCGTGTCATTTGGGTATTGGCTCCGCTTTCGTCCACAAACACCAGATGGGCCGTAGGCTCGGCCGCCAACTCCTCATGCCCGTGCGCCCTTTTTTCGGCGACGTCGGGACGTTCTTGTTCGGCGGCGGCCAGAGTTTTTTTTAAACTTCCAACCCAGCCGCCGCAGCCAGAGATCGACCGTGGAGGTACGAAAGGGACGATCCAGGCCCGCGCCCAACTCGGCCAGCGTGGCGTCAGCCTGTTCGGACAGAAGTTGGTGCAGACGCTGTTTTCGCACTTCGGTGAGCAGCGTCTTGCGTCCACATAAATACGCCCGGGGTTCCAGCGTGTGGCGCTCGCGAAACTGCTGGCGCACGCGACGCACCGCCGCGATGCAGAAGCCGGAAAACTGCGCGATCTCCCGCGTGCTCCGGCCGCTTTCGTAGAGTTCCAGAATGCGCTTGCGGATCGGAATCGGTATGGCTCGCATGAACACACTCTGCCACAAAAGTCTGCCCTTCGCAAGCTACATTATTTATGGAAACGCTCTAATTTGGACAGCGGTGCGTATGGACAGCCCCAGATACGCCTGCGATCAGTTCGCGGACGGCCTCTCGATGTGATCGATCACGATGACATCTACTGGGCCTTTTGTCGATTCCAGCTTCAGACCGAGCTGTTCTCGAATCGACGTGAAGATCGATGGCCCGGAAGTGTCGGGCGTGGGCGGGTTGGCAGTTTCCGTGCCATTGCCTTCTGCACTCTTGAACATCGCGGCCGGACTTTGATCGGGTGTCCAGTAGAGCGAGATATCATAATTACCCTTCAGCCCGGTTTGGTCTAAAACCTTGCGGCCACCGAGGTCCGGGTAGTTCGACAGACGGTCCGCCAAATCAGCTACGGACAGCCCGATCGAGTTGATTTGAGATCTTCCCAACTGTATCGACGGTCCTCGCATCGGCCCCGGTCCTGGCGGCGGGCCTTTGGTGGGCGTAAGCTTCGGTCCGTTCTTCGCCACAACCAGCGCATAGACCGGAAGCTGTTTTGTTGCGTAACTCACCTTCAGCTTGAACCGATCCGCAAGCAGCGACCGAACCAGCAACCCGTATTCCTCTCGATATTGCTGCCAACGAATTTTCCCAAGTTTTTCGGCTTCCGAGTCCTCCGGCTTTGCGACAATGTTGTATTCCTCGGAGTCGATCCAACTCGGCCCACTGCTGATCTCCGAGTCCCTAAGGTTGTAAGCGTACGCAATGAGCATCATTGGCGTCACATGTTGTGTCGTAAACCTGCCGGGCAGTATGTTCCAGATGTGGTGGCCGCCCGGAGAAGGGTCCGGCTTGATTGAAGCAACCTCGAAGGATGGCAAGGGCGCACCGGTTGTTTGCACCTCTTGTGCACGGATTTGGGGGGCGTTCGCGAGACCGAAGAAGACAGGTCCAACGATGACGGCGACGCCAAGCACCCAATAGCAGCATTCGGGCCAAACTGAGCTTGTTCGGCATGTGCTCGGTCATGATGCGGACAATCCGTTTCTTCAGATCGGCGCCGGTGACTCCGCACACGCACGTAAGCGGAGACTCCACACAGAATTCGCACGTCTTCAAAATGCTGTCGGCATAGACCTGCCGGTCGCTACCCAATTCCAGGACCTGTTCGTCGCAGGCACGCTCGCGTTCTTCCATGAGGCGCGCGCTGATCCACCAAACCAAGGGATGAAACCAAAAGACTGCTTCGACGATCATGTGGATCGCTCCGGTTAAGTTGTCGCGGCGCTGGACGTGACACAGCTCGTGGGCAAGAACCGCCTGCAACTGGCTCGGACTCAGGCGCTCCACGATACCTGCGGGACAGAGCAAAATGGGGCGGAAGAACCCAACTACGCCGGGTTCCAGAAGGGCCGGAGAAGAGCGAACCTCAAGGGGAAACGCAATATCCATGGGAGTGCTGGAGCGCACAACCGCCCAGATGCGCAGCCAGCCCCGAAGCCGCATCAGCAGTATTCCCGCGAACCCGCACGCCCAGAGGCTAACGGCCACGATCGGAATCCAATCGCCGTTGTTTCGGTTCTCTGGCGCTGGTCGAGGGGTCTCGCGAAACGGCTCTGCCGCTCGTACGACCGTGTAAGTGATCGCCGGCACGGTCATAGTGCGGGCGGGTCGAGACCGGCCCAGATAACCGCCGAGGGTCAGGAGTAACGAGAACGGGATCAGGAATTTGAAGGACGCGCTGAACCACAGGCAGTACCGTACCTGGGCGCGGTTCCTGCGAAACGCGAGGGTCAGAAGCCCCGCCATAATTGCGAACACGGTCGATTGCCAGAGGTGGTTGCTCATTTCGCTAATCATTGGGATGGCCGCGCCCTTTCTGCTTGATTTGGCTTAGAGGTGGCTTTACGCCGCCATAGGTTCCGTCAGCCGACCGGTAAACTCACCAGTACGAAATCAAACTGCGGCTTCACGCCGCCATATGGCGAGATAAACTCGCCGCAACAAAATCAAACTGCACCCTTACCCGTCTCTGCTTTTCCTTTGCCCCTCGATCCTTTGTACGGTCTTCTCCAACTCGCGAACGTCGTCGAGCGAAAGCTTCCCCGCCTCCGCGAGTTGCGCCATCATGGGGAGGGCCCGCCCTCCGAAGAAGCTCAGAATCTCATCGAGAAACCGGAGGCGCGCGGCCTCTCTCGGGACGGTCGCCTCAAAAATATGGGCATTGCTGATTTTCCGTACGCGCCGCACGGCTTGCTTCCGTTCCAGCCGGTACACCGTCGTTTGAATCGTCGTGTAAGCGGGACGAGGCTTCGGGAAAGTCTCCTGAATCTCGCGGATGGAGGCCTTCCCTTGCGCCCAAAGGGCTTCGAGGATTCGGAGTTCAAGCTGGGTCAACTTGGGTTGGGTCATATGCACCTACTATCCGGTCATCGAATCTACTACAACATAGTAGATTGGTCAAGCGCAAGATTTCGGGAGACCGGAGGGCGGCGAGAGATTAATCGGACCTTGGCGCTCTTCTCTACCCTCCGCCAACTCCAACTTCGCGATTCGGGTTAAGTCTCCTGAGGGTAGGCATACAGCAGGTGGGAGACAGGGGGAGGGCCGTCCAGTAGATGGAAGGAGTTAACGCGTTCGGAGATTATGCGGTCGGCCACCGTGGTGCGCTCGTGCTGGCGGAGGTGCTCGCCCCAGGATTCAACCACGAAGGTCTCGAGATAGCGGCCCGGTTCGACGACATCCGCGTAGAGCCCCCAATCCACGGCCCCGTCCCGCCGGCGGAAGCGGCCGAGTTCGAGCATCGCCGCGCTGAACTCCGCGGCCCTTCGCGGGTCAATTCGATATTCCACCGTGACCAGCACCGGCCCCTGTTCCGGGTGCGGCTCGTTCGCTATGACCGGTATAGGCCGAGTCGAGGGCGCGAGGTTAAGTCCTTCGCCGAAGCTGACCGGATATCGAGCCGCTACGATGAGGCCCATTGCCAGCGCCAAGGCCGCGACCAAGAGCGCTCGCGGAATGCCCACATGCTCCGCGACAAAGCCCCAGAGAGCCGTGCCCGCGCCCAGCGAGGCGAAATAGGTGAGCTGATAAAATGCCATGGCCCGGCCGCGGACCCAGGCCGCGGTGTTGAGTTGAACGCTGGTATTGAACGTGGAAAATGCGGAGGTCCAGGCGAACCCGGCGCCGAACGCGGCCGCGCAGGCCACCGGGTACAAGCGCCACAGCGCCATCAGCACCTGCGCTCCTGCGGTGAGAAGGGTGATGGAAATCAGCAGACGCCTGATGCCTAGCCGGTGCTGTAGGCGCGGCAGTATCGATCCACCGATCACCGCACCCGTGCCGAAAAATCCCAGCAGGACGCCGTAGCCGGCCGCCCCGCGTCCCAGGTTCTGGCGGGCAAAGAGGGGGACCAAACCCCAAAAGGCGCTTGCCCCCAGCATGAACAGGGTCAGGCGGACCAGCGTCGAGCGGATGGAGGGCGCGTGGGCCACGTAGCGCCATCCGGCCCGCATGGCTCCCGCCACGCGCTCCGCGGGCAGCACGCTTTTGCGAGGCTGGCGGCGCCAGCGGTAAAACACCACGATGACACCCAGAAACGAAACGGCGTTCAGCAGAAAGACGGCCCCGGAACCCGCGGCGGCTACCACCAGTCCTCCCAGTGCCGGACCCGCTGCGCGCGCCACGTTGTAGCCCACCGAGTTGATCGAGACGGCCGGCCCCACCTCCGTGCGGGGAACAAGTTCCGGCACAATCGCGTTCCAAGCCGGGCCGGTTAGGGCGTTGCCCAAGCCCAAGAGAAACGTGAGGGTCAAGAGAATGAGCGGTGAGGTGAGGTGAAGGACGGTCAGTATACCCAGCCCGGCCGCCGCCACAAGCATCCAGCTTTGGCTGAAAATGAGCAACCGGCGACGGTCCACAATGTCCGCAAGGGCCCCGGCGGCAAGTGACAATAGAAACACCGGCGCAGCGCCTGCCGTCTGAATCAGCGCCACCATCAACGGCGAAGGCGCAAGCTGAGTCATGAGCCAGCTTGCGCCAACCTCTTGCATCATCGTGCCGACATTCGAAGCAACGGAAGCAATCCACAGGACGCGGAAGAGTTCGTGATGGAGGGCGGCCCAGGAAGAAGCGATGGGAGTGCGCTGCCCACCGCCAACCGGAGTCGCCAGGTTCGCACTTGTGACGGGTTTCTCCGCGCCAACATTCAAATCAGCCATCGTAGCTCCAGAATACAACAAGCGGGATGGGCTTCGCGACCCAAGCAGAAGAACGGTGCTGGCGCAGTCTGCCGTGCGGGCGGCTTCGCGCCGCCACAAGGCGAGGTAAACTCGCCGCTACGACTTCAGACTGGGCTGGCTGGCGCATTGGCGAATCGGGGCAATCTGCCGAAGGGACACTCTTGGCTGTGCTAAACTTCCTGCGATTCGTATAAAGCAGTGGTTAGTGGATAGTGGTTAGTTGTTAGACGATGCCCACCGGCCACTCGTTGCTAACCACTAGCCACTAACCACTGCTTTTGGGAGACCTAACTTGGCGACAACCATACTGAACGGCAACAAATTTCGAGATGAGATTCAAGCAGAGCTCTTGCAGAAGGTCGCGGACCTGAAGCGCGTGGGCGTCACGCCCGGACTGGCAGCGGTGCTGGTGGGCGAAGATCCGGGGTCGCAGATTTACGTCCGCAACAAGGTGAAGGCCTGTGAAGCGCTGGGTCTCTACAGCGAGAAGATCGTGCGATCCAAAGATTCGACCACCGAGGAACTTCTGCATTTAGTCAACGATCTGAACCTCAACGATCGGATCGACGGCATTCTGGTTCAGCTTCCGCTGCCCCCTCAGGTTGATACAAAGTGCATTTTGATGGCTGTGGACCCGGCAAAAGATGTGGACGGGTTTCATCCCATCAACGTCGGCAACCTTGTTGCCGGGCGCGCGGGTTTTGTGCCCTGTACGCCTGCGGGGATTATGGAGATACTCAAGCGCTCGAAGATCCCTATAAAAGGAGCGCGGGCGGTGGTGATCGGTCGCAGCGACACCGTGGGGAAGCCGGTGGCCATGCTCTTGCTGCACGATCATGCCACGGTCACGATTTGCCACTCCCGCACGCGCGACCTGCCGGCCGTGGCTCGCGAGGCAGATATTCTAGTGGCAGCCATTGGTAAACCGGCCTTTGTCACCGGCGACTTCATCAAACCCTGCGCCACCGTCATCGATGTGGGAATGAATCGACTGTCGACGGCGGAAGAAGTGCGCAGGCTCTTTCATGATCCCACCGCAGCGCTGGCCACGCTGGAACGGCGGGGTGAGGTGCTGGTGGGCGATGTGCAACCCGAAGATGCGCGGGAGGTGGCCGGAGCCTTTACCCCGGTGCCTGGCGGAGTTGGGCTGCTGACCATCATCATGCTCATGTCGAACACCATTCAGGCGGCGCGGCTGCGGCGAGGGAGTTCGGAGGCGCACTGAACGTAGATCCCTGAGGAGCGAAGAACAAGTCAAAAGGCAAAGGGCAAAAGGCAAAACGCAAAAGTAGCACCAATAAGCAGCACAGACCTGTTCGGAAAGTCCTTGGTTCGTCCCTAGCCGATAACGAAAAGCCGCGGACCTAAACGGCAGGTCCGCCCTACACTTACTTTTGCCTTTCGCCTTTTGCCCTTTGCCTTTTGACTCGCTTTCCGTATGCATTCAAGCCCATTTGGGCTGGGGGTTTACTGCTTGCAACGTGCTGACGCCGGACCCCGGACTTCGGACTCCGGACTACCGTTTGGCCTCACCGGGGGCGTTGCCTGCGGGAAGAGCACCGTGGCGGGGTACTTCCAGGACCTTGGCGCGTACGTCATTGACGCCGACCGCGTAGGGCACGAACTGATCGAACCCGGTCAATCGTCGTATCACGATATCGTCGATCACTTCGGGAAGGACATTCTCGATCCCGAGGGCCGCATCGATCGGAAAAAGCTTGGCCCCACAGTATTTGCGGATCCGCAACAGCGGCTACGGCTTAACGCCATTCTCCATCCGCGCATCATTGCACATATGCAGAAACAGGCGAACGAAGAGCAAAGACGGAATCCCCACTCATTGGTGATTATCGACGCGCCGCTGATCTTTGAATCGGGGATGGAAAAGAGTCTGCACAAAGTGGTGGTGGTCTGGTGCCGTCCGGAACAGCAACTGGAACGATTGCTGGCCAGGCCGGGCGTTTCGCGGCAGGAAGCCGAGCGGCGCATTCAGGCGCAGATGCCCCTGGAGGAAAAACGCCGCCGAGCCGATTATGTGATTGATTGCGCAGGTAGCTTGGAAGAGACGCGTCGTCAGGTCGAACGACTTTTTCCGGAACTGCAAACGCTTGCCGGACAGGGTTCGCCATCGGGATAATGCCTGGAGCCGGAGTTTGCAGCAGGACTCCAGACGCAATTCCGCCTTCAGGCTACTTTTTCCAGCCACTCCTTACCGCGTTCCACAAGCTGATCAAGCGTGGACTGGACGGTTTGCAGGTATTCTGCTTGCTGCCGCTCGTCGGAGTGTCTCGGCACTTCGATGGGCGGAGCGATAAAAATGGCGGCACGGGCGAATGGTTTGGGAAATTCCGTCTGGTCCCAACTCTTCCGAAACACCCAGGCGCGCCGGGGAACGATGTGGAAGCAAAGAATGGACGCGCCGCTCAGCCGGGCGAGCTGCACCACGCCGGGCTTGGCGACGAACCGGGGGCCGCGCGGGCCGTCGGGAGTGACCGCGGCCTCCAGGCCAAGGCGCAACGTCCGCACCATTTCCACCAGGACGCGAGCGGCGCCACGGCTGCTGGAGCCCCGCGCCGTCGCGTAGCCGTGCCGATGAATGACGCGCGTAATGAACTCGCCGTCGAAATTCTGGCTGACCATGACCACCATGCCCCGCTTGCGCCAGTACCAAACAGCCGGAAAGATTTCGCGATGCCAGAAAGTTACGATGAAGCTCTTTCCTCGCCGCAGCGCTTCCTCGTAATTCTGTTCTCCAAAAACTTCCCAGCGCAGACTGCGGCCGACCAAAAGCACTACGAAATAGCCAATCCAGTCCGCCAGAAATAGCTGGACACGCTGCCAGTGCGTGAAGGTGCGCGGCTCGCCGACCGATAATTGCGGTTGCGAAGCGCCCGGATGGGCTGGCGGAGCCGCTACGGCGGCATCGGTTTCCTTGCCTTGATCGGCCATGTTTTAGGTGAAAGACCTTCTCATCTTGATGCATGAGGGATGGCGTTAAAGGTCTCGTGGCTCCAGCTTGCCACAAGGAAGGGACGAGAGCAAGACGAAGTTGTAAACTTCAGGCTTCGACTGTCACTTTTGAGGTCAGGCTCGGGAGAAGCGCGTGGTTAAGTTTTAGGACAGGCGCGGTCCGCAATTTGCGGAGTCGGGCAGGATTCGCCCGTCTGGCGCGTCCGGCGAACCCATTCATCTCCCTGACGGCGGAGATCGTCCAGAGTCGCCTGAACTTGAGATTGCCCCTGCTCCATTGCTGCGGCGTCTGCATCTCCTGGCACTACGATGGGCGGAGCGATAAAGATCGCGGCGCGAGAAAACGGGTAAGGGATCTGGTGGCGGTCCCAGCTCTTCTCGAAAACGTGGGCATCACGAAGGGCAATGTGAAAACAAACAATGGCAGCTCCGGTAGCGCGGGAAAGCAACACGGACCCGCCTTTGGCTACGAAGCGGGGGCTGCGGGGACCGTCGATCGTGAACGCCGCATCGGAGCCTCGTCTGAGGCAACGGATCATCTCCACGAGCGCTCGGGTGGCGCCGCGGGAACTCGATCCCCTTGCTGCACCGTAACCCTGCCTCGAAATAATCCGGGCAATGATCTCGCCATCGAAATTCCGGCTGGTCATGACGACAATGCCACGCTTCCGCCAGAACCAGGTCGCGGCGAAGATCTCACGATGCCAGAAGGTGTAGATCAATCCCTTACCCATCTGGCACGCAGCCTCCCAGTTCTCCCAACCGATGACCTCCCATCGCAGACTGGAGCCGACCAGCCTGTTGGCAAGAGACCCCGCCCAGCTTGCCAAGAAAATTTGTGCGCGCTGCCGTAAGGAAAAGCGCCGCGGACTTTCCTTGGCTGCGAGCTTAGCGCGACCCCGCGCTTTTCCGCTCGATTCCGAGGTGATATCGTCCAGGTTCTCGGGAGCCTCAATCATGGTCTTAGTCCTAACATGCGCTCATCAGGCAATTAGATGACGATACCGGAACTAAGGTTTTTTCTTCAGTTCGGGGGGACTTGTCTGGCCGGGGCAGAGGCTGGCGGCAAGTTCGTGCGGACGACGTCCACGGGATACTGCCGCCGCCGATGAGTGGAGGAAGGTGAGGGTCAAGCGCCGCGTGCCGCGAGTGCTGCCGGGCGCAAGCGCTTTAGCACGGCCCACATCAGAAAGTACGCCGCCATGGAGACAGAGAAGATGATGCCATAGAGGCGGCCATTCAATCTCCAGGCAAAGAGGAAACCATTCATGGCGAAAGCCCAAATATGAGCTTCGCCCAAGAAAGCCTGAAACCATCTCGGTCGCAGGCCGCCGGCAGGCAGGCGGGGGCGCAGCGACGGCCAAAGCCGCGGGACAGCCGCCCGAAAAGCCCGATACCCTTCACCTTGGGACTGCGCCATGTCGGCTTCTTCGCGTCCAATCAGGCGCAAGACAATGAGCAAGTTGCCGACGATCAATATCGCTCCGCCTGTTCGGCTCGCCAGCAGTGCGAAGCCGGTGGCCATGAGGATGTTGCCGAGATAAAGGGGATTGCGGAGGTGGCGGTAAGGCCCGTCAGCGACCAGCCGCTCCGTATGCACCGCAGTATCGTGCACCACGTCCGTGTGCAGATAGGCTCCACCCCAGGTGCGAATCCACGCGGCGGCGGTAACCAGTATCGCCGACAGGGTGAACAGACCCTGAATGGCATGCCGGGCGGCAAGAGAATCCAGGTGAGGATCACTCCTGCTGAATATCCAGCGAGTCAGGGCCTCGGCCGCATTCAGGTGGTCGAACCTGTAGATTCCGAAACCCACGAGGTACGTTAGGCAGATGAACCAAAAGCGGTTGTGGAATTCAAAGTTGGTTGCGCGCATACGCTGAATGTCCCCAGGTGGTAAGACGGGTTATGCGGTCAGGGTCCCTGCCCGCGGAAGAGCTGGAGCCGAGGAATCCGTTCGAAGTCGCGGTCGAGTGTGAAGATGATGATTCAGGAGGGCTGGGTGCACCGCGTATGGCGCTCAGACTGGGTTGGAAAGTACCCACTTAAGTAGAGAACTCTGAGAAGGATACTTTAGCCCGACAGCGACGTAGAGCCCGTTCTCGTCACTCTCGTTTGTACTTCAGAGCAACAGCGACGTACGGGCCGCTCTCATCACTTTCGTTTCTGAAGTTGACAACCTCCCAGTTGCCCGATCCCTCCATGGCAAAATAAAGAGGCTGATGTTTTTCGGAAACCCACTTGTACCAGTCGTAGGAGGCGGCCTTCATTGGAAAAATCGGAGCCCAATCCCCAGAATAGCTAACGCGCGCATACAGCTTGCCCAAAAACTCTTCGGAAGAGTACTCCCGCAAGACCTCAATCGCAATATCTTCTGAGCCGGGCGGCAGAGACTGCACTGATGTCCGGGGGAAGGAACTTCTCCCTCTCTGCCGGACGAACCGCCCATATACAAAGGTAGTGCTGTTCGTTTTTACGGGCATAAATTAAACTCCGGAATCTCGATGTAGCCCTTTATCTCGTTCTTCTTCTTGCGGTACTCTCCCCAAATCAGTTTAACAGTATTGGCAACCTCGAATCTATTCCAAGTGGCATAGTTCACGTCTTTGACGTCCGAAAACTGCAAGTCCACATCGAGTGGGAATGAACCAATACCCAGCCCCGTGGACTCACGGACGAACCCCTTGATGTCAACCTGAGCCTCCGCCTCCTTGAACAGCATTATAGGGATATTCTTCCCGTGAAGTACACCGTATTCAAAGACCACATTAGGCCGCAGACCATCGAGGCAAACTACCGCGAAGCTGCATCCACCGATCATGTCGGTGATCTGTTCACGCTGGCTTGATCCGCTCTGGAGGGCTGATGGCGTGATCTTCATCTCGAAGCGTCCCTTAAATACCATACCCAGGCACTCGATGAGGAGTTTGGTGTGAGGTTCCCTAGTTGAGTACGAAACAAAGTACGATGGTCTCTCTTCTCTGAGGTGCTTCTTCAACATCAGCGACGACCCACTTTCATGTTCTTCTTTATGGCCGGCCCGAAGTGTCTTTATGGTCGACCGTGCAACCTCTGGCGGGGGCCGACTATATCATGAAACCCCATAGGGCGATGCACGCTGTCGCGTCCTTCGTTGCTATCAAGAGCGCCGACGGCCCATGGTTCACCTCGTTTCACTTAACACCTGGTACCCAACCACCTACGCCTGAAGGTTCCTGGCCACAATTTCCGCGATGTCCAGGATTTCAACGTCATCGCGCTTCAGCGCATTCGCCGCATCGCGCAGCATGATGGGGCAGTACGGGCATGCCACCGCCACCGTCGTGGCGTGAGTTTGCATCAGTTCGGTGAAGCGCCGCTGGTTTACGCGCTGTTTGCCCGCCTCGCGAGTGTCATCGGCCACAAAAAGCTGCGCGCCGCCTGCTCCGCAGCACTGCGTATTTTGGCCATGATGGGTGGCTTCGGTTATGGTGGCTCCCGCGGCGTGCAGAACATCCCGAGGTGCTGCCGTAATGCCCCGCCCACGCGCCAGATAGCAGGGATCGTGGTACGTCACCGTCAGCGGAGTAGGGCCGAGCGGCGCTCGGCCATTGGCCACGGGGAAAGATCGAAGTTGCAGCTTCGGCAGCACCTTCGCGATGAATTCCGTGTGGTGCAGAACCTCGATCCCAAGCTGGTTGTAGGAAGCAATCTGCCGGTAATCCTTGTCCAACATCGTGGTGCAGTGCGGGCAGCAGGTAACAATCTTCTTCACGCGCACGCCACCGAAAGACTCCACCAGTTTGCCGGACAGCTCCATGAAGAGGTATTCGTTCCCTGCCCGCCGCGCCGGCTCGCCACAACAAGTTTCACGCGTCAGCACACCCCACGACACATCCGCCGCATCCAGAATCTGCTGCATGGCCTGAGCGACGGCCTGCCCGTGCGCATCGTAACTCAACCCGCAGCCCAGCCAGAAGAGCCATTCCTGCGTGCCGTCGAAAATCGGGAATTGCTTTGCCTCGACTAGTTTCTGCCGCGTGTCGTGGGCGATGCCCCAGGGATTGTGGGGAGCGCGTTCCATGGTGGTAAACAATTGATTTACGCGGTCGTTTGAAATGCGCCCTTCGCTCGCGAGTCCGCGCCGCAGGTCAAGAATCTTCCTGCCGACGTGCTCAATGCCCACCGGACATACATACTCGCAAGCGCCGCAGGAAAAGCACTGGAAAAGGTCGTCCTCTGTCACGAACGCCTTGCCCTGTTTCTTTTCTTCCACCGTTCCGGCCACCACGTCTCCGCCCGACAGGAGTCCTTGACGCAGATCCAGGATGACTTGTTTGGGGCTGAGCGTTCCTCCCGAGAGGTTGGCGGGACAAACGTCCGTGCAACGGCCGCACTCGACGCAAGCATCCACGTCGAGCACGTCCTTGCGCCCGAGGTCCTTGAAGTGAATCATCCCCAGATCGTCGCCGTCTTCTTGCAGCGCGCGCATGGAACTGGTGGTTTCGGGACGGAAGAAAATGGTAACTGGGGCAAGCACCAAGTGCAGGTGTTTGGAGATCGGAATCACCACCAGCAAGGCAAAGAATGAAAGGGTGTGGAGCCACCAATTCACCTTCCAATGCAGGCTGCCCACCGGAAAGACTCCCCAGCCCAACAGGTACGTAACCATGAGCGCCGAAATCAAAAACGCGACGGCGCCGGAGGTTGGCGAAAGTTTCCCCAGGGCCTTGGGCCGTAGGACGAATCGCCGAAACGACAGACCGATGATTCCCACCAGGACCGCAACGGCCCAGACGGCGACGAATGCGCCGTACCAAGTCCGTTCGCCAGCGGCCTTGTCGAGCCCTCGCAGACCCAGCAGCATATGGTTGGCGCTAACCCATCCGAAGGCGAAGAATCCCCACAAAACGAAGGCGTGGAGAATGCCCACCACAGGCCGGTCGCGCACCACTCGATATTGCAGCACGACCTCGACAAAGACCCGCCACAGGCGTTTGGCGATGTGGTCGTGAGGAAGATCACCGTGCTGGGGAAAGACCGAGAAAAGCCGGCGATTGACGGTCCGGAAAAAGAGCCAAACACTGACGAATGCGATCAGAATGAAAGCCGCTTGCGCCAAGCCGCCCAGGAAGTAGGCGGTACATGACGCGAGCGCAATGAGTGCAATAATCCAAGATTTATGCTTACTTGAATTTAAGTCCATCAATTACCTCAAGAGGCCACAAGTCTTCAGTTCTCGGTCTTCAGTCGTAAGCGGCCGACCTCCTGGAGGGGGAAGGGGGGACGGGGTCGAACAGAGAACTGTCTCGTCGATAAAAACAAAGTGCACCGCATCAACGCTCATCGGGGTTTCCAAGTACGGGTGTGTGAAGGCGAGGTTGCGCCCATGTCCTTCCGGCATGAACCGAATTCCCTTAATGAGTGGAACGGGCTCGATCGCCCTCTGCCGTCCGTCGCGGCGAACGGCAATTCTGGGTTGGGACCGGGGGAGAAAAAGTCGAGGTCGGCAGCCGACCTCGTCCGCCTCACTAAGGCGTGAGGCTAGCAATCTGCTGTTTCACAGCCTGCGCCACAGACGAGTTGGAGGCAAATTCCTTCTGCACCTGCTCGTAAATCTGGCGTGACTTCGCCGGCTGCGACTCGCGATAGGCGTCGGCCAGTGCAAGCAGCGCGCTTGCCTTGGGCACGGTTATCGTGGGGTGGTCCGCCAGTTCCTGATAGAGTTTGGCCGCCTCCGGCGTCTTGCCGGACTTCGCCAGTACACCGGCCAAAGCGAATTTCGCCATGGCGGCAATCTCCGCGTCGTGCTCTCCGCTGGCTGCCGTCAAAGTCCGAATCGCCCCTGCCTGATCGTTCAGCAGCGCCTGGCATACGCCCGCCTGGTAAAGCGCAATCGCTACCGCTTGTGGCCGCGGAGGCATCTTGTACTTTTCGACAATGGCGTCAAACTGCTGAAGGGCCTTCTTGTATTTCTCCTGGGCGGTCGTATAAGTGACCTCTCCAGGCTGGGTCTGGCCGGGGGTAGGCTGACCCACGTACGCGCGGAGCGTCGCCAGCGCTTCTCCCAGGTCGGCATTGGCGGCTGCTTCCTGGCGGTCAGTGTAGTACTTCAACCCGGCTGCCAGCCCGACCACCACAAGCACAATGATCGAGATGTTGATGATTTCCTTGTAGTGCTGCTTAAAATAATCCTCGAACTGTGCCAACGTGTCCTTAAATTCGTCGTGCTTCAATTGATGGCGGGTCTGACGGTCCACAGTCGTACTCCTTCCAAAATGCCGATCCCTGCCATCTTAGCAACCCACCCGAAAGGCGTCAATTGCCGCTTTGCCGCCTGAGGATGTATCCCCATCCCTTGACGTCGTCATTCCTCATAGGTTATATTCCCTCTGTGGAATGGGAAGTCGAATACACCGGCGAGTTTGAGACGTGGTGGAACCGTCTTTCCGAGGATGAGCAGGTGGACGTGAACGCTAAGGTCATCCTTCTTCAGCGATTCGGACCCGCGCTGCGGCGGCCACATTCCGGGGTGATTGCGGGCTCGAAGCATTCCCACATGAAGGAACTGATTGTTCAGCATGCCGGAAGACCCTACCGTGTGCTTTACGCATTCGATCCACGACGCTGCGCGCTCTTGCTGATCGGCGGAGACAAAACGGGCGATAGCCGGTGGTACGAAACGTTCATCCCGATCGCCGACCGGCTTTATGACGAGCATCTGACCGCACTGGAAAAGGAGGGCTCAATCAATGGCGAAGAGCTTTAAGGCGCTGCAAGCAAAAATGTCTCCTGACGCCCAGGTGCGCTCAGAGGACAAAGCCAACCAAATGGTCCGGGAAATGGCGTTGGACGAACTCCGCGGAGCCCTCGACCTGACGCAAGAACACTTGGCAGAACTCCTGCATGTTAATCAGGCGGCCATCTCCAAAGTGGAGCGCCGGTCCGACATGTATATCAGCACGCTTCGAAAAATCATCGAGGCCATGGGAGGGCAGTTGGATATCCGCGCCATCCTTCCGAATGGTATTGTCCGCATCAACCAATTTGAGGAGGTCCGCAGGCCCGCCCCGGCCAGACGTACTCCGGCGCGCGGCCGTGTCTGACCGGCGCATCCCGCCAGGTGTCCGGAAGATGGGAATCGCATTTCTTAACGGCCTGTCAGTGGATTCAAAACTCCGGCTCGCGCCCCGGCATGACAATAAACCGGCTGATGAGGTAGCCAAATGCGGCGCCGGCGAAGACGTCAGAGGGGAAATGTGCTTGCAGGGAGACGCGAGAGAAGCCCACCAGGGCAGCGCCGCCATACGCCACCCAGGGTACCCATCGGTGATTGCTGTAACGGTGCGCGAAGACCGTGGCGATGGAAAATGCCGCGAGAGCGTGGTCGGAAGGGAAGCTTCCGTCCGCACGGAGCAGCGGGTGGTAGGTTTGAAACCAGGTGTGGGAGTAGTCCCCTCCTGTTGGGATAGAACTCGGCCGCATCCGGCCTGTGGCATTCTTCAAAACCCAGCCCAGGATTTCAGCGTCAACCACAGATTCGCCGGCCAGTAGCGCCGTGTGGGTTGCGTATGAGTCCTTACGCACCAACCCTAAGGCATAGAACGAGGCCGGAACGATGGCGGTGGCGACGGCCGTATTCGTTCCGCTGAAACGCTTGTTGAATCCCGCAAAGGTGGAGTTGTTGCGGAAATAAGGGGAGTCGTGTGGGTCGGCCACCACGAGCGCTCCCAAGATAGCGGCGATCGCGAGCGTTGGCTTCCAATCCTCCCCGCGAGCTAACTTACCCGGAAACGTCCAAATGTTCTTTTGGTCGTGATAGATGTCGGGGACGAGAGATCTCCAGTTAATCGGCCTTTCTTCATAGACGGAAACAGGCTGAGACGGGGAATTCGCGGCAGGAGCGCTTTGCGAATCGTCGGGTGAGGCCCCAAACGCACATGCGCTCGCCATCAAGCACACCGCCACGACAAGGGACCTCGCCTGCCCGGACATGTTCATAGGCACAATGCTACTTTAGCACTCGCGGGATGGCAACGGATACGATTCTGCGGGCAGGAAGAGACATGCACACTGCTTGGCTGCATGAGCCCCAAATGCGCCCTACCACAGCTCGCCGGCGCGCCCTCAAGCCTACTGGAGACCCGCAACAATTGCCGCGAAGGTTTTCTTCTGGTCGCAAAGCTGACGAAACTCGGTCCGGTTTAGCAGGCGCCCGATGTAGACCTCGGCCGACACGATGTAAGCGAGTTTGGTGTATTGAGGTTCGAAATCTACCTCCACCTCTCCAGGCTTCACGCTTGCACCGGCGGGCCCCTTGAATTCCTTCACGGTCGGTGGATGCGCGTATGACACGGTCAGAGGCTTAGTGGCAACTCCGAGAACCGCCCACACTTTGGTCTGCTGGCGCTGAACGTCATAGAAGAGCGGCACCATCATGCGAATGTCTTTTCCAAGGTCCGGGTCTTTAGGGAGAGACTCCAACCACGCTCCCATCACGGCGCGATGAATCGTGGCATCGCGGCCACTGCCGAATTCAGAGTCGGGTTCGGGCCTCATGCCAATTTCTTCGCAGGAACGCAGATATGCACCATGGAAAAGGGCCTCCATTAAGGTCAACTCCTCGGCAAGCGAGAGGTTGACCGGCCCCGCTGCGGTCAGGCGACGCAGCTTCGGAAGTGCCTCAGGTCCGAAGGCCTGCTGAAGAACCCCGCGCACAAATCGATAGGAGCGGGCGCGCCGGAGGTAGTAGGTCGCCAGAGGCTCCACGGTCAAATCCGGTGTGATTTGCAGCCGGACAATCCGAGAGGGGGCGGCAGAACCCAGTGTAGGCATTTCCAGTTGTTTGACGTGGGTCTCGCGGGTCAGCGCGAGTAGCGCTTTGAACAACCCCACAAGCTCCCGGCGATAGGATTCATCGAATTGGAGACGCTGCGCCTCCGGCATCCGTTCGGGAACAGCCAAGGGCTCGAGCGCGAAGGTTTGGTAATCATACCAACCCGAGTTGGGCTTAGGTTTGAGGTCGAGTTGTCCAGCGCGGAGGCGTTTGACCATCTCATCGGCAAGGTTGAATCCCTCCGGAATGGGCTGGCTTCCGTAAAGGCTTTTGGCGAGATTTGTCTCGTGGGCCTGGGAAGGTGGAAACAAGGACGGATGCCCCGCCAAACTGGGAGTGCGTCCGGATTTCAGCGCCGAAGCCGGCTGGCGAAGGTCTTCCCCCGCGAGCGGGTTGGTGAGTTTTTCCGCGAGACTGAGGGCGGCGACATAAGCCTTGAACAGATCATCGTTGCGTGAAAGGGCCAGGGCCAGTGGACGGGCTGACGGCTCATCGAGCGGTGTTTGCAGCAGGCGGTCGCGCTGGAAGACTTGAACAAGAGCTTGGTTCCAGGTGTAAAAGCCTAGCAGGATGCTGAAAAATGGGCCTCAAAAATAGAACTCGGCGGAGTCCAGGGTTTTCAAGATGCTCAAGGAGGGGTCGGAGGCCCTTCCTGGGGGGCTCTTCATGGCCCCCGAGAGCGCTAGGT
>JBKQVI010000409.1:0-9761 GCA_052139985.1 Terriglobia bacterium
ACTGTGCCGAACCGCCACGCTCGAAGAACTGGCGAGGGAATGCGAGGCGCTCGACCACTTTCGACGCAGCAGCGACAATCTCTACGAGCGCGTGCGGGCCCTGTTTTTCCTCTACGCCATTCATCGCTTCCACATCTCGTCGCACCCGGGCGCCGCTTCGCGCGCGCTGATTCCCTTCGAGGGCTATCACAACCTGCTTAAGCGCCGGTTCGAAGAAGCTCTCGATATTTTCCTCGCCGCCCAGGCCGCATCCGGACCCAGCGCAGCGCTTTCCAGTGCGCTCGCGGCGGGATACCGCGCGCTGGGTTTTCAGACTCTTGCGGACCAGGTACGGCGCAGTGTGCGCTCGGTGCGGGGCAATCAGTGGATGTTCCGCGCCGCCCACCCTCAAGATGCACCGCTGCGGATTCGCCCTGAACTCGTGGCGAGAGAGGCCGCAGACCATCCCTTCCCGATTCTGCATGAGGGCACGCCGGTCCGCATGGACTTGAGCCACAGCGGTTGGAGCGACATTTTCTTCCTGGGAATGGATTTTCCCGAGGGCGCGCGCGTGCTCAACATCTCCATCGATCTCAGCGTGCGGGGCGCCGGCGTGCCCAAGCCTCCGGTGGAAGCGTGGTTCCGCGTCATCGACCAGCCGGTGCTGCGCTTGGTCAGCGTGGACCTTCAGAGCAGCGCGGAAATCAGCTCGATTGCGGAGGTTTTCGATTTCGCCCACGACTACCTGGGACTGCTGAAGGCCGCGGTGATCGCTTCCGGAATCGTGCCACCGGGCATGGAGGGCGCGACGCAGCCTCTCACCGAGGTTCTGACCCATTTGATCGGCCGGCCCGGCCTCGGAATCGAAATCGTGAGCAAGGTGAACGATATTCCGCGCGGCTCACGCCTTGCGGTTTCCACTAGCCTTTTGGCCTGCCTGATTTCTCTCTGTATGCGCGCCACCAATCAGATTCGCACGCTGACTGGCGGCTTGGGCGAAAGCGACCGTCGTCTGGTGGCCGCGCGCGCCATCTTGGGTGAGTGGCTCGGGGGATCGGGCGGCGGCTGGCAGGATTCCGGCGGCGTATGGCCAGGAATTAAGCTGATTCACGGCGTCCCGGCCCAAGCCGGCGATCCCGAGTGCGGCATTAGCCGTGGTCGATTGTTGCCGAACCACCAGATCTTTGGCGCCCTGGAGGTACGCCCCGAAACGCGCGAGCAGCTTCAGCAAAGCCTGGTGCTTGTTCATGGAGGCATGGCGCAGGATGTGGGTCCGGTTCTCGAGATGGTGACGGAGAAATACCTGCTTCGATCCGAAAGCGAGTGGCTCGGACGGGTCGAAGCCGGCCACATTTTCGACGACCTCATTGCGCGCCTCCGGAGTGGCGATATTCACGGCATCGGCGACTGCACGGAGCGCAATTTCCAAGGGCCCATTCAAACCATCATTCCCTGGGCCGGGAACCTTTACACCGACACGCTGATCCGCCGCGCGCGTGGGGAAATGGGCGACGACTTCTGGGGATTCTGGATGCTGGGGGGAATGGCCGGAGGGGGCATGGGTTTTCTCTTTGCTCCCCACGCCAAAGCGCGGGCCCAGGAGCGCTTGCAGACCATCATGAGCGACACCAAGCGCCAGATGGAACACGCCGTGCCCTTCGCCATGGAACCGGTAGTCTATGACTTCTCGATCAACGAACATGGCACCGAGGCCACACTGCTTTCTGGCGACTCGGCGCTGATGCCTCCGGGCTACTATGCCATGACCGTTCCGGCCCTGCTTCGCACGGAATCGCGACTGCTTTCGCCTGCTCGCCGCATGGAACTTGAGCGCTTCACCGCCGCCTGCCACACCGTACCGGAGTTCCAGGGGATGGTGCAGCACGTTTTTGAGCGCTTGATTCCGCAGAGCGCGCAACAGGCCGACCGTTCGCAAAGCCTCGACGCGCTGCTGGAAGCTCATGGATTTGACCGCGTCGAGCATGAGCAAATCCAGGCGGACTTGCGCGGCGGCCGTCTGGGGCTGGCGCAGAATCGCCTTCCCGTCACCAGCCGCATCACCGACATCGGCACGGACGATCTGTTCGATGCCACCGAGAGCGTTGCTCCGAAATACCAGGAGCTGGGAAAGCAAGCGCTCGCGGCAGGGATGGTCGCGGTGGTGTCGTTTGCCGGCGGTGTGGGTAGCCGCTGGACCAAAGGTGCGGGCATCGTCAAGGCGCTGAATCCTTTCTGCCGTTTGGGCGGCAAACACCGCAGCTTCGTCGAAATTCATCTGGCCCACAGCCGCAGGACCGGCCGACTTTTTGGCGCCAAAATTCCGCATGTCATCACCACCAGCTACCTGACGCACGAGGCTATCGAGTCGCATCTCCGGGCTGTGGGCAACTACGGATACGCGGCACCCTTGCTGATTTCTCCCGGACGTTCCATCGGGCTGCGGTTTGTGCCCATGGAGAGGGACTTGCGATTCGCCTGGGAAGAGTTGCCGCAGCAGATGCTCGACGAACAGGCACAAAAAGTCCGGGACAGCCTGCGCGCGACACTGATCGGGTGGGCGCGGCAGATGGGCGAAGGCTCCGACTATACCGACAATTTGCCGATGCAATGCCTGCACCCGGTCGGGCATTGGTATGAAGTGCCCAATATGCTTCGCAACGGCACGCTCCTGCGCTTGCTCCAGGAACGGCCGGGATTGAAATACCTCATGGTCCATAACATCGACACCGTGGGCGCCGACGTTGACCCGGGCTTGCTCGGCTACCACATCGCCGAAGGGGCGGCCATGACCACGGAAGTCATCGCACGGCAGCTCGAAGACCGCGGCGGTGGGGCGGCCCGCGTCGATGGCCGCGTCCGCCTGGTCGAGGGCCTGGCGCTTCCCAGCGAAGAGGTCGAATCCATCCTCTCGTGGTACAACAGCGCGACGTATTGGATCGACCTCGATCAGCTCCTTGCCCTGTTCGGGCTGACGCGCGACGATTTGAACGACGTAGATCTCGTTAACAGCGCGGTACGGACGCTAGCGGCCCGCTGTCCCACCTACATCACACTCAAAGACGTCAAAAAACGCTGGGGCAAAGGTCAGGAAGATGTCATGCCCGTGGCGCAGTTTGAAAAGCTCTGGGGCGACATGACCGGTCTGCCGGAATTCCCTTGCCGATTCGCGGCCGTTCCTCGCAAGCGTGGACAACAACTCAAAGAGGTGTCGCAACTCGATGGCTGGCTGCGCGATGGATCCGCGGCCTTCGTCGAGTCCCTGTGCGACTGGTGAGCCGGAGGATCCGCAGATTACGCAGAATGCGCAGATTAAAAATCGCGACGGTGAAAGAGATCCGAGGACGTTCGCTCTGATCGGGGCGGCGATGGAAGTCCATCGGCAACTGGGCTGCGGGTTCCTCGAGGCCGTGTATCAAGAAGCGCTCACGCATGAGCTCACCGTTCGCGGTGTTCCTTTTCGCCGCGAGGTCGAATTGCCGGTCATTTATAAAGGCGAAAGACTCGATACGACCTATCGCGCCGACTTCGTGTGCTTCAACTCAGTGATTGTGGAACTAAAAGCCTTGAGCAAGTTAAGCGGGATCGAGGAGGCCCAGATCATCAACTACCTGAAGGCGTCAGGCCATCAGGTGGGGTTGCTGCTTAACTTCGGCACACGATCCTTGGAATACCGCCGCTTCATCCACACGAATCCGCCGATTACGCGGATTTCGCAGATTGCTTAGGTGATATCTGTGCAATCTGCGGATTGTCAGCTTCCTTAAAGTCCTGCCTTCGAAGCGCCGATAAAGAAGGTAGGGGGTATCGACGCGCGGTGATTTCCATCAAGAAGTACCTGGACCTGGACTCGAGCGAACTAGACAAGTACCGCCCGCTTGACCCGGAGGAGCTGCTGGCCTCAATTCTGGAAGCATATCGCGCGGTGCTGGCCGCGATGGGAGACAGCGGAGTTCGAGCCTGTCCGGCGCTGGGCCCCAGCCTCCAGCACAGCCTGGTGCTCTTGGCCGAGAGTCTCGCCAAATCCGTCACTGCTCCCCTTATCAAGGAAACCGAAGGACGCGTCGAACAGGAACTCCGCGACTGGGGCGAACATACGGCGGAATATTTCCAGCAGCGAGCTGGCGATGTAAAGGAAATCCTGATGGTGTTGGCCGGCGCTGCGGAGTCCGTGGCAGAGCGCGATCACCGTTACACGTCCCAATTCGGCGAGTTCACCAAGCGGCTCCAGGCGCTCGCCAAGCTCGAGGACTTGCCCCAAATCCGATCCGCCATTGTCCGCGGCGCGAAGGAGTTGAGGACTTGTGTTGATAAAATGGAGCAGGACGGGCGCGAGTCCGTGGCGGCGCTACGAACGCAAGTCTCAACTTATCAAACAAAGCTGGAAGAGGCCGAACAGCGAGCTTCGCGCGACCCCTTGACGGGAGTGGACAATCGCCAAGGGGTCGAAACCAAGCTGCTGCGCCGCATCACTGCCGGAAAGCCGTTCAGCGTGTTGATGCTGGACCTGAACGGCTTCAAGCAAGTCAATGACACTTACGGGCACGAAGCGGGCGACGACCTGCTGAAGCAATTCTCCGCGGAGCTACGTTCGGCCTCGCGGGCCACGGACGCGGTCGGGCGTTGGGGCGGTGATGAATTCATCGTGATCCTTGATGGCAAACTGGGAGAAGCCCAATCGCATGTCGAGCGTATGCGAAAGTGGGTCTTCGGAAGCTACACCCTCCACGTGGGAGCGGAGGGGCCGAGAGTCGAAATGGGTGCGGCCCTTGGTTTGGTCGAGTGGCAAGCCGGCGAAACTATCAAAGACGTCCTAGCCCGTGCCGACGCCCAGATGTACAAACATAAGGCAGAATTGCATAAGCAGTTAGGTGTGCTGCCGGGCACAGGACTGAATTAGCCTGCGTAGCGGCCTCGCTGCTGCCGGACGGTTGGGCCTTGCATGCGAGCATCCCGCAGCTCACCATGCCATGAGGTCCGTGCCGAATCGTGCTCGCCCGCGTTGCGCTACCGGGCCGCCAAATCATCAAGCACCGTGGACCTTCGCCATCAGACCCAGTTGAGGATGACCTTGGCGCACTCGCCGGAATCCATGGCCTCGAACCCTTTGATGAATTCTTCACAGGGAAAGCGATGCGTGATCACCGGACTGATGTCGAGTCCGCATTGAAGCATCATGGTCATCTTGTACCAGGTTTCGAACATCTCGCGGCCGTATATTCCCTTGACGGTCAGCAGTTTGAAAATGATGGGGTTCAAATCGACCACCGACTCATGCTTGGGAATACCCAAAAGGGCAATTTTGGCTCCGTGGCTCATATTGGCGAGCATGTCGCGCAGGGCTTCGCCATTGCCCGACATCTCTAGCCCTACGTCAAACCCTTCCGCCATGCCTAATTGCTTTTGCACCTGAGGCAGCGTACGTTCGCGAAGATTCAAGGCTACGGTCACGCCCATCTTCCTGGCCAATTCGAGCCGGAAGGGATTGACATCGGTGATCACGACATACCGTGCGCCCGCGTGCCGCGCCACCGCCGCGCCCATCAGCCCAATCGGACCCGCCCCAGTAACAAGCACATCCTCGCCCAGCACCGGGAAGGAGAGGGCGGTGTGAACAGCGTTTCCGAACGGATCGAATATTGCCGCGATATCCTGATCGATGGAAGGATGATGACGCCAGATATTAGCCATGGGCAGCGCAATATATTCCGCGAAGGCACCGGCGCGGTTGACCCCTACGCCTTGGGTGTGCGCGCAAAGGTGACGCCGGCCCGCCAGGCAATTCCGGCACCGACCACAGGTGACGTGGCCTTCCCCGCTCACGACGTCCCCAGGGTAGAAGTCCGCGACGTTCGAACCCACTTCCACAATTTCGCCGACAAACTCATGGCCGATGATCGTCGGCACTTTTATGGTTTTTTGCGCCCAGTCATCCCACTGATAAATGTGCAAATCCGTACCGCAGATGCCTGTGCGATGCACACGAATGAGCACGTCATTGATACCAATCCTGGGTTTCTCCACTTCTTCGAGCCAAAGCCCCGGCTCGTTCTTACTCTTTATGAGTGCTTTCACTTTGCCCTCCCGCAGCAGTGTCGCATGGTGATGTGAGAATTTTCGTCGGCCATCTCCGGCTCCGTATTCCTCCCTGAGGACTCGGAATGGCGGCCTTCATCCGCCCGACTCGACCGCATGCACCTCGCTCGCCTTGCGCTTATAGCCGTATTCCTTCTTGAGTTTGTAAGTAATGCTGTCTACCAGCGCCTGCCAACTGGCCTCGATCAGGTTTTCAGAGACTCCCACGGTTCCCCAGTTGTCATGGCCGTCGGTAGACTCAATGAGCACGCGAACCTTGGCGTCGGTAGCGCCTTTGGGATTCAGCACGCGCACTTTATAATCGGTCAAGCGGATATCCTTAATGCAGGGGAAGAAAGTTATCAGTGACTTCCTCAAGGCTCTATCCAAGGCGCTGACCGGGCCCACGCCTTCCGCCGCGGTATGTTCTTCTTTGCCATCCACACGCAGCTTGATGACCGCCTCGGAATAGGGATCTCCCCCTCCCTTCTTTTCCGTGATCAGACGGAATCCGTCCAGCTCAAAGAACGCTTTGGCATGGTGGACCAGCTTGTCAAATAGCATTTCAAAGGACGCTTCCGCGCCCTCGAACTGGTAGCCGTCATGTTCCATCTCCTTGAGCTTGTCCACCACCACTTTGGCCGCAGGGGAAGACAGGTCTATCTTCAGGCCCCTTTCCACCGCCTTGTACAGCACGTTGCTTCTGCCGGAAAGCTCGGAAACCAGCACGCGCCGTTCATTGCCGATCACCGCGGGGTCCACGTGTTCGTAGGCGGCGGTCTCCTTCATCACTGCGCTCACATGGATGCCGCCTTTGTGGGCAAACGCACTCTTGCCTACGTAGGGCAGATCCTGGCGAGGCAGCAGGTTGGCCAGTTCGCTGACGTAGTGGGAAACCTCGGTCAAGTGCTTGAGGTTCTCTCTGCCAATCGCACGCATACCCAGCTTGAGTTCGAGGTTGGCAATCACCGAGCAGAGGTTGGCATTCCCGCACCGTTCGCCATAGCCGTTGATGGTGCCTTGCACCTGCACGGCCCCCAGTTGCACGGCGGCGATGGCATTGGCCACCGCCATGTCACAATCGTTGTGCGTGTGAATTCCCAGAGGCGCTTTGGCTTGCTTCGCCGCGGCTTGAAAACGCTCACGGATGTCGGTGGTCATCGTGCCACCGTTCGTGTCGCACAGAACAAGGAAGTCCGCTCCCGCCTCTTCCGCGGCCTGGAGCGTCGCCAGGGCGTACGCGGGATCGGCTTTGTAGCCATCAAAGAAGTGCTCGGCGTCGTAGACGACTTCCCGGCCATGGGATTTCAGGAAAGCCACGGAATTCCTAATCAAGTCGAGGTTTTCCTTCAACGAGACGCCCAAGGCCACCTTTACGTGCAGGTCCCAAGACTTCCCGAAAATCGTTACCACCGGAGTTCCGGCTTCGATTAAAGCTTGCAGGTTGCGATCGCTGGCCACGCCGTGGCGCGGATGACAGGTGCTGCCGAACGCCGCGATTTTAGCGTGTTTTAACTTCAGTTCCTTCGCGCGCTCGAAGAAAGCCACGTCCTTGGCGTTCGAGCCTGGCCAACCGCCTTCGATGTAGTCCACCCCCAACTCGTCGAGTTTCCTGGCGATGTGGAGCTTGTCCTCAAGCGAGAAGGAGATGTTTTCACCCTGCGAGCCGTCGCGCAAAGTCGTGTCGTAGATCAGAATCTTTTTCATCGTTTCGTGTGATCCCGGAAAATTAGGATAGGGTGAGGATGACCAATCCGGCGCAAGAAGTCAATTTGTAAACCTTCCATCCGGCGATGGCGTTTCATCCTCGACAAAAAGGCGCGTTCAGCCGCCAGTCACTCTCGGGTCGCCGGGAGTCGCAAAAGGCACTTGTCGCCTTTTCGTCTCTACGGTCCAATGATCTCGTCTGGCTTCCCCCGCCCCCTTGAGTAGATCCGCAGTCGCCTGCGCCGGCTCCAACGCCAACCCTTAGTATACCACGATGGCTAGCCATGTCCAGCATTAGTTAGAGGCTACATGTAACATTCAGAGGTTAAGACGAAACCTCGTAATCAAATATCCAGACAGGCTATCGACCAGGCAACCGATCTCGATACAACATCTCCTTGATGCATATATCTAAACAAGAGAAGAGAACGGGTTTTTCAATCAGCTTGCAACCAAGTTCAGCGACTCGCGAATCACGTCGTAGATTTGGTGCAATTCCTGGCGGGCAATGCAGTAGGGCGGAAGAATATACACGAGATTTCCCAAGGGGCGGAGAAGCACGCCCTTGTTCAGATAGAAATCGTAGAGCCGCGCGCGAAGGGAAGAAAGATAACCCGGGTCATCGGCCCGCAACTCCAGCGCCGCCACCGTTCCGATGCTCCGCACGTCCGCCACTGCCGGATGTTGCCTGAAACTCAAAAGCCTCTCCGCGTGAACTCGCTGGATGGAGCGGATGCGGTCAAACACCGGTTCCGTTTCGAAAATTTTCAGGCTGGCATTGGCCGCGGCGCAGGCAATGGGATTGGCGGTATAGGAGTGCCCGTGAAAGAAGGTCCGCCGCGCGTCAGGAACCGCGAAGGCTTCCCAAACTCGCCGTGTCAAGAGCGTGGCCGCCAGGGGCAGGAACCCACCGGTTAGCCCTTTGGAGATACACATCAGGTCGGGCACTACACCCGCGATTTCGTCAGCGAACATTTTCCCACAGCGACCGAAGCCGGTCAGCACTTCATCCGCAATCAGCAGGACATTGTGCTGGCTCGACAATTGCCGGATTCCCTGGAGGAACTCCCCGGGATGAACGATCATCCCTCCCGCCCCTTGCAAGAGAGGTTCGACGATGATTGCGGCAATGGAGCCGGCGCGGGCCGCGAGCAACTTCCGAAACTTGTCGAGGCAATCGATCTGGCATTGGTCGCGGGTCAGTCCCACCGGACAGCGAAAGCAGTAGGCGGAATGGACCCGGTGCACCGGGATGCGCAGGCTCGCGAACGGCGCGGAGAAGGTGGAATCCGCGCCCACAGACATTGCGCCACTGGTATCGCCGTGGTAAGCGTGCTCGAGCGCGACGATTTCCCTTTTCTCCGGCTGTCCCAGGTTCCACCAGTATTGGACTGCCATCTTCAATGCCACTTCCACCGCCGTTGACCCATCGTCCGAAAAAAAGATGTGTTCGAGTCCAGGCGGCATGAACTTGCTCAATCGCTCTGTCAATTCCTCCGCTGGATCATGACTGAATCCCGCAAAGATAACCTGTTCGAGCTTGTGTGCTTGCTCAGCAATCGCATTCGCAATGGCGGGGTGGGCATGCCCGTGTAGGGTCACCCACCAGGAAGAGATGGCGTCGAGGAGCTGCCGACCGTCGCGAGTATAAAGATATGCGCCTTCCGCTCGATCGATGAAGACCGGTTCCAGGTCAAGTGATGGATGAGTGAACGGGTGCCAGATGTTGAGCCGGGTGGAAGTCATATCGGAAAGTAGGTCTTGTCAAAGTGTTCTTCGAATACCCGCCGCAATGCTTGACGGGAAATCCCTGGGAGGGGTGGGACCCACCCCAAGATCGGAACTCGGCCATACCGTTCCAAGGCCTCGCGGTTATCGGGGTTTTCTTCGCCGTTAAGCACGATGCCGGTAACCGGTATCCCTCGCTCACGGAGCGCTTCGAGGCTGAGGAGAGTATGATTGATGGTCCCCAGCGCGGTGCGCGCCACAAGAACAACCGGGAA
>JBKQVI010000410.1:0-4795 GCA_052139985.1 Terriglobia bacterium
TCCGACCGCCGTCGTCGATCGGAGATAGACGCTACAATTTATGTCGCTCCGGATAGAATTGATTTGACTGCCAGAGGCCCGCGCGAAGCCTCTGCACCGTCGTTGGATGCGAAAACGGCGCCTACTGTTTTCCGGCGATTCCTTTTATATCTTAACGCAGATTCTCACCTCGGGACCGAAAGCGCGGGGCTTTGCTGGCTGCGAAAGAACTCGAAGTCCGTAGCGCGGACCGCCGCCTTTGCGGTCCGCGTCTCTTCTCTTCCCTGACAGTCTCAGTTTCTTGCTGCCCAAGATATTTGACCGCCGTCTCGAAGTAGCGGAGCAAGAAAAGACGCGGACCGCAAAGGCGGCGGTCCGCGCTACGAAATGCATCTCTCATCCAGAAGGGGAGCTTTGCGAAAAGGCTCCGAAGGTGTGAAAAAAATAGCGAATCTCGCGCAGAGACGCTGAGACGCAGAGAGTCGAAGCAAGTAAGTCCTTTACTTTCTTTCGGCCTCTGCGCCTTTGCGGCCCTGCGCGAGATACCTTTGCTCGTTCCGGGGTTCTTTCACAGCTTCTCCGCCTTTTCGTGGCAGTAAGTCGCCCCTAGACCCCATTCGCGCCGCCCAAAAGGCTGCGCCTTTTGGGCGGCGCCTGGAGTTTCTACATTTCGAACCCCCCAACGACCACCTCTGCCCTCGCCCCTCTGGGGGAGAGGGTGGACCGCCACCCGCGCCTTTACCAGCGGGGGCGGGACGGGTGAGGGGGTCTAAACCCAAACCTGCTCAGCCCCACGCCTCCGGTAGCGATCATCCCATTAACCTCAACGTGCGAAGCAAAGGCCGCGCGGCTTGTTCCGCTTCCGTGGACGAGCGACGAAGCTCGCGGGCTTTATCAATCTGTTCCGTCGTGCGTGCGAGGGAGCGCGTCTTCCGGTAAGGAGGTGGAGAAATCACGGTTTCTACCCCCTCACCCGACTCGCCCCGGCTGATGTGAACGCCGGATGGGAGCCACCCTCTCCCCCAGAGGGGCGAGGGAAGAAAATTCGCGTTTCCCACCGTTTTCCCGTTCAACGTTGCCCTCACAGAAATAAGGTCGCGTCAAAACGCCCAGTATCCCAGGCCGACGGACGAGGGGGAGACTCCGGACGGAGGAGCCTGCCCTGAAATTCCCACATAAACCGTGCGGCCATAGAAGAAGGGCATTCCTAAATTCACATAATCGTTCGCCCCGTTCAGCGCAAAGCCCCCAGCCAGGTTACTGAAAGCGGTGTTCGCGCCGCCGTTGGTCACGGAAGTGTTCAACAGGGTGGTGGCGTCCCCAATCGAAAGGGTGATCTGCGACGAGTCGCTATTGTTATCCTTCACCGTGACCGGAAGGCTGACGGCCGAACTCGTGCAGTACAAGAAACTATTTGAGCAATCGGAGATTCCCGCGCCGGCGGGAGCGGCGGCAACGGTGGCGGCATCCAAAAAGAAATTGTAGGTTCCCCCGCTATCGATCAGCGCCGGGTAATTGAGATTGTTGTAGTTGGCAGTTAGCGAGTAGAACAGTTGCCCGTTTATGGAGTTGCCCGCGAGAGCGTACACCTTTGCACTGCTGCCAATCGCATTGTCGGTTTGAGTCCCGATTCCAAAGGTCAGCGTGCCCGTGGCCGAAGCCGCTCCGGCAGCGCCCACAGAGTTCAGCGTCAGCATCACACCATTGTTATCGCTGTTGAAGAAGATGACGGGATTGGAAACCTGAGCGGCCGTCGGAACCGCCGCGGTGGTGCAAGCGCCGCTGGTGGGGCAGAGCCAGTAGTAAGGCGGCACGGAAGTACCCGTGCAGTTGGTCCCGCAATCCTGCTGAGCGGTGCTGATGCCGAGGATGCCGTTCGCCTGAAGCGCCGCGGTAGTGCCGCGGTTATTGCCGCCGCCAGAACTGCACGTGCTGGGAACATTGCTGGGCGTAGCGCTGCTGTCGATAACCTGGATGGGCAGGCTGCCAGCCTTCTCCCCCGCCATCGTAACGTCTGCCTGCTGGACCGGTCCCCAAAGATAAGAGCCGTCCCCTTCCTGGATGCATTCGTACACCGGGTTGCCGCTGCCCGTGACTTGCGTGAGATTGAGGGCGCTCACTCCGGGCGCGGAGGCGAGAATTCGCAACCCCGTGGAGCCGGTGTCCACTTGCACGTCGGGAATGGTGGCGCAACTGGTGGTGCTGCCCGGGTTACAAATTTGCACCGAGACGTAAGCAAAGTTCACCGCGTTGTTGGCCGGCCCGGAGTTGACCGCAACGGAAACGGTATTCGCCACTGGCGTCGGCGTAACGGGTGTCGTGGTAGTGGAGCTGCCGCTTCCGCCGCAACCCGCCAAGACGATCGCGCCCGCAACAACAGTAAGCATTCGGCTAAGCGAAACCCAGAAAGGCCGCGACATTCTGGGTACTGTCCTAATTTGAACGTAACGCCGCCATCTTGGCGGCTCCTGTGCCGACTGGAAGCCGGCGCTACGGCTCAAATTAGGACCGCACCACATTCCGACTCCCGACTCCTGGCTGCTGACGCTGGCCGCACTGTTCTTGAGGCTCATCGCACCACCTCGGCCGTGACATTTTTGGGCAAAAGACCAGGTACGTACGCGCTGCCGTGGAAATCCATCATGCGCCCGCCGCTGAAGTAGACAAAGTCGCCGCTCGTAATGACAAGCGGCACGCCGCGTTGCACCTTGGCTTGCGCCGCTTGCTGCACCCGCGGGAAATATGACCCCAACAATTGCGACAAATTGGGAATAAAACGAGCGTGCCAGGAAATGGCAAAGACTTTGCCTTCCGTCGATACGTACTCCCGAACGACAGCGCCCTCAGAGGTGACAATTTGGTGAAGCTTGTAGCCCGATTGGACCTCCTCGCGCCTTGTTCCGCGCAAGACTCGTTGGTCCACACTCACCGAGCCCTCATACTCGCCCAACGCTGCCCACGCCGGCAGAGCACCCATGAACAGAACGAGTAACACCCTTAAAGTGGCTTTCATCGAACGTCTCCTCAGCTCCCTTGCGTGATTTTGCCCCGGCCCTTTGGCTCCGGCGGGTTCTCACCAGTTGGCGCTTTTCGCACCGATTTCGCACCGGATAAAATACCACAGAGTTCTTGGGGGTATCCAGATTCGGGGGAAGAAAGACTTCACCACGGAGGGCACAGCGCGGCGTAGCCGCAACCAAAGCCGTGGCATGGCCGTCCCGGCCATGCTCGAGCACGGGCGGGACGCCCGTGGCACAAAGTCTCCGCACGTCACGAAGAATCTCGGGAAACTTGTGCCACAGAGGTCACGGAGAAAAAATGGAGAAAGAATTGACGGTCAGCGACGAAAAGAACGAAATCTCCATGCGCGCAATCAGAGGCATCTTTCTCTGTGGTCTCCGTGCACTCTGTGGTGAATCTTCTCTTCCGGATTTCGAAAAGGCCTTCACCGCGGAGGCCACAAAGAAAGACTAAAATGCAAAGTAGCCGTTGGGGGCGGTCGCATTGTTGGGCACGGTCGTACCCGCGATCCCTACGAACACGCCATTCGGCATGCCGAAGAAGAACGGCAATCCGAGATCAAAGTAATCGGTCGAAAGGCCCGTGCCGCTGGGGCCGCCCAAGTTGTTGAAAGCGGCAAAGCCGGGACTGGTGGTAAACAGCGTGTCGGCGTTGTCGATATTCAGCGTGACCGTCCCCGAGCTGCCGTTGGCGCCGTTAAAGGTGAGGGGAAGCGCCAGCGGGGAGCTAGGACAGTAGTAAGAGCTGTCGAAGCAATCCTGAATGTCGAGGGTTTGAGCATCCAAAACGTAGAGGGCATTTGAGCCCGAATCGAGGAAACCTTCCGAGGTGTAGGATGCGTTGTTGTAGGTAATGCTAGGAAAGTTCCCGTTGGCGTCCGCCGCATACAGCGTGGCGCTCCCCAGGGCGTTATTGGATTCAGTTCCGATGCCGAAGATCAGGAGACCGGCCGGAATCAGGCCCGTTCCATCGGCACTGATGTAAGGAAGCGACGGCGCTCCCGTGGAAGCTATCGACGGCAGGAGAATCTCCACGCCGTTATTATCTTTGCCAAAGAAGGCGACGGGATTTGCAACTTGCTGTGCCACTGGGACAGCAACGGTCTGGCAAGTGCCGTCAGGGCAGACGTAATACGGATAGGGGGTAAAGGTCTGGCCCCCCGCGCAGTCGGGGCCGCAATCCTGCGGGAAACCATGCGGGGAACCGCCCACGCCTGTGCCCACGCCCAGGATGCCGTTGGCACCCAAGGCCGCCACCGTGTCGAGGCTAGGACCATTTCCCAACGTCAGGCAACTGGGTGCAGGCACGATGTTCGTGGTATCGCCCATCACCTGAATGGGAACAGAGGGGGCCGTCTCGCCGCCCATGACCACGTCCGCCAACAGCACCGGTCCCCACGTGTAAGAGGTATCGCCGAATTGAATGCACTCCTGAATCTGATTTTGATGGGAATCTCTCACTGTTTGCAGTTCCGTGGCCGGAACCGTCGTCAGCGCGGAATTCAGCACGCGGAAGCCCACGGAACCGGTGTCCACCAGAATGTCGGGAATCGTCTGGCAATCGTGTGTGCCCGGCAAGCAGACGGTGACGGAAGTGAAGAGTGCATTGTAGTATTCGGTGCGCGGATTCCCGGTGTCGCCATTGGGCCCAAAATTTACGAACAAGGGCACGCTGTTGCTGGATGTCACCGTCAGGGTGGTAGAAGCGGATTGGCTGGTGTCAGCCTGGCTTGTGGCGGTCACGACGAGCGTCGGCGGCACGGGCGCGGTGGTGGGCGCGGCGTAAGATCCGGAAC
>JBKQVI010000411.1:0-10041 GCA_052139985.1 Terriglobia bacterium
CTCGCAGTTGCAGGTCGGGGTTGGGGAGCGATTTCATATGACACTAATACTAGTGTCAGAAACGAACCAAGTCAAGCCCCCGAAAAGATTTGCAAAAATGCCGCCAAACTCAACTGGGAGTGGAAACCCCTGTAAACAAACGAACTGAAGCCGACCTAGTCCCTACCTTACGGAATCACTGGAGCCTGGGTACTGTCCCAATTTGAACGTAACGCCGCCATCTTGGCGGCTCTTGTGCCGGCTGGAAGCCGGCGCTACGCCCGAAATTAGGACACCGCCCGAACCGGCTCCGTTGTGTCGCTTCCCTGCACCCGATGCGCATTTCGTTTACAATACCCCCGCCAGGCGCGCGAGGGCCATCTGATCCGTGCCCGCAGCTTGTGCGGAGTCAAGTGGGAGGTCGGGATGAAATTGGAAAAGGGCACATTGGAGATTCTACCGGCGGCTCTCCGGGCATTGGAGGAGGGCTTTGCCTCGCTCCCCGATATCGACGCGCCGGTGCCAGGCGAGGAGCGCATACCGGCAATAATGCAGCAAGTTGCGGCACGATTACGCGACAATTACCCCTACTTCCATCCTCTCTACGCCGGCCAGATGTTGAAGCCGCCTCATCCGATTGCGCGAGCCGCCTACGCCCTGGCCACGTGGATCAATCCCAACAACCATGCCCTGGACGGCGGGCGTGCCAGTTCAGCCATGGAAAAGGAGGCCGTGGCGGAAATCGCCGCCATGTTCGGCTGGCAGACGCACCTGGGACACCTTTCGAGCGGCGGCACCATGGCGAACCTTGAGGCTCTTTGGGTGGCTGGGCGGCTTCACCCGGGAAAGAAGATTGCCGCCTCGGCGCAAGCCCACTACACACACCATCGCATCAGCGGCGTGCTGGGGCTGCCGTTCGTGGAAGTGCCCTGCGATCCTCGGGGACGGATGGACACTCACGCCTTGGCGGAAACGCTGGCGACGGGAGACATCGGCTGCGTCGTGGCAACAGTTGGAACCACGGGGACCGGCTCCGTTGACTCGTTGCCCGAGATACTTCGCCTGCGCGCTCAGCACGGATTCAGGTTGCACGTCGATGCGGCTTATGGCGGATACTTCACCCTCGCGGGGAATCTCAGTGGCGAAACCCGCGCCGCGTACGACCGGATCGACGCAGCCGACTCGATCGTCGTCGATCCCCACAAGCACGGCCTTCAACCCTATGGATGCGGATGCGTGTTGTTTCGCGATCCGAGTGTGGGCGCGCTGTATAAACACGATTCCCCGTACACGTACTTCACCTCATCGGATTTGCATTTGGGCGAAATCAGCTTGGAGTGTTCGCGCCCCGGCGCGTCGGCGGTCGCGCTGTGGGCCACCCAAAAACTGTTGCCGCTCGTGCGGGGAAGCGAATTCGCCGCCGGCATCGAGGCCTGCCGGGAAGCCGCGGTCTGCCTGGCGGAGAGTCTCGCCGGCGATTCCCGATGGCTCGTGCCGTTTCATCCTGAGCTGGATATCGTCGTCTGGGCGCCGCGCGCCGCGTCCGCCCGCCTTGCATCGGAGCGGTCACAGCACATCTTTACAGCAGCCGCCAACCGCGGCCTGCACCTGGCGCTGGTCCGTCTGCCTGTCGCGTATTTCCCCTCGCTCAATAGCGTTGCGTCGAATGGTCATGAGACGGTACTTTGCCTGCGCTCCGTCTTGATGAAGCCCGAGCATCGCGAGTGGTTGAAGCAGATACTGACGATTCTCGACGCGGCATACGACGATGCAATGAAGGACTAGGGCTATCGCTAAAGGGCGCCTGCCGATCCGCCGACAGCCGAAGATTGCGTCGCATTCTTTCGCGAAGCTTTTACGGGATACTTGCGGTAGAGATAGGCGATCGCGCCGAACACGATCAGCATTCCGCTGAACATGACCGAGACCATCACGCCAGGGTGTGTTTTCAACGTTTTCGACGCCAGCAATGGGAGCATGACACCAGGGGCAACCACCACGATAGCAATGGTGAGGATGAAGAATCTGGGCCACGACCATTCGCTGCGTCGTTTGGACCGCTTGTGGAAGTGGTACGCCAAATGCAAAATGAAGACGATGGCAAACAGTACGTGCATTGTTGGCTCCGCGCCAATCGGGCAATCGGTATTTCCAGCATCAGGCTGCGGTTAAGCGTCACAAATAGTATCAGCTTGCCTGTTGCCCTTTCCAGCATTACGACCCGAGGCTGGCCTTAGGAGGACACGGGCAGGATGCACCATTGACGGTTAGGGGCAGACGGTCATGATCCCACATCGGAACAGCAGCCCTCGGCCGACGCAACCGCCGCCACGGCCGCGGCGCCCAGCACTCCTGCCGAGTATCCCAGGGCGGACGCTTGCACTCGCAGATGGCGTTCCGGCCAAACGGTAACGCGCTTCGACAACTCCTCCGTCAGAGCTTTCACCAGCAGCGCATTATCCTGCGCCAGCCCGCCGGCCAGAATCAGCATCTCCGGATCGAGCAGATTCACGATTGATGCACAACCGATCGCCAGGTACTCGGCAATCTTCTTGATGGCGCATTGAGCAGTCTGGTCTCCCGAGCGGGCCGCGGCAATCACTTGTTCGCAGGATGTGAAGTTCCCGTGGGCGGAGTATCTCAAGAGGGCAGAAGCGTTCGCATACGTTTCCAGACACCCGGACTTCCCGCAAGTGCAGGGGGCTCCGCCGGGCACAATCAGAATATGACCAAGAGCGTTGGCAAAGAAATGGCGGCCCCGATTCAGCCGGCCTCCAATGTAGCAACCGCCTCCCACCCCGGTGCCCAAGGTGATACAGACAAAATCCGTTGCATTTTTCGCCGCGCCAAACTGCTTCTCCGCAACCGCCAGCGCATTCGCGTCGTTCTCCACTGCGACGGGCAGGCCAAACGCCTGTCGCAGGTACGAGCCTGGATTCGTTCCCGTCCATCCGGGAAGGTTCTCAGTCGCATAGACCACTTCGCCGGAAGCCGGATCCACCCAACCGGCCGTGGCCAGCCCAATCGCCGCCGGTTCAAGACCCCGCACCTGCGCCTCCTCGCGCCACATGGATACACACTGTTCCAAATGCTTGAGCAGCACCTTGCGCCCCTCATTCCAAGGGGTCGGGGATACCGACTGCGAAAGCAATTCCCCCTGGCTTGAGACAAGCCCTGACTTGGTGTTGGTCGCACCCAGGTCGACACCGATGAAAATGCGTTGGGCATCATGGCGGCGCCTCCATCCCTCAACGGCAGAGACGAATGTTCTGGTGATCATTTCCGGGCGGGTAATCGCAGATCCTATAATAACCGCGAAGGCTCCGGCATCGAGTGCGGCGCAAACCTGCTGGGGTGTCCGAATGTGGCCCTCGGCAATGACCGGGACGTTCACGGTACGGACCAGCTCCGCGATAAAAGACGGCTCGAAGCCCGTCACGTGACGGGTCTCTGAAGTGTACCCGCGCAGCGTGGAGAGAACCGCGTCAGCGCCTGCTTCCGCCGCCTGCACGGCTTCCTCGGCGGTGGCAATATCGGCGAAAACCGGGACCCCGAGGTCTTTCCTTATTTGTCGCAGCCGATCAAGCGCTCCATACCTTTGGCCGCGGCCGGTGCAATCGAGCGCAATCAGATTTGCTCCTGCCTCCACCAATTCCTTGGCACCTTCGAAAGAGGGGGTAATCAGAATCTCGCCATCGTCTTGCGCGACCTTCCAGATGCCGACGATCGGAACACCCACCGCTCTCCGAATCGCCCGAATGTCCTCGGGGGCATTGGCACGAATACCGCGCGCGCCACCTTCCGTAGCAGCTCGAGCAAATCGCGCCATCGAGGCAGCTTCGCGGAAGGGACTTGCCTCCGAAGCCTGGCAGGAGACGATCAGGCTTCCGCGCAGTTCCGGGTGTAACTTAGTTGCGAACGTCATGAATCCCGTTCCCCATTACCGATGAGTGACGCGACGTCCCTCACCTGGAATCTCAACGCTCATATCGCAGCTGATTGTACCACGCGCGCGCCTATCTGAATTCCGTCCCGCCGACCTGCGGCATTCCCCCGGCAAAAGAATGTGCTCCCAGCTCGGACCCGGGGGGTATATAGTTGCCACGGTGCGCAGGTCACCACCGAGGTCGCGACGATTTTCAAACCTGGGGCGGGCCGAAACGCGACTGTAGACCTGCTGCCCGCGCACCATTAAGAAAAGGAATCGTTATGCTGTTCTCCCAACAAATTCCGATATTCGGATGGAGATGGGGCAGCCAACATCGCCACCGTCCGCAAGCTTCATTTGCGCTTGGTGAAGGATCAACCAGAGGAAATTTCGTAAATCGAGAGGTGCGGTATGCCATTATCGCGGAATCTTAATCGCCGCCGTTTTCTGCAAGCCTCGGCCGTGGCAACAGGGCTGACGCTTGATACGCTCCCACTCAAGGCCCAGTTGGAATCGGGCGGGCCCGTCAAAGTGAAGCCAGCCTCCGGTGGATTGCCCACCGGACGAATCGGGAAACTCGAAGTAACCCGCCTGCTTTGCGGAGGCAACCTCTTTAGCGGATTTGCCCACAGTGGCGAATTGGTTTACGTTCACGACCTGCTCCAACATTACTTTACGGATGACAAGATTCTGGACACGTTGCAACTGTGCGAGGAGAGCGGGATCAATACCACCATTCTTCGCACCGACGAGCAGATCGTGCGCGTCTTAAAGCGCTACCGCAGGGAACGGGGTGGAAAGATCCAGTGGTTTGCCCAGACCTATCCCGAACCGGACAACCTGAAAGACAACATCAAACTGGCGATCGACAATGGCGCGGTGGCAGCATACTGCATGGGTGGGGTCGCCGACGATACTTTTGTGAAGGCGGGGAAGGCCGACCTGATCGGCGAGGTCGTTTCGTTCATCAAGCAGAACGGTCTGGTGGCGGGAGTCGGATCGCACTCCCTGGAAACGGCGATCATTTCCGAGCAGCAAAAATTCAATCCCGACTTTTATTTCAAGACGTTCAACAGCGTTGGTTTCCATACCCAGGACACGCGTGATGTCGCCGCCCTGATGAAAACCATCAAGAAGCCGTGGATTGCCTTTAAGGTTTTGGGCGCGGGCCGAGTGCTGCCGAAGGACGGCTTCGATTTGGCCTTCCAGAGCGGCGCCGATTTCATCAACGTGGGTATGTACGACTTCCAAGTGGAGTCCAACATATCCCTGGTCCGGGAAGTCGTCAGACGCCACGAACAGCGCGAGAGACCCTGGGCGTAAGGGCTGCGATTACGGGCGAGGCTTGGGAGCGGCACGGAAAAGCCGGGGACCTACAAAACAGGTCCGCGCTACAGTTCCATCCGGCTCATCGCCGGCGGCCTCTTCAGCCCACGCTGCCTGACCAACCCAGAATCCCTATCGAGCACAACAGGATTGCCAGCCCGGCGATCATCCACCGGCGGGCGGAGCGCCGAGCTAGTTTCCACTCTCCCGCTAGGAGTCCGCAGAAGTTGGCGGTTAGCAGACCGGCAGTCAAGCTGATCGGCCACCCGATGGCGGGGCCTAACTTCCCGAGCTTGGGCGCGGCCGAGCCGTACGCAAAAATGCTGCCGCCCCACAAGAGACCCATCAGAATCGCCAGTCCGTAAAACCGCGCGACCCCCGGCCGCAGAAAATTCGACCAGCTCCGATTCTTGCGAAACAGGTACCCGCAGAAGCCCAGGTTGGAGACGGCCCCGCTCACGAGAACGAGCAACCAGACAACGGTCGATCCCGCGAAAGGACTATTTCCTATCCGCACGGCGCTCGTGATAATTCCTTGCGAAAGGCTGTACCCGATATTGAATAGGGCGGAAAGCAGCCCGGCGCCTGAGCAAAGCAGGAGCCCGGCCCACAGGGGGCGCGCCGCGCCGACCATTTCGCGTGGAGCATTCTGCTGTTCCTTTTCACTCCGCTCGCGAAGGAACCCCGCGTAACCGCAACACCCGATGCCCGCCATGGCGACAGCCGTACCGAGCACGATGAATTCACCCTGCGGCTGGCGGAGCCGCTCCGGCGCGAGAATCAGGATGGGCAGGAACGACCCCAGCGACGCACTGATCGCGAGCACCAACGTATTTCCCATCGAGATCCCGAGCGCGCTAACTCCTTGCCCGAACATCACCGCGCCGAATCCCCACATGAACCCCGTAGCGATGGCAATGACCTCGGCGCGCGCGGGAGCGGCGGAGAGCGAAGCGAGGGGATGAACGACGGTCGTGAGGAACATCACCACCGGCATGATCAGGCAGGCGACGGCAACGAAGACCGTCCACACATTTTCCCATGACCACCGTCCCAGATAGCGCATGGGCAGCGTAAACGTGCCATTCATGAGACCCGAAAGAACCGCCAGCGCGATCCCCCAGAGTACGAGTGAATTGTCCATCCTGTTCCTTTCGTCAACCGAGGCATGGGCCACCGCTCCAAATACGTAGTTGTGTATATAAGCTTCTATGACGAATTGCAAATCCGATCGTCCTAGCGGTCGCTCAACCCACAGCATCCGGCAAAGAATTTCTGGCGGCTTCTTTCCAGTCACGCGATAATCTCCAGATGGTAAATCGCTCGCGCCGATGGCCGGCATTTTTTCTCTTCGCTCTTCTGCCCGTGTTCCTGCCAGCCCAGACCCCTGGCAATAAGGCGATTCAGGAACATTACCAGCGCGCGCAGGCGGCCCGACAGGCCGGACAGAACGATATTGCGGCAAAGGAATTTCGCGAAATCCTCGGTCTCGACCCTCGTAATGCCGAGGCTCATGCTAACCTCGGGGTGATTGCCTACTCAGAAAAGAACTACGCGGCGGCCGAGGAGGAATTCCGGGCTGCTCTGAAGTTGCACCCCGCCTTGTGGAATGCGCAAGCCTTTTTGGGAATGTGCGAACTCCGCATGGGCCGCTCCAAGCAAGCGGAGGCCCTCCTCGCGGAATCGTTTGGGCACGTCCAGGACGTACAACTGAAATCACAGGCGGGAATGGACCTGATTACAATCTACGGTCAAAATCAGGAATACGCCCACGCCCTGGAAATCCTTCAGGTGCTCGATCGGGCCCGTCCCGACGATCCCAACCTGCTGTACACCGCCTACAGAACTTACACGGAACTGGCGGCGGGCACCTTGGCCAAGCTTGCCCAGGTTGCTCCGGAATCGGCACCGATGCATCGAATCTTGGCGCAAGCCCAGCAAAGTCAGGACGATTTTTCGGGCGCCATCGCCCAATATCGCAAAGCGCTGGAAATCGACCCGGCATTGCCCGGCCTGCATTTCGAGCTCGGGCAGGCGATCCTGGCGAATTCCACCGATGAGCCGGCGCGCCGGGAGGCCGAGAAGGAGTTCCAACTTGCCCTCGCCGCCGACCCATCCGACGCCTACTGCAACTACATGTTGGGAGAAATTGCGTGGCTGCGGTCCAAGCCCGATCAGGCACTGGAACACTATTCCGAGGCCGTGCACCTGAATCCGGATTTTGTGGACGCGCATATCGCGCTGGGGAAGGCATTGACCACGCTCGGCCGGCCCGAGGAAGCCCTTCAGCAGCTTTCTGAGGCTGTCCGCGCGGGCCCGCAGAATGAGGTCGCTCACTATCGCCTCGCCCAAGCCTATGGCAAGTTGGGCCGGAAGGAAGACGCGGACCGCGAACTGGCAATCTTCCGGAAGCTCCGCGAGTCGCATCTTGCGGCGCGCGCGTTGTACCAACAGGTTCAAGAACGCGCCGTGCCGCAGCAGACCGTTGGGCCTGATGAACCTCAATAGCCTTAAAGAGAAGAGAGGAGAAAGCAAACGTGCAATCCTTAAAAGTTCTCTATGTCGGTGATTCCGAGATCGTCCTGAACCGTTATCTGGTCGGGGCCGATGTCATCGAGCAATCGTATTTCAACGACAACGGCCGATTCTTCCGTGAGGCCATGGCTTCCCAACCGATGGTGGAAGTCCGGCACATCACTCCCCACGGTGTGGCCACACAATTTCCCTCGAAGATAAGCGAGCTCAAGGCCTATGACGTCGTGATCTTCAGCGACGTTGGCTACAACTCGCTGATCTTCTACCCTGGGTTGACGCCGCCCTATCAGTACCCGCTCGGACCGGACCGAATCGGCATGGTCAGGGAATTCGTGGAGCAAGGCGGCGGATTCCTGATGGTGGGTGGTTACCTTTCGTTCGCAGGTCTGAACGGCATCGCTCGCTGGAGTGGAACCGACATTGAAACCTTGCTGCCAGTTTCGATCGCCAACCATGACGATCGCGCCGAAGTGGTGCAAGGATTCCGGTTCAGGATTGATCAGCCTGATCATCCCATCGTCGCCGGATTGCCTTGGGAGAGCGCCGACTGGACGCTGTGCGGCTACAACAAAGTCACCCTGAAAGCCGAGGCAACCCTGGTGGCAAGTTACCAGGGTGATCCCTTGATTGCCTGCTGGGAGTTTAAGGGTGGGCGCAGCGCGGTTTTTGCCTCAGATTTTGCTCCGCATTGGGCAGGCAGCTTCGTGCACTGGCCGCACTACGCTGTGTTTTGGACACAACTCCTCCGCTGGTTGGCGAAGCGGGGGTGACGGTTCTGCGAAGATGCGAATCTGTAGCGTGTCTGTTTCGAAGGGCCGAACGGCGTTCGGCCCTCAGCGAGGCTCTGTCTTAGGCGGGAACACTCTCGTGTATGGCTTCAAACATCGCCACAACGTTTTCGGGAGGGACATTGGCTAGGATATTGTGGACCTGCTGAAATACATACCCGCCGCCCGGTTTGAGGATTTCCACCTGTTCCCGGACATGCAGGCGCACGGCATCCGGCGTCGCGTACGGCAGGATCGACTGTGTGTCACAGCCCCCGCCCCAGAAAACTATGTCTTTCCCAAAGTCAGCCTTTAGCTTCGCGGCATCCATCCCCGCGCAAGAAATCTGGACCGGGTTGATGGCATCCAATCCGGCATCGATTAAATCGGGTAACAGATCCCGAACACCCCCACAACAATGGAGCATCACCTTCACGTTGGCCAACTGTTTGGCGCGGTTCCACATGAGCTGGTGACGGGGTTTGAAAAATTCCCGGTACATGCGGGGAGAGATCTGCGGCCCGTTCTGCATTCCCAAATCATCGCCAAATCGGATGATGTCGATGTATTTCCCCACCGCCGCCAGGAATTTCTCCAGCTTCGGCATGTAAATCTCAACCAGCCCGTCGAGGAATTTGTGGGCCTTTTCCGGCTCGCCGGCCAGGAGCATGAAGAAGTTGTCGTTGCGATACAGAAACTGTCCCGCCTCAAGCAGGTTGCCGCCGAATCCCCCCAGAATTGCCCGGTCCGTACTCTGCCGGAGCCGCTTCGCGCCTTCACCGAGTTGGGCCAGATCAATCCACGGGCCTGGGGGACAAGCCATCACGTGCCACATCGACTCTTGCATCGCCTCAGGTATGGTCTTTGGGCCATTCTCATCCGCAAAAGGGAAATAGGTCTGTTCAAAATAGAGCGCTCCCTCGGGCAAGTGGGCAATCACACGCCCACTCTTGGAGCGGAATACCCACCTGTCGGCCTCCTTTTGCGGCAAAGCCCACGCCGGCATCTTACAGGGTGTGCCATCCGGTAATGTCCAGTCAGCCCACGAATCTTCCGTCAGGGCGAAACCACTCGCCATATTAACCGTATCGACACCGAATCTCTCCAGGATGTCATCATCCACGATGGCCAATTGCTGGATCGGGTCGTGAACACGAAGGGTCCGTTTCGGCAGGCCGAGGTGATCGCGCAGCTTGGCGTAGGCGATGGCCGCAATCCCCGATGAGGGGTGGCCGGAAAAATCAACGGGCACGCGGTCAGGCTCACGATGATTGCAGGCCGTAAGTACTCTCTCCCGTGAGGTCATAGTTGGCACTCCGATCTTGCGGCGAATGGCTTACTTTCATTTCGCAAACCGACCGGGAAGATACACCGAATCGCAGGCCGATACAAGGGGTGGGGGGCGGGGTGGGAGGGTGGAGGGCTACGCGCTCCGCGACGCTGCCCTCAATTGTGAAGTGCGTCGACCGAACTCACCCTCCGGCTCCGCCGCCAGCCTTGCGAAAA
>JBKQVI010000412.1:0-6595 GCA_052139985.1 Terriglobia bacterium
AATCGCGGAGCTTGTTCCCAATCAGCCGACTGCCCCCAGCCGAGGCGTACCTTACGGAATCGCTGCCTCTTCCTGATCGTGTGTTGACACGGTGGTTTGCGTGTGGGAAAATCCAAGCTTTTGAGGCGGGAATAAACTACTCACCGGTGACCACTTAGGCTAATGGCCGACGAAAAAATTGGACCACCCAACGCGGCCGAAGGGGCTGAAACGCAAAAGCCTGCGGCGGAGGGTGGCGGGGCAAACCCGCCAGCCAAGCCCGAGGCCAATGCACTCTCCAAGACGCCAGCACCTGTTGGTGCCGGTGGTGGTGCGTCCGGTTCGCCCGCCAACCCTCCCGCCGCAATTCCACCGAAGCCCGCGGTCGCAGTTCCACCGAAGCCCGCGTCGGCTGCCCCGCCCAAGCCGGCTGTTCCACCCAAAGCTCCCGTCAAGCCCGAGCCATGGTCAAATCCACTGCTGGATGAACTCCACAAGAGATTCCCAGGCGCAATCAGTGAAGCGGTGACCTTTCGCAATCAGCCGTCTATGAATGTAGCGAAAGAACATCTGGTAGCAGTTTGCGAATTCCTGAAGGGCCCTGAGGGCGGCGCATACACGCTGCTGACGGATGAGACCGCAGCGGATTATCCCAAGCGGGAAAAACGCTTCGATATCGTCTATCATCTATACTCCTTCGAAAAGAACAACCGTCTGCGTTTGCGCGTGCAGATTGGCGCCGACGAGAAGGTTCCGTCGGTTACCGGTGTTTGGCCCACGGCCAATTGGCTGGAGCGCGAGATTTACGACATGTTCGGCGTGGTTTACGAAGGCCATCCGAACCTCAAGCGGATTCTGATGCCCGACGACTGGGTAGGCCACCCCTTGCGCAAGGATTATGACATCCTGAAGCAAGACGAAGCTTGGGTGAAAGCAAACCTGGGAATTGAGAGTGGACAGTAGAAGGGCAGTGGCTAGTGGCGTGTGCTAAGCAACAGAGCAGTGAAAGACCCGTGACGAGTGACTAGTGACCAGTGACACTCATATGCCGGAAGCTACATTCCTTGACGCCAATGAGCTCGTTATCAACATGGGGCCGCAGCATCCGGCCACGCACGGGGTTTTGCGCGTCAAACTGAAGCTTGACGGCGAACGCGTATTGGGGACGGAATGCATTATTGGCTATCTCCACCGCGGCGTGGAGAAGATCGCTGAGAACCGCACCTACGCCCAGTTCACTCCTTACGTCGACCGCATGGATTACTGTGCCGCTGTGACCAACGGCATGGGCTACGTGGAGGCGGTGGAAAAGCTTCTGGGAGTGGAAATTCCTCCCCGTGCGCAGTACACGCGGATGATTCTGGCGGAATTGCAGCGCGTCGCCAGTCACTTGATTTGGCTCGGCACGCACGCGCTCGACATCGGCGCTATGACGCCGGTTTTTTACACCTTTCGCGAGCGCGAGGAAGTTCTGAAGATCTTCGAGGAGTATTGTGGAGCGCGCCTTACCACCCACGCGTTCCGCATCGGCGGCCTGCAATATGACCTCTACGACGGGTTCGAACGGGACGTGGTTAAGTTCTGCGATTACTTCCTTCCGAAAATCGATGAGTATGAACAGCTCCTCACGAAGAATCGTATTTGGATCAACCGGACGCGCCAGATTGGGGTGATTTCCGGGGAAGACGCGATTGCCCTGGGGGTCACCGGCCCCGTGCTACGGGGTTCCGGCGTAAAGTGGGACATTCGCAAAGCGCAGCCTTACGAAGCCTACGACAAGGTCGAATTCGATATTCCCGTCGGCGAGCACGGCGACACGTACGACCGGTACATCGTGCGCATCGCGGAAATGCGCCAGTCCGTTCGCATCATTCGCCAGTGCGTTGAACGTTTGGCGCCGGGTCCGATTTTCGGAAAAGTGGGAAAGGTCATTAAGCCGCCAGCGGGCGAGGTCTACCATTCCATCGAGGCGCCCAAAGGCGAACTTGGGTATTACGTGGTCAGCGATGGGACCATCAATCCCTACCGTGTGCGCGTGCGGCCGCCCTCGCTCATCAACTTGCAGGCATTAGATAAGATGGCCCAGGGCCACCTGATTGCCGATATTGTAGCCATCATCGGGACGATCGACATCGTGCTGGGAGAAGTGGATCGGTAAAAATCAAGGGTAAAGTGTAAAGGGTGAAGGGTAAAAGACGAAGCTTATGGGGTCCGGGTTTAAGGCCTAAGGAATGAGGCCACAAGCCATGCCGCTTGTATTTAACCTTTACCCTTTACACTTTAAACTTCTAAGACATGCTTAATAGCACCATCAAATACGTCACCGCCGCCCCGCTACTGCTGGCCCTCATCAAGATCGTCATTATTTTTGCCGTGCTTTCGGGGATTGTCGCCTATTTGGTTTACATGGAGCGGAAAGTCCTTGCCTTCATGCAGGCACGGTTGGGTCCTATGCGGGTCGGACCCTGGGGCCTGCTGCAACCCGTGGCAGATGGGCTGAAGTTGCTGCTGAAAGAGGACATAATTCCGGCGGGTGCGGACGAGTGGCTTTTTCTAATGGCGCCCGCCATTAGCATTTTTGCCGCCTTCACGGTTTTTGCCGTCATCCCCTTCGCGGGCAATTTCTTCGTGAGCGACATCAACATTGGCCTCCTTTTCATCCTGGCGATTTCTTCCCTTGGCATCTACGGAATTATTCTTGGGGGCTGGGCGTCCAACAGCCATTATCCTTTGTTGGGCGCCCTACGTTCCTCGGCGCAACTGGTAAGTTACGAAGTTGCGGCGGGGATGGCGCTGGTGGGCGTGCTGCTGATAGCCAATTCCCTTAGCATGGTCGATATTGTCAATCGGCAGTCCAGCATGGGTGTGTGGAACGTGTTCTTTCAGCCGCTCGCCTTCCTGATTTACGTTATTGCGGCGGTGGCGGAGACGAATCGCAATCCCTTCGATCTTCCCGAAGCAGAGTCCGAATTGACTGCCGGCTTTCACACGGAATACAGCGGATTTCGCTTCGCTCTCTATTTCATGGCGGAATACACGAACATGGTGGTGGTGTCGTGCATCGCTGTGACCCTCTTTCTGGGCGGATGGCTTCGTCCCTTTGCCAGTTACCCAGCGCTCGATTTCCTTAAGTACGCGCCCATCGTGGCTTTCGTGGGAGCGGGGGCCTTTGTGCTTTGGCTCGGGCTGAAAGGTTCGGTGCCGCTCGAGCGCTACTTCTTCATGGCCCTCGCCGCAGGTTTTGTGGTGCTCGCGATTTTGGTTGCTTATCCGCCCGTGCTGAATGCTATTCAGGGCATCTTCTGGTTCGGCGCCAAAGTGTTGGCATTCCTTTACGCCTTCATCTGGTATCGGGCAACTTTTCCGCGGTATCGCTATGACCAATTAATGGATGTCGGCTGGAGGTGGATGATTCCCCTGGCGCTCGCGAACTTGATCGTGACGGCGGTGGGCCGTTATCTTTGGTTGTCCCACCACGCTTCGGCGGCCCTGGCGTGGCTGGGCAGGTGACCGGTAAGCAGCGCCGGGCTTCAGCCCGGCAAGTGCCGCCCTAAAGGGCGGCGTCACACCACCCCGAAAGGGTGACGATGGACTGGAAAGATTTTCTCCGGCGGATATTTTTGATCGATCTGATCAAAGGCTTGCGGCTGACGTTCTCGTATCAGCGCCCGGACGCCATTTACACCGAGCAGTATCCGTTGGAGCGGCCACCCGTGGCCGAGCGCTATCGCGGTGCGCCACGCCTGAACAATCATCCCGAATCAGGCGAGACACTCTGCATCGCCTGCAATCTTTGCTCGATCGCGTGCCCGGAAAACCTGATTGTGGTCGGTTGGGCGCGCACGGAAGATCGCAAGAAGCGGCTGACGACGTTCAGCTATGATCTTTCGCGCTGCATGTTCTGCGGATTGTGCGAGGACGCCTGCCCGGTGGACGCGCTGGAATTGACCCAGGACTTCGAAATCGCCAACTATTCACGCGAGGGGATGATCTGGGACCGGCAAGCGCTGGAGGAAGGCCCGAAACCAGCGCGCTATACGAGGTAAGGAACGAAAGTTTAAAGGCTAAAGGGTGAAGGTGAAAGATAATGGGCGGAGGCGAAGCATCAAGGATAAAGGGTCAGCGGTCAAGCCGGTTGCATTTAACCTTTACCCTTTACACTTTACCCTTTAAACTTTCGTTAATCCTTTACACCTTGAACTTCTTATCAACTTGAATTGGTAACTATGTTAGAACTGGGCACATTCATCGTTCTCTCCGCCGTTGCACTGGTGTCGGCAGTGTTTGTAATCACACGCCGCAATGCCGTTCACAGCGCGATTTGGCTGATGGTGACGCTCTTTGCCGTGGGCGGCATTTTTCTTTTGCAACATGCCGAATTTCTTTTTGCTGTGCAAATTATTCTTTACGTTGGCGGCATTACGGTGCTGTTCCTCTTTGTCGTCATGTTGGTTGATATCGACGTGACCCTGAAACAGGCGCGTTTCGCACGGCAAGGGTTATTGGCCTTGCTAACTGCGGTTCTGTTGCTGGCGATCGTCGGCTATGCGCTGTACAACCATGGACAGGGACTTAACCTTCCTGCTCGCCCCATGGTGAGTGCTCCCATCCAAAACACTCAGGCGGTCGGGATGGCTCTTTATCAGAACTATGTGTTGCCGGTTGAAATCGCCTCGCTTTTGTTGCTGGTGGCGATGGTCGGCGCCGTGATCATGGCCAAGAGGAAACTGGAATGATCCCCACGGAATACTACATCTTTCTCGGTAGCGGATTGTTTACGATCGGAGTCATCGGTGTGCTGACCCGGCGCAATGTGCTGATCATCCTCATGTCGATCGAGCTGATTTTGAACGCCGTCAACATTAACCTTGTGGCTCTATCGCAATATTTCCGCTCGGTGGATGGCCAGGTCTTTGCGATTTTTGTAATCACCGATGCCGCGGCTGAGGCCGCGGTGGGCCTGGGCTTGATCATCGCCCTCTTCCGCAATAAAGAGACCGTGAATGCGGATGAGATTGATCTGCTTAAATGGTGAGACGTAGGGGCGGTTTGCGAACCGCCCCTGCCACCGGTCTTGTGGCTCTTTGACGATCATGCTCGACTACATTTGGTTAATCCCGGTTTTCCCGCTCCTGGGGGCTGCGATACAGCTCTTCTTCGGGCGCCGCTTATCGAACAAAGCTGTTTCTGCGGTTTCCGTGGGGCTGCCGGGCCTCTCCTTTCTCTGGGCACTGGGCTGCTTTGTTCAATTTTTTGGCCTTCCGGAGTCGTATCACCACCTTTTCCTCAAGCCCCTATACACTTGGTTGCCTGCTGGGGCATTCCATTTGTCAAACGGCTCTTTGGGAAATCTCAATGTCAATGTCGGAATGCAGCTTGATCCGCTCTCTTGCGTCATGATGCTGGTGGTTACAGGTGTGGGTTTCCTGATTCACGTTTACTCCATTGGGTACATGGCGCATGAAGGCGGATACTACCGATTTTTCGGTTACCTCAACCTCTTCATGTTCTCCATGCTGGTGCTAGTGTTGGCCGACAACTACCTGATGATGTTCGTCGGCTGGGAGGGCGTCGGCCTCTGCTCTTATCTGCTGATCGGATTCTATTTCCTTCGTAGGTCGGCCTCGGACGCGGGTAAGAAAGCTTTCATCGTCAATCGCATCGGTGACGCGGCATTCCTGCTGGGCGTGATGCTGATGGTGGTGACCTTCGGGACGCTGGATTTCCATTCCATCACCGAAGCCGCCCGCGGCGGCCAATTCCCGGTGGGCAGCGGAGTTATCACGACTATTTGCATTTTGCTCTTCATCGGCGCCACGGGAAAATCGGCGCAGATTCCTCTCTACGTCTGGCTGCCCGATGCCATGGAAGGTCCGACTCCGGTTAGCGCCTTGATTCACGCAGCTACCATGGTAACCGCAGGCGTTTACATGGTCGCCCGGTCTAATGCGCTTTTCGCTCTCTCTCCAACCGCACTTGCGCTAGTGGCGGGTATTGGCGCAGCAACGGCGATCTGGGCAGCATCCATAGGCTTGGTGCAGAACGACATTAAGCGCGTGCTCGCCTACTCGACAGTCAGCCAGTTGGGTTATATGTTCCTGGCGTGCGGCGTCGGTGCATTTACGGCGGGCGTTTTTCACCTAATGACTCATGCATTTTTCAAAGCCCTCTTATTCCTCGCTTCCGGGAGCGTAATCCATGCGCTTTCCGGTGAGCAGGACATGAGGAAAATGGGCGCGCTCAAAACCCGGATTCCTACTACGTATTGGACTATGGGGGCCGCTGCGCTGGCGATCTCAGCGATTCCCCCATTGGCGGGCTTCTTCAGCAAAGATGAAATCCTGTGGCAATCCTTCGCCGGACCTTACGGGCACACGCTGCTTTGGGCCGTCGGGTGGATTACCGCGGGCCTCACGGCGTTCTACATGTTCCGCTTGATCTTCATGACGTTCTGGGGTCAGTCGCGCGTTCCGCATGAGGTTGAGCACCACATTCACGAATCGCCACGGCCGATGTTGATTCCGTTGGTTACGCTGGCAATTCTCTCCATCGTCGGCGGTTTCATCGGCTGGCCGAAGTCCTTAGGGGGTGGAGACTGGTTCGGAAAATTCCTGGA
>JBKQVI010000413.1:0-6183 GCA_052139985.1 Terriglobia bacterium
CTCTATGAACCGATCAACTCCGGCGACGGCTCGGTGATCGGCGCGTTCGGGAATCTCCTCCAGCTCAAGCAGAATTTCACTTATCTGCACGGAACCCACACGCTGAAATGGGGCTGGGAAATTCGCCAGAACCGCGATGCCACGGTGTTTGGGACGAATCCCAACGGCGTCTACACATTTGGCGGTGGACCGGCCTACTCGCCCGTGGCGATTGCCTCCGCCAGCGGCCGGCACGACGTTCAAGTCGGCGATTTGCTTCCCGATTCTCTAACGGGTTTGCTTACGGCCACACCCTTCGCTTACATGATTTCATTGGCCTCACCGCAGGCGGCCATCGGGGATCGCTTCAACGAGGCCGCGCTGCACCGCCAAGCCTACAACTTCTATTTTCAGGACGCGTGGAAGCTCACACCTCGCCTTCAGGTGGATTATGGTTTGCGGTATGAATTCAATTCACGATTTGACGAGCCCAAGGGCCGCACTTCGGGGCCGGTCTTTCTGGGTCCGAACGGGCAACCCGACCGCTTTTGGGATCCGGGTACATATCAGCAATTCCTAGTCCGACTGGAGCCCCCCTACCAGAACGATTGGCGAGGCTGGGGGCCGCGGCTGTCCGTCGAGATGCGGCAGAGCGACCATACCGTTTGGCATGTTGGAGCCGGCATCACCACGCGGCTGCCCAATCTGTTCCAGGAAGACTTCTCCACCGGCGGCGCGCCGTTCATGGTCCAGCCTACTCTCACCGCCAAGCCGGGAGTTTCCGTTCCTTTCGAAAACACCGTGACCCATTTCAATCTGCCGAAGCCCTACACGACGTCGGGACAACTGATATTTCCGACCGGCCGCACTACCGACGTGCAGCCCAACACCGTGATGGACGTCCAGCGTTATGAGACCGACTTGGCCGCCGCCACACCCGGGCACCAAATCCAGCCACTTTCCGTCTTTGGAATGATGCCGGACTTTGCGGACGGGTATATCGAAAGTTACACGGCGGGAGTGGACCACGACTGGGGCGACGTCAAATTGAGCGCCGCCTATGTGGCCACCATGGGTGTAAAGTTGCCCAGCATTGCCTATCCCAACGGTTATACGGGCGCGGACGCGGACTTCGCGCACTTTACGAGCTTCGATTCCGCCGGCAACGTCCTGGGGGGATTTGGCCCGGAAGCCTTGATGAGCAGCCGCTCGCACTCGACGTACCACGGCCTGCAGGTGGGTGTGGAAAAAACCTCCGCCCGTGTGGGCTTGGGATTTCAGGCGAGCTATACTTTGAGTAAATCTCTCGACGACACCAGTGCAACCTTGGGAGGTTTTCTCGGCTCCTCGGGGACGTTGCTCCAAGCGAGTCCGCAGAATCCCTGGAACCCCGGGGCGGAGAAAGGTCCGTCCACGTTCGACACGGCCCAGAATTTTACGCTCAGCCTGATTCAAGCTCTGCCCTTCGATCACATCACTGCCTTTCGCCCTCTAGGCCGCAAGGTGACCAACGGGTGGCAGTTTCTAAATATCACGACGCTCACCAGCGGCGCGCCCTTCACCGTGTTTTCGGGAATCCAGCAGACGGGCATGGGGGCTACCGGGGCCGACCGGCCGGATCAGATTGCCAAGCCGGTTTTCTCGACGAGCCGAAAAATCCGCGAGGACTATTTTGGCCTCGGGGCGAATAACCCTTCCTTCTTTTCCATTCCCATCAATCTGCCGGACGGGACGGGACCCAATTCAGGGAGGTTTGGAACCCTGGGCCGCGACACCTTCCGCGGGCCAGGGTATTATGATTTGGATATGTCCTTAATCAAGGACACCCCGATCGGGAGGAAGGGGAACTCGGAAGCGGCGACACTCGAATTCCGTGCAGAGTTTTTCAATATCTTCAACCTCGTGAATTTTGGCCTTCCGTCGAATGTCGTGCTGGGATCCGGATTCGGGCTCATCAACAAGACCGCCGGTCCCTCCCGGCAAATCCAATTCTCGCTGAAGCTGGATTTCTGAAATGAGTGCGGGACTGTTTTGGACCAAACACCTGTTGGCAATCTTCGTTTTGCTCATGCTGGGCTCGGGCGCAGTTCGGGCCGAGCAGCCTGCTTATAATGTTGTCCTGATTACCCTCGATACCCTTCGTCCCGATCACCTGGGATGCTACGGCTACACCTCAATTCAGACTCCCCATATCGACCAGCTTGCCGCGGCGGGCGCGCGCTTCAGCCAAGCCTTCACGCCGGTCCCCGTCACGTTACCCTCGCACACTTCGCTGCTGACGGGAATGTTTCCGCTCGCAACCGGTGTGCACGATTTCACCGGCAATCGCGTTCCCGCGGGAACGGCCACACTGGCCAAAATCCTGCGCGACCACGGCTACACCACCGCGGCATTTATTGGCGCGCCGGTGCTGGACTCACGTTTTGGCCTGAACCAGGGTTTTGATACATATTTCGATCACTTCCAGCTTGCGGGCAAGGAAGAAGTGCACCTGGACGCCATGAAGCGCCCCGGCGACCAGGTCGTGAATGAAGCACTGAAGTGGCTGAGCCACCGGACGTCCAAGCCCGTCTTTCTTTGGGTTCACCTTTACGATGCGCACAGTCCGTATCGCCCTCCGGAGCCTTACGCGGGGCGTTATCAAGGCCGTCCTTATGACGGAGAGATTGCCTTTGTCGATTCACAAGTCGGACGTGTGACGGCCGCGCTTGCCCAGCAAGGGCTTTTCGAAAAGTCCCTGGTGGTGCTGGTCAGCGATCATGGCGAGAGTCTCGGCGAGCATGGTGAGAAAACGCACGGGTTCTTTGTCTATAACGCCACTCTCCATGTTGCCTGTATTGTAAGAGTCCCCGGCAACGCTCCGCGCGTGGTTACGGATGAGGTTTCGCTGGTGGACGTAATGCCCACGGTCTTGCAGGCCCTCAAAATCCCCATCCCCTCCAGTGTGCAAGGGCGAAGTCTGCTGAGCTTGGTGGAGGGCCGCAGTACAGATCGTGCGTCGAATTTATATGCAGAGAGCTATCCTCCGTTGCTGCACTTCGGCTGGAATTTGCTGCGCAGCCTCCAATCGCGCGGGTGGAAATACATTGAGACCACGCGGCCGGAACTCTACGATACACGCACCGACCCGAAGGAACTGAAGAACGTCTTCTCCACTCACCACGCGCTGGCGCAGGAAATGAGCGACCGCCTGCGCACACTGGTGAGCCGCTACACACCGGCCGGCGGCGCGGCCGCGGCAGAAAACGCCCCCACCGATCCGGCGCTACTTGAGAGCCTGCGCTCCCTGGGGTACGTGGCCGTGTCCACGGGCACCATCGCCGATGCGAGCGGCAAGGCGCTGCCGGACCCGAAGGACCGCATTCAGGTTTACGAGTTGGTATCGTCAGCGCTCACCGACGACGAGCAGGGACACTACAAGGAGTCGCTTGGCAAGCTCCAGCAAGCGGAAAAGACCGAGCCCCGTTCGCGTACCATTCACTTTCTCATGGCGGGCGATTATTATCACCTGAACGACTTCCCCCACGCCGCCGCTTATTACCAGTCCACGCTGGAACTGGACCCAAAAAACTCAATGGCCGCCTACTACCTGGGGCTTTCACAACTTGCGACCGATGATTTGGAGGGCGCGGAGCGGGCCTTTCAACATGCACTCGAACTTGACCCGGCAAGCTTCGCCGCCGCCTACAATCTGGGAGTCGTGTACACTCGCCGCCAGCAAGCACAGCCGGCCATTCAAGCCTTCCAGCGTGCCGTGGCCATCCTCCCCGATTATGCGGAAGCCCACGAGGCACTGGGCGAACTCTACCTTTACCTCAACCGGCCGCAGGATGCCGCGCGAGAACTCGAGCGGGCCGTGGCCAGCAATCCGAAGATGGCCAAAGCTCATTATCATTTGGGCCGGGCTTATGAGGCTCTGGGCCAGCACGAAAAAGCTCAGCGGGAGTTTGCCCGCGCCAAAACACCATAACGCGCGGGAATCCCCTCAACTCTACGGGTACGGTGGAAACGTGTTGTGGAGCTTGAAGGACGGCCAGCAACTAAAACCCCGTGAAACGGGCGCGGTCATGTGCCCACGGCGAGCCAGCCGTGGGAGACGCGGCATAAAGTAGATTGCTCCAGCCCCGGACGGGCGGCGTCTGGGATTCATTCAGGCAAACACATACCAGGGATCGTACTCAGACAGAGGTGCGCCCCAATTGGCACAAATGGCCGCAGGAAGCGCGGCGCGGCCTTAGACGGCAACCGAGTTCCCCGAAGGACAACACTATCATTAGCCGTGGGTGCAACCCTCGGCTGGAGTTTCTACATTTTCCTTGCGGCGGCCGGATAAACCCCGGAGACCCCTAACCGAATCAGTGATTGCTGCCGCTCTCACAAGAATAGATGTGCGAAGCGCCTTGGACTGCGTGCTGCTCGACGCCGCCTTGAAAATAGCGTCCGGGGTAAGATCTTGACTCAACTCGCGTTGCCTTCATCGGAGCAGCAAGGCGAAGGCGGCGGCGAGCCGCACGCAGTCCAAGGTGCTTCGCACAAATTCACTCCTACCGGTCCGCGAGCAGCAAGCGTTCCGTCCGCCAGGAACGAGAAAGTAGCAGTTTGATCGAAGCCCTGATCAGAAATGTAGCCACTCGATCCGTGAGTGCAACCCACGGATGTCGACGCCAACCCCTTGTCGCGGCGGCAAACTGAATTTGACCCCTGTGGGGTTGAGAACTTGCCGGGGGTATCGTTTCCGTGAGTTTCACCCACGCCCGGATCCACCGTGCAGAAAGACGAGTAAGGGCCACCGCTTCTGCTGTTCGGTCTGGTAGCGGCCGGGTACCTGAACAAGGTACTGAGGGCGCGCTGTTCGGGTGATTTTCGTTTCGAGGCTTTTCACTTCAGCAGAAGAAACGCCGGCGTTGGTCTGAGCCACCACCGCCACTATCAAGCCAACCAGTATAGAAATCCGCATCGTCCTTCCATCGTAACTCGAACCCGCCATGGGGGATGGCATTCCCTCACCCACTCGGGAAACGAGCTTTGACCGGCCTGCTGGGCGGATCGTTGTCCCGCAAAGGGGGTTCCGGGATGTCTGGAACTGCGCCGCTCTTCACTTGGCCCGAAAGCGGCCTTGCCGCCGAATTGCTTCGGGCCGGAGCATATTTGCTAAGAAATCGACGATGGAGTGTGAGGGAATCCGATTGGCATCAATTCCCTACTTCTTCAGAAAAGCGATCATTTCCTCTTTTTGGTCTAGCTGTGGGCCATGAGAAGTCTCCTTCGCATCGAGCCAAACATCGCCCCTTGCGGGGCTCCTCGGGTACGGCCATTTGTTCTCACGGCTTCACCGTGGGCTACATGACGGCAGTCTAGTCCAAATTAGGGGTGGCCGCAAACATCCGCCCTCCGGCTCTGCCATTCGCTCCGCGGGGAGGCTGCAAAGCTGTGAGTTTCTTGAAGGTTTCTCTTGACTAGGTATAAACCTAGTCCTACCATCTTCCCTCATGGGATACCCTTCCAAAGTGCAAGTGATCGAGCGCGCCGGCGGCAGCCGCCAATTTTATCTAATGTGCCCGGCGCAGTTAGCCGAGGCCCTCGAGATCGAGAAGGGCGAAGTGATCGAATGGGTGGTGGAGGACCGGCACACCCTGGTGCTGAAGCGTACTCCGCGGCCGGCGGAGGCAGCTTCCCGGCGGAGGCGCAGGCATGCGTGAGGGTAGAGAGCAGGAGCAGGCGATATGGGCGGAGAGGGAGTTGCCCACCCGGCCACCGGCGGAAGCAGGGACGCCTGATCGTGCCCAGTGAGAATGTCCCCGTCGTGGCGGCGTATGCGGCCAAGATGCAGACCGAGGCGGCGCGCCGCCAGTCGCCGACGTGCGCCGGTGGCGGAATTCAGCAACCTGTGGCGGAAGGCCAAGCTGGGACTCCGGCAGTTCCGCGAGCGGGGCTTGCAGAAAGCCCGCTGCGAGGTCCTGTGGGCTTGCCTTACCTACACTCTTCAGCAATGGTTTCACCTGCGCTCGATGCCGAAGGCGATTCTTTCTCAGCTTCGGAGGCCCGTGGCACATCTTGGACGGCACATGCCGGGCTCAAGCCCAATACTGTTCACTTAAGTAGATTTGCGGTATACTGCTCTCCTTAAATGGAGAGGAGGACCGCAAATGGCTCGAACGATGGCTAAACTTCCCCCAGGTACACGTTTGACGGATTACCTCAGTC
>JBKQVI010000414.1:0-24763 GCA_052139985.1 Terriglobia bacterium
CTCGGGGCTGCCCAAGGCCCCTCCCTCCGCGGAAGGGCGAAATCAAACCCCTGCAAACGGACACCACCCGAGGGCTCAATCTCGATCAGGGTTCTGTGGCGATCTCTTAGAACAAATTTACCCTGCCCGAAGACCGAGGGTCACGTCATAGTCGGGTACGGTTGAAGAAGACCCCTCATCCGCTTCGTACCTCAGCACCTTCTCCCGCGGGGAGAAGGTCGGGAATTAAATCACCATCTCCGAGGGGAGAGCGGCTCCGGCGCGCTACTTGCGGCCAGACACGCGGATGATATCGGGCAGCGCCGTCTATTCCGCCGGCACCACGTCGCCCTCGCCCGGAGCCAGGAACATGTTGGCCTCCAGCCCGTGCTGGCGGGTGTAAAGGTCGTAATAGCGGCCGCCCAGCGCGAAAAGCTCCGCGTGGTTACCCCGCTCCACAATGAGTCCCTGCTCGACCACCAGAATCTGGTCGGCGCGGCGGATGGTGGAAAGCCGATGGGCGATGACGAAGGCGGTGCGGCCCTGCATCAGTTGATTCAGGCCGGCCTGAATCATGGCCTCGGATTCGGAGTCGAGCGAACTCGTGGCCTCGTCGAGGATGAGGATGCGCGGCTCCGCGAGTAGCGCGCGGGCAATGGAAAGCCGCTGCCGTTGCCCGCCCGAGAGCTTCACTCCCCGTTCGCCCACAACCGTGTCGTAGGCCTCCGGGTAGCGTTCGGCAAACTCATCCACGCGAGCCGTGCGACAGGCAAACAGAAACTGCTCCTCGCTCGCATCGGGCCGCGAAAACAGAATGTTCTCCCGAATCGTGCCGTCGAAGAGGAACGAATCCTGCAGCACCACCCCCAACTGCGAGCGAAAGGTGTTCAAATCTACGTGGGCAAGGTCCACATCGTCCACCACCACGCGGCCTTTGACCGGCGTATGGAAAGCGCACAGCAGACTAATGATGGTGGACTTGCCCGATCCCGAAGACCCCACGAGTGCGGTCACCGTCCCCGGCTCGGCCACAAAGCTGATGCCGTGCAGCACCGGCTTTCCCGGGTCATAGGCAAATTCAACATCTTCAAAGCGCACGGTGCCTTGAATGGGCGGCATCTTTATGGTCCGCTCAGGGCTCCGATTCTCTTCCAGTTCGGCCATGATTTCGCTGGTGCGGTCCAGGCCGGCAAAAGCCTCCGTCAACTGCGTGCCGATGTTCACAATCTGGAACACGGGCGCAATCATGAAGGCGATAAACATGTTGTAACTGAAGTAGTCGCCGACCGTCCATGTGTGCCCGAGCACTCGATGCCCGCCGAGCCACATCACCACCGATGAAACCAACCCCAAAACAGTCATCGACGCGGCAGAGAGGGCGCTGGTCAGGGTCAGAGACTTCATTACATTGGCTAGAAGCCGCTCCACCCCGCGAGCGAAGACCCCCGCCTCGCGTTCTTCAGCGTGATAGCCCTTGATGACGCGCACTCCGCCGAGCGACTCGGTAAGCCGGCCGGTAACCTCCGCATTGATCTTGCCCCGCTCGCGGAAGATGGGACGAATCTGTTTGAAGCCATACTGCAAGACAAAGACGAACGCGCCGACCACGGTGAATACCGTCAGCGTCACGGTGGCGCTCAGATGCATAAGATAAAGGAACGCCAGCACGGCCGTCAGCATCCCGCCCACAAAGTCCACCAAGCCAGTGCCCACAAGATTGCGCACGCCCTCCACGTCCGTCATGATGCGCGCCACCAGCGTGCCGGTGCGGTTCTGATCGTAGTAGGCCACCGAGAGCAGGCCTACGTGCCGCTGCACTTGGCGGCGCAGTTCCGCAATCAGCCGCTGGCCGGCTTTCGAGAGCAACTGGGTGAGGGAGAACGAGGTGATGGCCTGCACCACCATGGCCGAGAAGACCAGCGCAATGATGCGGGGAAGCAGATCGGGCCGCGGATGCTGAGGAGAAAGCACTCGGTCCAGCAGCGGCTTCGACGTAAACGGCAACACCAGGCCGGCCACGCGGTTGATGGCCATCAGTCCCATCCCTGCGAGCAGGAGCCATTTCCGCGGGGCCACCAACGCCCACACTTGCGGCCATAGTTTCTTCAGATTGGGCCGGCGCTTGGGCGAATCCTCCCGCCCGCCCAAAGCTCTTTGCCCATGCGGCGTACGCTCTGCTCGCATGCCCATGCCCATCCCGCCGGTCCGCAACGCGCCCATGTGCTATACCTTCCCCAAGCGCCGCGCCGCCATCAACGGCCACCAATACAGGATCGCGGCTCCGGTGGGCAAGTCGACAATGCGAACGACATCAGTCAGCGGACGCTTCTGAGGAGCGTTCGATACCCGTGCCGCCGAATCTGCGGACACTGGCAGCGGCGAAACGGCCGCTAAGAATTTCCCTAACACGATTTGCCTCTTCAACCCCAGAATAGTCTAGCATTTTACACTCGATCTTCCTCCATTGTGTTGTACGCTTGTCAAGCAACGTTTGGGTAGCGCCCTAAACTCCAAGGGTATACGCAGGTTTTTACGCACAATTCAAAACGGGAGGCTGGAGATGAAAGGATTCGCGGCAGGCGTAATCGTAACTCTTGTTTGCATCGTCGCGGGAGGGTACGAATACTTCGCAGGAGGCTTCGCACCGGTGGCGACCTCCTCTGGCCCCATGCCATTCGAAAGGAAACTGGCCGGAATGGCGCTACATGCAAGATTGGAAAAGGAAACGCCGAAGACGGCCCCGATCGAGGCCGATGAAACCAATTATCTTGCGGGAGCGGATCGGTATCTCACACATTGCGCGGTGTGCCACGGAGTTCCGGGGAAGGAGAAAACTGCCATCGCCCGCGGAGAGTTTCCCGCGCCGCCGGAGTTGTTGGTAGGTAAGGGCGTCACCGACGATTCGCCCGGCGAGACCTACTGGAAGGTCGCGAATGGAATTCGGCTCACGGGAATGCCGGGTTTCAGACAGAGCCTGTCTGAGACTCAGATGTGGCAGATTTCACTGCTGCTGGCCAATGCGGACAAGCTTCCGCCTTCCGTTACTGCGGTCTTAAAGGGACAACCCGAAGCGCCCGTGGCGGAGCCGCCGGCTATGATCGCGCACCCAAGTCCAACCAAGTAATTTCGAGATAAAGGGCGGGGCAGGTTCGACGGCCCCGATGTGTCAGGCGCGAAGAGTCGCGGCGGCCTTGGTGGCATGGCCATCTTGGCCATGACCGAACACGGGCAGGATGCCCGGGCCACGCCGCAGCGGGCGAGCCGCCCACACGACATCTGACGGATCGGCCTGAATCGCACACCCCCAGGGGAGAATCCATGAGCGAGCAAGTCCTGGAAGGCATAAAGGTTTGCGTGTTCGACGCCTATGGCACATTGTTTGACTACGCCTCAGCCGCGGCCCGCTGCCGGGACGAACTCGGCGGCAAGCTTGATGGGCTAACGGCTTTGTGGCGGGAGAAGCAGCTTCAATATACGTGGCTGCGGTCGCTGGAAGGCCGGCACGCCGATTTCTGGACCGTCACGGGCGATGCCCTGGACTTCACGCTAGAGAAGATGGGCCTGGCAAGTCCGACGCTTCACGAGAGGCTGATGTCGCTGTATCTGACTCTCGATCCATTTCCCGAAGTGCTCGAAACGCTCCGCCGCTTGAAACATGCGGGGCTCAAAACCGCCATCCTGTCGAACGGCACGCGGAAGATGCTCGAGCGCGCGGTGGAAAATGCCGGGATCGCGTCGCTGCTTGACGGCGTGCTCTCGGTCGAGGAAGTCAGCGTCTACAAGCCGCACCCGAAAGTCTATCAGCTCGCTGTTGATCGGATGTGCGTCCCCAGCAAAGCAATTCTCTTCGTGTCTTCCAACGCCTGGGACGCGTATGCGGCCTCCGCATTCGGCATGTGCGTCGCTTGGTGCAACCGTTATGCGCAAGCCCCCGAGCGACTTCCCGGCAAGCCTGACCGCGTTGTGCAATCGCTAGCGGAACTCCCCGCGCTAGTGGGCGCGCCGTAAGCGGCGCGAAGGATCTAACCACAGCGCGGCAGTGCCGCAACCCAAGAGTGGCAGGGCCATCTTGGCCGTGTCCGATCACGGGCTGGAAGCCCGTGCCACAAACTCTTCGCTTGCCGCGAAGAAGTCTGGGAATTGGCCTCTTTTCGCGTCGTGTATACTTCTAGACGCTATGAAATAGCGAGTAGAGAATCAGTGAATCCCACCCAAGGTCCCGCGCTGCTGGATTTCCAACATGTTTCCGTCGTGCTGGGCGGCAAACGAGTGCTCGACGACATTACGCTGACGATCGGCGCGGGAGAGCACGTCGCGATTCTGGGGCCGAACGGATGCGGCAAATCGACGCTGATCAAGACCATCACGCGCGAGTGCTATCCGCTGCGAGAGCCCGAGTCGTCTCTGACCATCCTGGGGCGCGACACCTGGAACATTTTCGAGCTGCGCCCGCTGTTGGGAATTGTTTCCAGCGAGTTGATGCAGCGCTGCACGCGAGAGATCACGGGCCGCGAGATGGTGCTCTCCGGTTTCTTCAGCAGCATCGGCGTTCAGCCTTATCACGAAGTCACCGCAGCGATGATCGAAAAGACCAACGTGGTGCTGGACCTTCTGGAGGCGGGGCATCTGGCCGATCGTGAGATGACCGGCATGTCATCGGGCGAAGCGCATCGTCTGCTCATCGGCCGCGCCTTGGTGCACGATCCGCTGGCGCTGTTGCTGGATGAGCCGAGTAATAGCCTGGATTTTCGCGCCGCCCTGGAACTCCGCGACATTCTCCGCAGATTAGCGCAAGCGGGCACGGGAATCCTGATGGTGACGCATTATCTCCCCGACATTCTCCCGGAAATTAAGCGCGTGGTCCTGCTGCGCCACGGCCGCGTCTTTGCCGATGGCGCCAAAAGCGAGCTTCTAACCACTGAACGACTTACCGAGCTGTTTGGCCTTCCTGTGGAACTGGCGCGTCGCGACGGCTATTACCACCTTTGGTGATTTGCCATCGTGCCGTGTAGGGCCGAATCGCGTTCAACTCAGGCAGCCCAACGTGCGAAGAGAGTCCCCAAAAGTGCGCATTCCAGATCGTCGGCGCGGATTTGCACGTGCGAGCGAAGCTCGGCATCTGGGGTTCGCACACTCCCGAAGGCGGGGGTCTACGCCAGCCTCGCGAGCCGGGCCCGCGCCGAACGCGATGAATTCCTGAAGAAGCTTCAGCGCGCTCGGGCGGCCAAAGTGCAACCATGCTCACCACACCCGCACTCTTCTCGATTCCCGCGCTCGAGGGGACGTTTTCAAACTATTTTCACCCGGACTACGGACGCCCTGACGGCCTTGGCATTCGCGCCGCCGCTCAAAAGCTCGGCTACTTGTTCAGGCGGGTCGGCCAGCCCCACCAAGCTTACGAACTTGTGCATTTCTTTCTGGTCCACAGAAGACTCGTCCATTGAGTAAAGCGATTCCATTGGCCCCAAGTACCCGAAGAACGAACAATTGTTAAAGCCTTGACTGCGCAGGTAGGCAGCACCTTGTGCCGCAATAGAGCTGCCCGTGGGCACGCGAAGCTCTCGCTCCCGAATATACGCGTCGGCGCCGCGCTGATCCGACTTCTGTTCTAAGTCCTCCACGCGACCCTCGCGGCGGGCGACAGCTTGAGTAAGTTCTGTCACTTTCTTGCTGTCACGGGACCAGAAATATTTGGCTTGTTCCTCGGCAAGTTCAGCTCGGGCACTGGCTAGATTTCTTTTCACCTCCGCGATCTCCACTGGCAGTTCGACAAGGGCACGGGCCTTTTGGTTGCGGGCCTTCTCTAGGGTTTGCGTCGCTGCCGTGTGGGACTTCGTGAATTCCTGGGCCGTGTAGATCGTGCCGCTATAGCAAGAGTGAAACTTGATGGCGCCGGAGAAAGCGGGTTTTAAACCCATATCGATCAGCCGCTGGCACACGTCGGTGATCGCGAGTGAGCGTTGCTCGTCCCCGACAACGGCCTTTAGTGAATTAGCGCCCGGGCTGCCGTGACCTCGAATATAGATGACGGCTTTATGATCGCCGTTCGCCGCGAGAAGGTGGGCGTTGTCGTGTGTACGAGGGTCGAAGTAGACGATCTTGAACTTGTTGGGCTTCGTCGCATTCCATTGCTCGGTCTTGCCTTTCCATTCCTTGGCTTCGTCAGACGCTTCCTGCCAAGGGATGAAAACAACCCTCAAGGTACGGCCCTCGGTTTTTGTACGATGATATTGGCTGTTCGGATCAGGCTTAAAAGTTCCCATAGGTTTGACCTCCAGTCGTTATTTTGCCTTCTTGGGCACAACCAGCCGGCGGGAATTTGAGCGCAACGAAGAGGTGAAGCTTGATGTCCTCGGCCCTGTGGACGACACCCATTCCTCCGCCCTAAGCTTCTCGAGAATGCGTAGCGGGAGACGGTTGTGCCGCTCATCTCTCCTCAGTGGTCCATGACAGTCGATGCCCTGTTGTGGAAGATATACTAACGGCAATTACCATCGAGAGCAAGCTTCCGACGGGGCGCTTTCAACGGGGTGCTCTCCTGAGCTGGACGTAGCGCCGCGATCTTGGCTGCTCGGTGCCAACTGGAAGCCAGCGCTATATCTGAATCGATGTAGCAGGGGTCTTTGGCCCGCGCGAAGTTACGGCCGCGATGGCCGTCCCACGAGATATTCCCCCGGTGCTCGCCCGCAGGCCGAACGCTTTGCGGCCCTACAACTCCAGTAGCGGGTAGCGTACGCCGTTTGCGTTCACCTGCGGCTGTTCGTCATTTCGTGTTCGTAAAGCCTTTCCGCAGCCTGTTTAGCCGGCAGGCTATATCACTTCGGGGGGCCGGGTGGACCTGCCCACGGTAATCCGGATTCATGCAAGCCACGTGCAGCGTAACGCGGCACTCTCTTGGTGGAGTTGGTGAGTTCGAAGCGGCCTGACCGCGTTGATCCAACTTAGTCCGAGTTTAACACGGCTCTCACCCATGCTTTGAGTCTGCCGGTAGCGCGGTGCATCTCAGTTTGAGGTAGAGGTGGCTTTACGCCGCCATATGGCGAGGTAAGCTCGCCGCTACAAATTCAAACTGAGACGCCACTAGCGCGATACTACAATCGCTGAAGCGACGGCGGAACGAAGTCTGTTCAAAGGGATCGCACTGCGCCAGAGAATTACGGCGTCAAAATCCGTGGCGCAATTCACAGGAGGTTCAACATGCATCCGAGAACCGAAGGAATTCTGGAGTCTGCGTTGTACGTTGCCGATGTGGCCCGTTCGGCCCAGTTTTACGAGAGAATCTTCGGTTTCCCGGTCATTGGCGACTTCGCCGGGCGGGGTTGCGCCATGCAAGCCGGCAGCCGCCAAGTGTTGCTGTTGTTCAAGAAGGGCGGCTCATGCTCAATTTCCTCTCCTCACGACGGTAACGGTCAACTGCATCTAGCTTTCGCTATCTCTTCCTCGGAATTGGCGGGTTGGGAAGCCTGGCTGGCGGAGAACGGAATCCCGGTGGAAGAGAAACGGACGTGGGAATTGGGCGGCCAGAGCCTCTATTTCCGCGATCCAGACCGCCATCTCCTCGAGGTGGCCACTCCGGGCGTCTGGTCGATTTATTGATGCGGCTCCGCGCGCGGCGCGCATTGGCGTGGATGTAGTCGCCGGTTGATCCGCTTCGTGATCGACAAGGGCCTAGACACGTAAGGAGTCTTGGGAGAGATTGATAAGGGTTCCGACGTGAAGGGCAATGTCGGCGTCACCCGCGATGTCGCGGCTTCTACCGATCTGATGGGCGGCGTTTCCCTCAAGCCTGCTCACTCGCCCGCTATCGTGGCGCCCCATTCCTCCGGGCTTACATCCCGAGCGTGCCGCGAGAAGAGCCAGTGATGGCCTTCGAGGTCTTTCACTCCGTACTGCCGTTCGCCGTATTCGGTCTCGTGCAGATCCTCCACGATCTTAGCTCCTGCCGACTTTGCTCGTTCAAAGTGCGCGTCAACGTCTTCGACGAAGACTGTAAGGCTCTGAGTTTGGTACCCGATCTGCGCGGGGCTGGCGGACCCAGGCCTGGCGCTATTGAGCATGATCCAGGCATCGCCGAGATGCATCTGCGCGCCGTCAACCCTCCCGCCTGGTTCGCCGTAACGGAAGTGCTCGATGAAACCGAATGCTTTCGTCAGCCAAACGAGCGCATTTGCGACATTCTGATAGGTAATGTGCGGCAGGACAACATCGGCTGGCACTGAACGGTTTCTTATCATCAACCCATTATAGTGCGGACCCGACAAACACGGGTCGAACCGTCGGCTGCGGGTGGTCTCCCAATTTCGGATGTAGCGCCGGGCTTGAGCCTGGAATGTGCCGCCCTAAAGGGCGGCGGTACGTCCAAATTAGACACTACCCGGCTACGAGTAGAAGCGGTTGCGGGAACTGGCCCCTCCGGTCCGCTGCGGTAACATTCGCAGTAGCCCCGGATGATTTGTGCCTTAGAAAATGGAGAAACTCCGCGCGCTACATGGCTGCACCACGCGTGAATCAGGACAGCGCGGGTGTTTGCGAGCAATCTTCTTTGGGCAGGGCGTCCGCCAGAAGCAGTGCGGCCCCGCTGAAGAGCAGGGTATCCACAAAATAGTTCAGTTCGTTCGCGATGTCGGACGGGCGGGCAACCAGGGTGGGGAGATAAACAAACATTGTGAGGAGAAAGATTACGACTCCCAAACAGGTTGCGGCCAACCGCGCTTTCTTCATCAGCATGATGCTTGCCCCGGCAGCAAACAGAACGGCGCCGACAATGTAGGACCAGAGGATTCGCCCGGGAACCCAGGCGAGCGTCACCTTGTCGAGGGGAACGCCGGGGATGTATTCGGGGTGCAGAAAGTGCTCCACGCTGAAGAACACTGCGGGTACGGCGTTGAAGAAGCGCCCAATGGTTACGAGCCACGGCACACCTTCGGCGTGGCTCGCCCTGGCCTGCGTCCCCGCGAAAGCAAATGCGCCGCCACTAAAGGCAATATCTCGCAACGCCACCGCCCACGCGAATCGATCGCCGGGGTTGGCCACCACGTTGGGGATGTGGATGAGCACCACAAACAGTAAGAGCATGATTCCCAGAAGCGTGGCGGCCACAAGCGCCACTCTCTTCACCATGATGGCGAGCGCCGCGGCAAAGAGCGCGACCCCTACCAGAAGCACCCAAAATCGATGCGCCGGAATCGACGCGGGCACGATGAACACGATGAACCGCGTGGCCGTAAAGTGCTGCGCTGCAAAGACGGCCATGGGGACCGTGTAGAACAATCGGCCAAAGGGCAGGATCTTGTCCAGACCATGCGCCTGCGGCACTTCCTTTATCAAGATGATCGGTAAGCCGATGGCCAGGACCATCGCACCGGCGAAGTACGGCCAAAACAGCGGCCCCGGAATTCCCAGAACCGCAATTGCCGCCGCTGCGTAGACACCAGTCAGTTGCTCGAAACCGCTATCGGCTGTGCGCATTTCACACTGAAGTTTCCCGCACAGAGTGGTCGGGGGGCAATAACCACTTGAGCCGATCTGCTTATGACCACTATGATTCGACGATGAAGAAGGCAGCCAACGGGTTATGGCCTCTTATTTCCATCGATCGCCATGTCGGCACGCCGCTGCAGTCACAAATCTATGAGGCGTTCCGCACGGCGATCGTGGCTCGCAATCTGCGTGCCGGCCAACGCATTCCCTCCACTCGCGCGCTGGCTTTGGAGCTGAGAATCTCTCGCATCCCCGCTCTGAATGCCTATGCGCAACTACTGGCGGAGGGCTACTTCGAAAGCCGCGTGGGCGCGGGAACATTCGTGTGCTCTTCCGTTCCCGACCAAGCGGTTCCGTCCGAGCGTCCCCACACCCGGTTTGCGGCGGCGCCTCGGCCTGCACCGATTGCGGACCGCGCTTCGCTGCTTCCGCGCTACGAGCGCCATGCTTGGATGCGAGGCCAGGGGGCGTTCAGCGTAAGTCAACCGGCTGTTGACGCTTTTCCGTTTGCGGTGTGGACAAAGCTGATCGCTCGCTACTGCCGGAGCTTGCGTCCCAGCGGACTCGGTTACGGCGATCCGATGGGCCTCATCGATCTGCGCGAAGCCATTGCCACCTATTTGCGGGCGGCGCGCGCGGTGCGGTGTGAGACCGAGCAGATCATGATCGTCAGCGGGTCTCAGCAGGCGCTGGACATCACCACTCGAGTGGTGCTGGAGGTGGGAAGTCCGGTCTGGGTCGAGGAACCGGGGTATTGGCTGGCGCGGCAGATCCTCGTCGCGGCAGGTTGCAAGTTGGTGCCGGTTCCCGTCGATGGCGAAGGGCTGAACGTGGCGGCGGGAATCCAACAATGCCACAAAGCGCGCGCCGTGTATGCCGCTCCGTCACACCAGTATCCGCTCGGGGCCACGATGAGCGCGGCGCGGCGCCTGCAATTGCTCGACTGGGCGCAAAGTTCGGGGGCGTGGGTTGTCGAAGACGACTATGACAGCGAGTATCGCTACGACCATAATCCGTTGGCATCGCTGCAAGGACTCGACCAGACGTCGCGGGTGATCTACATCGGGACCTTTAGTAAGGTTCTGTTTCCGTCGCTGCGCGTCGGCTATCTGGTCATTCCCACCGGACTTGTCGATGCCTTTGTCGCCACCCGCCATGCCATGGACGTCAGCCCGCCACATCTCTATCAGGCCGTGCTCGCCGACTTTATCGGCGAAGGACATTTCTTGCGTCATCTGCGGAGAATGCGGATGGCTTACAGCGAACGCCGGCGAGTCCTGGTTGACTGTCTTCGGGGAGAATTCGGTACCCTGCTCGAACTGCACGGCGCGGAGGCGGGCTTGCACTTAACCGTAACTCTGCCCAGGGGATACGGAGACCTTGTGCTTTCCGAGCGCGCCGCCCGCCAGAAACTTTGGCTTTGGCCACTCTCACCCTCTTATTTAGGACCGGCATCTCACCAAGGCTTCATTTTGGGGTTTGGCAGCACGACGGCCGCGGAGATTCCCCAGGCCGTGCGCCGAATGCGCGAAGTCATAACTTCCGAACCGGCGTGATGGCAAACTCCGAGACACCCATCGTGGATAAACCACGAATCCCCGCCATTGTTTAACAATGGGTACCGGGGGGTATTGCTGAGTTCAATAAGGGTTCGATATCTTACCTTTATGGTTGCTCTAGGTGAGTAACCGCATTAGAATACAGGGCCGTTGTGCAAATTAACGCACCGTGCTGTAAAACACCACAGTGCGCGGATACTGAAAAACGTGCTAGCTGGAAAGTATAGAAAATTAACTATTTCTTCCGGCACGCACCGACAAAGTATTCACATCTTTGGCGAAGAGCTTGCTACCTACCCTCTGCCCGGTGGGGTTTCTCAGCAATGCCATCAAATAACATTTCTGTCGCAATTCGGGTCGTGGACGGGTCCAAGAAAAAAACAGCACCCCACTTCGTCCTATCGGCAACTCGGGGATCGAAGATTAACAGACTCTCTGTCGCTAATTCCAGCCGTCCGGTTAGCGACAATAAGTCTGCCCAGTTCCTTTCGCAGCCCGTTGAGCTGTGGCTTGAGCGGCCTCTTAACTGGTACCTTGAGCAACGCCTCAATCAGCCACGCGAGCAGCGGCACAAGCGGTGCCTTGAGCAACCCCATGCGCATCCCCGTGAGCAACCCATCGAGCAGCCTCATCAGCAGCCTCTCGACCGGCGCCACGCGGAGTCCAACCGGCTCTTGTCCCACTTCGCCCGCTCTTGCCAGACGGAGCGCCTGCTGCCCAAGGCGGCGGCAAGCCTTTGCGCACCCAAAGGTCTCTCCGTCGGACCTCACTTCGTCTTCCACCCGGCATCGGCATTGGAAAGTGTTCGAGGCGCGGCCAGGAATCTCTTCGTCGGACACCCCGCTGATTTCCTAAGCACGACCGGCGGAACGCGCAATGTCCCCGAGCTTCATGGCCCATTTCCTGGGGGGCAGGAATGAGGCGGGTCGTGATGTTCGCCCTGGCGCTCGGCCTCGCCACCCCTTGGTTAGGAGCGGCGCAGCATCCGGCGCTCGACCCGAAGGTGGACGCGGCGAAGTGCCTGGAGTGCCATAGCGATAAATCAAAAGGAAAGTTTGTACACTCCGCCATGAAGAGCGGCTGTCTGAGTTGCCACGAAGTTCGAGTGAACCGAGACATCACCCGCGTGAAGCTCATCACCGCCACTCCTCTGGACCTTTGCCTCACCTGCCACGCCACCCTGAAGGCTGCCGATACCAAAGGGCAAGTCCACCCCCCGAATGTCCGCGATTGCCTCAAGTGCCACAATCCACACGCATCGGACAACAAGAACGAGTTATTGCAGCCGATGACCGGAGCGACGAAGCAAGACAACCTCTGTTTGACTTGTCACAACACGGGCGTGGACGTCCCCAAGGGAGGCAGCCGCCACGCCGCGCTCGACATGGGTTGCGACACCTGCCACACCATTCACAAATCAGGCGACCCTGCGCAACGCGAATTCGCCCACCACCTCACCAAAGACGCGCCGGCCTTATGCCTCGACTGTCACGACGCGAAAGATGCGGCGATGGCAAAGGCTCACCAGAACCAGCCCATCGAGAAGGCCGATTGCCTTCAGTGCCACGATCCGCACCAGTCCAAGTCGCCCAAGCTGATGCAGGCGTTCCTGCACGATCCGTTTGCAGGCAAGCAGTGCGACACCTGCCATCTGCCTGCCGCGAGCGGGAAGGTAGTGCTGACGCAGAAGGATGTGAAGTCCGTGTGCGTGACCTGCCACGAAGATGTGGTGAAGCAGATCGCATCGGCCAAGGTGCAGCATCAGGGAGCCTCGGGCGACTGCACGGATTGCCATAACCCGCACGGCGGCAGTTCCCCGGGCTTCTTGCAGCCCGGCCCCGTGGCGGTGTGTCTGCCGTGCCACGCCGACCAAGCCGAGGAATCGAAGAAAAGGCACCTGCACCAGCCGGCCTTCGTACAAGGCTGCGCCACCTGCCACGAGCCGCATGGCGGCGACGATGCCCATCTGCTGCGGGCGAAAAGTGTGAATGCGCTTTGCCTGGAGTGCCACGGCCCCGACGCCAGCCCGCAGAAAGTGCAAGGCGCGCCTTTGGTGACGATCTTCAATGGCAAAGTGGAACTGCCACAGAATTACTTCGCACAGGTGGCCATTTTGCCCGTCAAATACGGCCTCGGACACCCGACTGCGAACCACCCGGTGGGCGACGCGGTGATTCCAAAGACCAACGCCGTGTTTAAGATGAACTGTCTTACCTGTCATCAGCCGCACTCGGGGAATGAGCCGGGGCTGCTGGTGAAAGACCAGAAAGATAATATGAGTTTTTGCATAACCTGCCACAATAATCCGTCAAACCTTTCGGACGTTCGGATGGTGGGGAAATAGAGCGGTGGTTAGTGGCGAGGGGAGGGAAATAACGTGTTAAGGAATGGGCCGGATGGGCGCCGCACCGCAGACGAGCAGCGACCAAAGTGTAAGCTTTGTGTCTCCGCACCACTACCCCCGAACTTTTTCGCCGCTTGCGACGATTTTCTTGCTTGTCACTCGGCACTTGCCACTCGTCACTCGCGACCCGTTTGGTTGCGGCAGGGCCGCGCCGTGTCTTTGTGGTTGATGGGTTTTGTGCTGCTGGCTTTGCCGGCGGCACTCCCTGCCGGCCAGACGAAAGACCAAACCCCGCCTCCGGCGGCCCCTGCGAATCCCGCGAACGGGACCCACGTCGGCTATTTCGATATCAGCAAGATTGTATGGCCGGGCCCGCCCGCGATCCCGCGCATCGCCTTCCAGGACATTTACACAGGCGAGAAGCTCGACCCCAGCCTCTACACAAAAAAGGCGCGGAAGAAAACCTGGATGGACCGTCTGGCGGGCACGCTGCCGGCCGACCAGATCCAACTTAACAATCTCCCCTTCGAACTGATGCGGCCCTATGGAGTGGGAGTGGATTCGAAGGGCTTGATCTATGCGGCAGACCAGGGCGTGGCTGCGGTGTTCATCTTTAATCCGAAGGACAAAGCCCATGTCGAGTTGATCGGCAACGGCCGGCAAGCGAACTTCGGCCTGATTACGGGCCTGGCGCTGGACGACGACGACCGCCTCTTTGTTGCGGACTCCAGGCTGCACCGCGTTGCGGTCTTCAGCCCCAAGCACGAGCAGGAAGCGGCATTCGGAGCGGAGGTGTTGGTCCGTCCCGGGGGAGTGGCCATCGACCGGGAGAACCGTTTCGTTTATGTGGCCGACACCGGCAACGACTGTGTGGACGTCTTCGATGCCGACACTTACAAGCTATTGCGCCAGATCGGCAAACCGAGCCGGAAGCACAACCAAACGGAACCGGGAGCTTTCTCCCTTCCTGAGGGTGTGGCCGTGGACAAGGATGGCAACGTTTACATCACCGACACCTTCAACGACCGTGTCGAGAGCTTCGACGCCGACGGCAGGTTCATCGGCACTTTCGGCCAGAACGGCGATGGTCCCGGGCAATTTGAGCGGCCCAAAGGGATTGCCATCGATTGCGACGGCCACATCTGGGTGGTCGATGCGTCCGAGAACATGGTGAAGGTCTTCGATCGGCAAGGCCGTCTGCTGATTTACTTCGGCGGGCAGGGAGAATATCCGGGCCAGTTCCTGGGCCCGTGGGGAATCGCCATTGGCCCGTCCAATCAGGTGGTCGTTTCGGAAACCTATCCCGGCCGGGTGCAGATTTTCCGTTACGTCACCGACGCCGAGGCCGCCGCCGAGAAGGCGCGCCGGGAAGCCACGCAGCAGAAATCGGCCGTAACGCCGCCTTCCAGCCGGCAAGATTCGAACACTACCCAGCCTGCCGGAGCAGCGCCGGAGCAGAAGCCGCCCGCGCCCGAAGGCAAGCCCAATGTGGCGGCCGGCAAGGAGTCCGCAGCGCCCTAGCGCTGCCACAAGTTTCGGTTATCGTGGGATAGCCAAAAACGTGCCCCGGGTTAAAGCCCGGAGCAGCCAAGCACTAAAAATCGAATAGGAGGTCACCAAGACTAAAATGAAGAAACTCAGCCTACTAATAGTTATGGTTCTTGCCGCCTCGGTGGCGGCCATGGCCCAGATTATTTCCGGCACAGGCACGCCCGGCACCAACACGCCGCCCGTGCTCTTTCAGGGAGACGAACTGGGGGCGCACAACGGCTACGGCCGGGGTTGCGTCATGTGCCACGCTCCGCACAGCGGCGCGGCCGGCAACGGGGTGTATTCCGGAGACACCTATAACGGCCAACCCGCTCTGTGGGGCCAGAACCTCGTTCCCTATTACGGCAAAACATTTACTTTCGCCGGGACCTATGCCGTCACGTTGCCCTCTGCTGGCGCCGTCAGCATCTCGAAGGGCGACGCCATCATCCTTCTCTGCCTGAGTTGCCACGACGGCAACCTCGCGCAAGTGGCCATGATGAAAGGCAAGACCGTTGAAACCCTGCCCATCGTGGGCGGGAACGCTCCCACGCTGCTGGGCGTACAGGCGGGTGACAGTGCCGGTGTGTTAACGAACGACCACCCGGTGGGGCCGCTCGCCAACGTCAGTTGCGGCGGCGCGCACAACTGGGACTGCACCGGCGGCGGCAACACCGCTCAACCGATTTACATGAACGGCACAGCTTCCAAACAGTTCCTCATCAACAATCCTTCTTCGTTCTGGAATGGGGAAACCGTTGCCGGCTGCGGCGGGGGAACAGGAGTCACTTGTACCACTGGAGTTACGTGGGGCTATAACACTTCGGGAAACCCGCTGGCGAGCTTCGATGGCAGCACGACGGTCAACGGGGTTACCTGCACCACCTGCCACAATCAGCACAGCATGACCGTTTGGTCCGTCGCAGGCGTTAACTATACAACCATGATGTTCATCAAAGGCTATTACAACCCGTACAACGGTGGCAACTCCGTCGCACAGTTCTGCCGCAACTGCCACGGCGGCAATTCGAACGAAATCGAAGGCTTGATGAATATCCCGACCTATTAGTCTGTTTTTGCGGACGTTTGCTCAGGAAGAGTAACTTCTCTCTTCCTGGGCTGTCGGGGCGAGTGAAGTCTGGCAATGGCGTGATTGCAAGGGAGGGGGACGGAAATCAAAATCACAGCCCTCTCCCGGGGGAAGGGCGCCCGGCGGCAGAGGGCGGGCCTGTTCGAAGCCCGCCGGACTTTGCCGCAGCTCTCATCATTGCCATGGGCGGGATGCCCCTGCCACGCCGCGTGATTGAGGAGTGGAGTTATGAGCGTGAAAATGCGAATGGCTATTTCCCAAGCGGGTGGCGCAGGGCGCGCTTTACGGCCCCTTCGAGAGGCCCGGGGCGGGCTCTGCGGCATTTCCACATTCCCCCCAAAAGGAATGGAAAAGCCGCAAGGCTGGAAGACGAGCCTGGCGTTACGTGCCTTTTGTTTTTCTTTGTGTCTAAGTCTCTTGGCGGTGTGCTCAGCCTCGGCCCAGGTTCCTTCCCACACCCCGAGCTCCGTGCCGGATGCATTTAGCGACACCGCGACATTCCGGCCGGTGGGCCGGACCCTGGTACGGGTGAACGGTGCGGTGCTGACGGACCGCGACCTGCTCCGCGAAATGTACACGATCTTCCCCTATGCGCGCGTCCACAACGGATTCCCCAAGGCCATGGAAGCGGATATCCGCGCGGGCGCGATGAAGATGATGATCTTCGAGGAGTTGGTATATCAGGAGGCCGAGCGGCGCCACATGACCGTGCCGCCCGCTCAACTGGCGCACGCCCAGGCAGAGTTCCGCCGCCAGTTTAATTCCCCGCAGGAATATCAGCAGTTCGTCCAGGAGGAGTTCCATGGTTCGCAAAAGCTGCTTCAGGCGAAGGTGGAGCGGTCGTTGCTCATCGACAAATTTCTGAAGGAGGAGGTGACGGATAAGGCGCCGGTGACGGTGGCCGAGGCGAAGGCTTACTACGACCAGCATCCCGAGAGCTTCCACGTCCCGGAATCCTTTGCGTTCCAGAGCATTACCTTCCTGCCTCCCCGGAACGCCACCGCCGCCCAGGTGAAGGAAGCGCGCCAGCGCGCGGAAGATGCCCGAGCCCAAGCTCAAGCGGCCAAGAGTTACGAGGCCTTTGGGTTGCTGGCCCAAAAAATCTCGGAGGATGACTTCCGCGTAATGATGGGCGACCACAAGGCGGTGGACCTCTCGAAGCTCCCCCCGCCGGTGGTGAAGGCTCTGCTCGGGATGCAGCCCGGCCAGGTGAGCGGCGTCGTCGAGCTGGATGTGAGCGCCTACACCATTTTGCGGCTGACCGCGCACATTCCCGCCGGCATACAGCAATTCGAGACGATCAAGGACTCACTGCGCGAGCAACTGGCGCAGCAGAAGACTGAGCAACTTCGTCAAGCTCTCGCCACGAAGCTGAGCAAGGACGCCAAGATTGAAAAGTCGTGAAAGGATGAACCACCAAGACGCGAGAGGGCAGACGGCACACGGCCCTGTCCCCCGTCTACCGTACTCCGTTTACTGATTTCTGTGTGCCTTGATGTCCTGGTGGCAAATGCTTGCCTTTGGAAGAAGAAGGCGTGCGGAAGGGCATAAGCTGTGAGTAAAAATGCCGTCATTTTCACTGTGTTTCTCCTGGCGCTTGTCCCGCGTGCTTGGGCGCAGGTGAAGTCCGGCGAGGCCAGCATGAATCTGAACGGCACCGCTTCTGTCGGATACACGAGTGACACCTCCAACGTCGCCGGTTCGGACCATAGCATCTTCGGGGCGGGCGTAGCCGACTTGTCCGGCTCCTACTACAATCCCAACTTTCTTTCCTTCGACGTTCAGCCCTTTTACAACCAATCGCGGCTCAACTCGACGTTTCAGTCGTTGACCGCCGCCAGCGGTGTGAGCGCCAACGCCAGGATCTTCGGCGGCAGCGAGTTTCCCGCCTCGGTGAGCTATTCCACCGTCTACAACAGCACCGGGAACTTCGGCATTCCAGGCCTCGCCAACTACACCACCCATGGGGACAGCGACATACTGGGTTTGGGTTGGGGTGTGCACGTTAAGGACTACCCCACTCTGAATCTCAATTTCACGAACGCCAACAGCACTTACTCTGTTTACGGGGCGAATACGCAGGGGACGCTGCACGCGGACACGTTTTCGGCCACTTCCGCTTATCGCCTTGACGGTTTCAACCTGAATGGCGGCTATCAGCATACGGGTACCCAGAGCCTCACGCCGGAGTTCCTCTCGGAGGAACTGCCGCAGAAAGACAATACCGGCGCCAATTCGTTTTTCGCCGGCGTCGGACACAACTTGCCATGGAGTGGGAGCTTTTCCGCGGGCGCCACACGGCTTGAAATCGGCAGCACTTACGGCGACACCACCTCCACCGAAAACTACCACACGACCATCGACACCCTGACGAGCGCTGTAAATTTCGCTCCGGCGACTCACCTAAATGTGGGGGCGAACGCCTTTTACACCGATAACCTGAACGGGACGCTTTATAACACGTTGCTGGCCGCCGGGGTGGTGTCGCCGCAGAGCGGGACGCAATTCTCATCGCACGATATGACCCTGACCGGCCTTGCCAATTACGAGATGCCGGAGCAGCACCTCAATTTGAATGCGTTCGTGGAACGCCAACAACAAACTTTCATGGGGGTTTCGTTCGCCTCCAATTCTTACAACGGAACCGCGACCTATTCCAACACGCTGCTGGGCGGCCAGTTCAACGGCGTGCTGGGATTGACGCAGACCTCCCTTACTACGACTCACCAAAGTCTGCTGGGCGTGAACGCCTCCGTCAACTACCAGCATCGGATCCAGCATTGGACCGCCGCGGGCAGCTTCTCCTACTCGCAGGACAACCAGACCCTGCTGGTTAACTATACGACCTCAGGGTATTACTATACCGGCAACGTGGGCCGCAGATTCCGCCGAAAGTGGTTTTGGGAGGCCTACGCGGGCGGCCAGAGGAGCCTGCTGACTGCCGAGCCCGGCACCGCCAATACCAGCCAGAACTACTCCACCTCGCTTTCCCTGCCCCGCTTCACCCTTACGGGCTCCTACTCGAACTCGAGCGGGAACGCGCTGTTGGCCACCACGGGCCTCGTGACCACGCCGATTCCCGTGACGGCCGTACCTTCGGCGGCCGTGGTGCTCTTCACCGGAAAGTCGTACTCGGTGGGACTCGGATCGAACCCGTTTCGAGGGCTGACGCTGTCCGCCAGTTACGCCAAGGCCCTCAGCTCAACGAACAGTGCTTCCGTGCTCTCGAACAACAACAATCAGATCATGTATGTTATCTTGTTGTATCACCTTCGCAAGTTGGACTTCCAATCGGGTTACAGCAGGCTGGTGCAGGGATTCAGCGTTACCGGCGCCCCACCCACAACGGTAGGATCGTTCTTTGTGGGGGTTTCGAGATGGTTCAATTTCTTCTGAAGGTTCACCACCAAGACACCAAGGGAAGCAGGCAGTCGGTAAAAATAATGAACCACCAAGGCACCAAAACACCAAGGAATAGGGGTGACGGGAAAAAGCGCTCCGCTTTCCCCTATCCCTTCTTTTTCTTGGTGTCTTTGTGTCTTGGTGGTTTGTGCCTTTTTCCCGGCGGGGCGGCGGCGCGGCCGAAAAGGCAACCGGCGGGACCCGCGACCTTGCCCGAACTGGAGCTCACGGGCGGACGCAAGCTTTTGTACGAAGGCAGCGTCAGCTCCGAGCGGGAAGTCAAAGGCAAGCCCCGCTTCTGGGGCCGCCTGCTGGATGTGGTGGCGGGCGAACCCGATTATCACGCTTTGATCGACCCCTACAGCGTGGTCACCGATTCCGCGGGCCGCATTATTGTGACCGACCCGGGCGCGGGCGGCATTCACATCTTTGATTTCGCCCAGCACAAATACAAATTCATTTCGCGCGACAAAGACGTGGATGGATTGACTTCGCCACAATGCGTGGCCGTGGATGCCGACGACAACATCTATGTGACCGATTCCTCCTCGGGCAAAATCTTTTGCTTCGACGCCAATGGAAAATTCCGGCAAGTTATCGGCAGTATTAAGGGTGAAGGGTATTTCAAGCGCGCCACCGGAATCGCCGTTGATTCCCAAACCCAGCGGATTTATGTAACGGACACGCTGCGCAACCAGGTCTGGGTGCTCGATGCGCAGGGCAACATTTTGCAGAAGATCGGCGGGCCCGGTACAGGCAATGGACAATTCCATTATCCTACCGAATTGCGGCTGGCCGGCCAAGACTTGTACGTGGTAGACGCCATGAACTTCCGCGTGCAGGTTCTGGACCGTTCCGGAAAGTTCCAATACGCCATCGGGCAGATCGGCGACGGAATCGGCGAAATGTTCCGTCCCAAGGGAATCGGGGTGGATTCCGAAGGACACCTCTACGTGGTGGAGGGCCTGAGCGGGCTGGTGCAGGTCTTCGACCGCCAAGGACGGCTGCTCTATTACTTCGGTGGGAAAGGTACAGGGTTCGGGGAGTTTCAGTTGCCCACCGGCTTGTTTATCGATCGTCAGGACCGCGTGTTTGTGGTGGATTCCTACCACCGTCGGGTGCAGGTGTTTCAGTACTTTGCGGCGGGAAAACCCGTAGACGGAATACGGTAGACGGCAAACAGGAAAGGCAGTAGACGGAATACGGCATACGGTAGACGGCGAGTAGAACGGGAAAGTCAGTCAACGGAATGTGGTAGACGGTAGACAGGGGCGCAGGCCCTATACCGTCTTCGCGCCAGCAAAATATGACCGGTACAATGACACCAAGACACGGGGAGTTCAGTATACGGGGCCGTCTACCGTCTACCGTCTACTGTCTACTTCTTCTCCTGGCGCTTCTGGGTCTCGCCGGGGCCGCGCTGGCGCAGGCGCAGGGCGATGTGATCGGAATGCACGACCTGTCACCCGGGGGAATGGGGTCGCCGATCAAGGGGTCTCTTGGCGGCTCCTGCTTATACTGCCATGCTCCGCACTCCGGCTTGAATGGCGCCGCCGGCCTTGCCCAAACTCCGTTGTGGGACCAAAAACTCTCTAACGTCCAGTCCTACAAGCTTTACAGTGGGACCATGACGAATACGACGGTCCCCGCACTGCCCCTGGGGTCGAATAGCACCCTGTGCCTGAGCTGCCATGATGGCACGGTGGCGGTCGGCACGTTGGTCCCTTACGGGAAGGTATCCATGGCTGGCCAGATGTATTCAACCGACGTGTATGGCACCGACCTCTCCACGATGCACCCCATCAACTTCACCCTTCCCTTGAAGGCTGCTCCGGACCTGTATAAGTCGTTGACGGCCAACCCACCCTCGACGGACGATACCACGGGGGCCGTGCATCTTTTCAAGGGGAACGTGCAGTGCGGGAGCTGCCACAATCCGCACGTGCAGAACGTCGCTTGGAAAACCACCACGAACACGGATTTCCTGGTGATCGACAACTCCGCCCCCAACAGTCCACTGTGCACGGCCTGCCACGTCACCACGCCCACGGGAGGCTCGGGGATGGGTTTGGACAGCACCCAAGTTAGCCATAACGCGACAATCGCCGCGGGATCGCAGCTTACCGCCCGGGCTGCGGTGAGCAATACCAATCCGCTGGCAGGGTGGACCACGAGCATCCACTCGACCGCGACCAACCGGGTGGCGCCCCAGATATCCCTTCCCGCCAGCTCCGGGATTGCCAACCGTGCTACCACGAAATCGACGCAGGTATCCCTGGGGTCTTACGATACCGTGGCCAGGAATGGCTGTTCGTCGTGCCACGCGATGCACAACGCCCAGGGGCAGAACTCGCTGCTGCGCGCAGTTGACGACCAGACGTGCCTCGTTTGCCACAACGGCAGCTCGAATATCTCTCCCGCCATCCCCAACGTTCTTGCCGAAATGGTGGCGCCTAAATACGGTCATGCGTTTTCGGTGGGGAACACGCCACACCTTCCCAATGAGGCCGTGCTGTTGAACCAAAACATGCACGTGACCTGCGCCGACTGCCACAATGCGCACGCGCCCAATCGGGTCGGTACCTTTCCCGCTGCGCCTGCCATCCGTCCTTCGCAGGCCATGATCGCGGGGATCAGCGCCACGGACGGGAAAACCGTGCTCAATCCCGCCGTCAACCAATACGAGAATTGTTTGCGCTGTCATGGCACGAGCACGGGCAAAAAAACGAGCCTCAGTTTTGGCTATTTGCCCCTGCGAGCGGTTTCCGCCAGCGACCCGCTGAACGTTATTCCGGAATTCAGCGCGCTTGCCACCTCGAGCCACCCGGTGTTCCACGATCGAACGAGCCCGTACCCCCAACCCAGCCTCCGTGCGAACATGCTGAATCTTGACGGCAGGACGCTTGGACGCAGTATGGGCACACGCATCCTGTGTACGGACTGCCACAACAGCGACGACAATCGGGAATTCGGAGGGACCGGTCCGAGCGGCCCGCATGGATCAATTTTCGCGCACATCCTGGAGCGCCAGTATCAGTTTAGCCAGGCGCCGCTTCCGGGCAAACTCATTACCAACCTGTTCCCCAACCCGAACCTCAGCGCCGAGGGCGGCCTGATCGGCGGCCCCTATGCCTTGTGTGCCAAGTGCCACGACTTCACGCAGATCGTGAATAACACCAGCTTCAGCGAACATGCCCGCCACATTAAGGACGGATTCTCCTGCTCGGTGTGCCACACAGCCCACGGGATGGGCGCACAATCGGGAACCATTTCCGGCGAGCGCTTGGTGAATTTTGATATCAGGGTCGTCGCCTCCAACGGCGCAACTCCCATCTCCTACAACCGCGCAACCAACTCCTGCAGCCTGGTCTGTCATAATTACGCTCACCAACTTCGGACGGCGGGCGCGGCCGCGAGACGTTGAGGAGAAGAGAGAAGCTGGAAGCAAGAAGTTAGAAGCGAGGAGCGGAATGTTAGGTGTCAGGTGTCGAGCTAGACAAATGACTCTCGCATCTTCTGACTCCTAGTTTCTAGCTCCTAGCTTCTAACTTCTAGCTCCTGACTCCTGGTTCCTGGCTCCTGGCTCCTATTCCCATGTTCTCATCCCGCACCAACTGGCCGCTAACCCCCAATCGCCTATCGGAGCTGCTGCACCAGCGCCGGGAGCGCGGCTTGCCGGTCCTGGACCTGACGGAATCAAACCCCACACGCTGCGGCTTCGCGCTCGATGCGGAGGAGATCCTCGCTCCGCTTCACAATCCCCGCGCGCTCACGTATGAACCGGACCCGCGCGGATTGCCCACAGCACGGGAAGCGGTGGCGGGGTATTATCGCGAGCGCGGCGTCTGTCTTGACCTGGACCAAATCTTCCTTACCGCCAGCACCAGCGAAGCTTATTCGTTTGTGTTTCGGCTGCTCGCCAACCCGGGGGACAAAATCCTGGCGCCGCAGCCGAGCTACCCCCTATTCGATTTCCTCGGCGGCTTGAACGACGTCGAGGTGGTCCCCTACCCGCTGGTCTACGACGATGGTTGGCAAGTGGATTTAGAGGCGCTCGCCGCGCGATGGGATTCACGCACCCGCGCCGTGCTGGTCGTGCACCCCAACAATCCCACCGGGTCTTACCTTCATCGCCACGAACTGGACCGCATGACTGAGATTTGCCGCCAAAACGACGCGGCCATCATCGCCGATGAAGTCTTCGCCGACTACGGCTTCGGCGCGGACGTGGACCGCATCGTGACACACGCGCAGAACTCCGAAGCGCTCGCCTTCACGCTGAGCGGGCTATCGAAAATCTCTGCCTTGCCGCAGATGAAGCTGGGATGGATTGTGGTGAGTGGGCCACCGGAATTGCGGAGCGAGGCCCAAGCGCGCCTGGAGGTGATTGCCGATACTTACCTTTCCGTCAGCGCACCGGTGGCTCTGGCTGCGCCCGCATGGCTTGCGCAGCGGCGCGGCATTCAATCGCAAATACGGGAGCGAGTGCAGGCCAATCTTCGCAAGCTCGATGAACTGCTCACCCGCGGCTTGCCCGTGAGCAGGTTAAAAGTCGAAGGCGGCTGGTACGCTATTCTTCGGGCGCCTTCCACGCATAGCTCTGAGGAGTGGGCCGCCGAATTTCTCACCCAGGCGGGCGTCTCTCTGCACCCCGGACACTTCTACGATTTCCCCTCCGAGGGATTCCTCGTCCTCAGTCTTCTGCCCGCATCGAAAGTTTTCCAAGAGGCGCTGGGCAAGGTCATTTCCCTGATCTGCGCCGATAGCTGACGTCTCCCGCATAAAGGGCCGATAAACAGCCTTCATCCCCCCAACAAGTTGGTGGAAAATGCGAAAGCGTTTCCGCCCGGCGAAGGTTGCCTCCACCGTTATCATTGCCGAATTGCCCAGAAGCGAGTAGTCTATCGGCTGGGAGGGAAATGGCCAGAGGCTGGGAAAGCAAATCGGTCGAGTCGCAGATGGAATCTTCACAGTCAATGCAAGAGGACGCCGCCAGAAAGCGTTTGACCCCGGAAGTGGCCGCAGCCTTACGCAAGAAGGAAACACTGCTGCTGGCTCGCGCTCACCTACAACAACAAATGCAGGCAAGCCGGCACCCGCGGTATCAGGAGATGCTCCAAAACGCGCTGGCGGATGTGGAAAAGCAACTCGCGGACTTGGGCGCGCTCAATCGCCCCGCGGAAAGCCAGTAAGAAAACGGAGTCCCGCGTCCATGGCTGGAAGCAGGCATGCGGCGAGGGAGAGAATTAGACCGCTAGGAGCCTGTCGGAGATACGGTCGCCGAGATTTGCATTTTTGTTATCCGCCGTCCTCTGAGAGCGGGACTCCGACCTTTTTACTTCTTCAAGGCTGCCCGAGGAGTGACTTTTGTGGGTTGGG
>JBKQVI010000415.1:0-4079 GCA_052139985.1 Terriglobia bacterium
CGGCGATTTGCAGGTCTCTTTCCGGATTCCCGGCGGCGACATCCTTCGGCAAATAAAAAATGGAGAAATGCTTCCCGAGAATCTCGTCGCGGCGGTAGCCTTTGATCCGCTCCGCTCCGCTATTCCAGCTCACGATCCGGCCCTGGGTGTCGAGCGCGTAAATCGCGTAGTCTTTTACTCCTTCCACCAGCAACCGGAATCTTTCCTCGCTCCGCTGTAGCGCGAATTCGGCCTCCTTCCGGGGCGTGATCTCGCGAACCAGAACGGACAGAGTCTTACGGGTGCTATCCGGCGCAACGATTTGATTGATGCGAGCCGCGAACCAGCGTTGGGCGCCGCCCAGGTCAAGCGCATACTCAACGCTCGCGGGCTTGTTTATCTTGACCACGCGCGCCAAGGCTTCGCGCAGCGGAGGAGACGATTGCGCGGGAAGAAAGTCCTCGATACATTGAACGCCTCCCTCTTGTTGCGATCGGGCGACGAGTTGCGGGTCGCCGGTCCAGGCGCTCAGGATCCGGCCCTGTCGATCGACCTCGAACACGAGATCATCCATCGAAGTGACGAGTGCGCGAAGCTGGGCCTCACTCGAACGGAGGGACGCTTCCGCCTGCTTGTGTTGGGTAATATCCCGATTGATCTCAAGTATCGCGACCGGGCGGCCCTTGTCGTCCCGCTGTACGATCTGGCGGCTGGCCACCGTAACGGTTTTCCCGTCCTTTGCCGTGTGAACCAGCTCTCCTGACCACTCACCGCGATCGAAGAGCTTGCGCGCTACGTCTTCGAAGGGTTCCGGAAACTGGGTCTTGAGCAAATCATGCGTGATCTTTCCGGCCGCTTCCTCACTCGTCCAGCCATAAAGCGTGGTAGCGCCCTGATTCCACAACTTCACTGCCGATTTGGGATCGCGCACAATAATGGCATCGTGGGCGAGGTCGATCAGCCGCGACTGCTCTTTCAGGATCTCAATCGATCGTTCGCGTTCAGTGACATCGTCAATCGCCAGCAGAGTCAGGGATTCATCGAGGCCGTGGCTCATCTGGAACGCATTCAGCAGCATCGTGCGGTGCCCGAGTCCGGGAAGCTCGCTATCAACTCGAAAATCCCTGACCTCCGTCCGCCGGGGAAGGATGTCGCGCAGCAGGTCGAGTAAGCGCGGAATATTCCATTGACCATTTCCGAGCTCGTGTAGGGGGCGCTCCAGGATCGTCTCCGGCGACGACTGAAAGGTCTCGTAAAACGCTCGGTTGGCAGCCTTCACGCGCAAATTGGCATCGAGTACCAGAACGGAATCGCGGACGGTGGCGACGATCGCTTCCGCGTAGCCGCGCGCTCCGGCGGCTTCGGCCTTCACCGCGTTGATATCGACCAAGGTGATGACGGCGCCCTCGACGCGGTCGTCGGCCGTTTTATAGGGCCGTACCCGCAAGAAGTGCCAGCGGCCTTGACGGTTCTGCACCTCCTGTTCCTTCACGGCCGAGTTCTGGATGCTCTCGGAAACCAGAGCTTCGAGACCCGGAAAATCGAGGGTCGAGCGGAGATCCGTGATCGGCCGTCCCACGTCGGCCGGAATCAGGCTGAAGGTAGCTTCCGCGCTCGGATTCAGGCGCCGGATCCGCAGGTCGCTGCCCAGGATCAGGATGGGGATGTTGACATTGGCGATGACATTGTTGAGGTCGTTATTGGAGAGCGAAAGCTCCAGATTGCGGTTCCGCAACTCGTCATTCAGCGTAGTCAGTTCCTCGTTGCTGGCTTGTAATTCCTCCTTAGCCGTTTCCAGTTCCTCGTTGGTGCTTTGCAGTTCTTCGTTGGCCGTCGCCAACTGCTCGATCATGTCCTGCAACTCGGACTTGCTCTGGTCGAGTTGCTGGGTAAGCGCGAGAAGTTCACTCGACCGGCCGGACTCCTTTTCCCGGCTGTCGGCGGCGTGCATATCCTCGCGAGCCGGCGATTCTCGAAAGAGGACGAGGAAATGGCGCCGGCTATGCTCGTCCGCCTTCAGAGGTACGACCTCGATTCCGATTTCGCGAGTCACGTCGCCCGAGGTGATGCGGATGCCATTTTTGACGACGCTTTTGTTTCCCTCCTGGGCTTGATGAAGGGCGGTGCGCAAATCGACAGGCCACCCGCCCCTCGCCATCTTGAGAAGGTGGAGGCTGGCAGCCCCCGCCGCCGGGTCGAGATAGGGGCCGGTGTGGCCGTAGAACTGAACAATCTCCAGATCGTTGTTCACGACTACCGCGGGGGGGGTGTACTCGCTCAGCAGCGTGCGCGTGACTTCTTTCTGCAAGTCGAAGTTGCGCGAGTCGGGCAAGGGAAGGGCCACGGTCCGCGGGTTCATAGACCACTCGTTGAAGCTGGAATAGGTCTGTCCTTCCATAGCCTTGGGCCTTTTAGCGAAGATCCGTCCCTTGCGATCGACGAGCGTAAAAAGGTCGGAGAATTCGCTTGCGCCCTCCGACCGCCCCAAAACCAGGAATCCGTTCGGCCGCAACGCGTAGTGGAAGATCGGAATGAGCTTCTTCTGCAACGACCCGTCGAGGTAAATCAGCAGGTTGCGGCAACTGATGAGGTCCAGCCGGGAAAAGGGTGGGTCGTTGATAATGTTCTGTCTGGCGAAAATGCACATATCGCGGAGCGGCTTGGTGACTTGGTAGCCCCCCTGGGTCCTCTCGAAAAACCGCGCCAAACGCTCGCGACTTACCTCGCTGACCTCGCCCTCGGTGTATTTCCCGCTGCGCGCTTTATCCAACGCCGGATCGCTGATGTCGGTGGCAAAAACCTGAAGTCCTGCGGGGCTCTTGATTTCGTGCAGGAACTCCAGGACGCAGATGGCCATGGAGTAGGCTTCTTCTCCCGTCGAGCACGCCGGCACCCAGATGCGGAGAGGAGCCTCTGCCGGCCGGTCGATCGTGAGTTGCGGCAGCACTTCAAGCCGCAGGGCGTCAAAAGTCTCGGGCTCGCGAAAGAAGCTGGTGACGTTAATCAGCATGTCGCGGTATAGCGCATCCAATTCCGCGCGGTCATCCTGAAGGCTACCCACGTAGTCCGCCAGGCTGGCGAGGTTGCGCAACACCATGCGGCGTTTAATCCGGCGGATGATGGTGGCCTTCTTGTAATGGCTGAAATCGACGACGGTAGCGGCTCGCAACCACACAAAGACCTTGCCGAGGTCGTCTTCTGGCAGGGGTGGCGCCGGTGCGGCAACCGTGGACGGGGCGGGGGCTAGGTAGGGATGGCAGCCGATCCGTGCCAATTCCTTGGCGATCTCGTGCGGGGGCAGGACGTAGTCCACATAGCCGGCGGCGACCGCGCTCTTCGGCATGCTGCCGTACTTCGCCGTCTCGTCCTGCGCGAAGGTGAAACCGCCTTCCGCCTTGATCGCTTTCAGCCCCAGCGTACCGTCCGACGCGGTGCCCGACAGGATTACACCGATAGCTTTGTTCCGTCGTTCCTCCGCCAGGGATTCGAGGAAGTGATCGATGGGCAATTGCTTCCCGGCGCCGGATGCCCGTGGAATCAGGCGCAGCGTGCCGCCGACGATGGCCATGTTCGTATTCGGCGGGATAACATAGACGTGGTTCGGCTCTACTAGCATTCCGTCGGTAACTTCAGCAATAGGGAGCCGCGTCTCCCTCGAGAGCACCTCGGTTAGCAGGCTCTGGTGCTGCGGCGCCAAGTGCTGAATGAAGACGAATCCCATTCCGGTGTCCAAGGGCAGATGGCTGAGCAGGTCGGTAAAAGCCTCCAGCCCGCCCGCCGAGGCGCCAACCCCCACGATGGGGAAGAGATGCGAGGCGGAACGAGATGGCTCACCGGGTTCATTCGTCGGCTTCATCCCCTGGTTGGCGGCGGAACGTTCCGGGTCCATCGGCCCTCCGGATGTGTTGAGTTGTACGATTACGGGTAGCATTATATCCGAAAGATAGTGTTCGCGGCGGAGGCCCGCGTAATGCTATCCTAAGACGTTGCGCGTGCGTTCCCTCATTCTTGGGCTGCATCTGGACTGATATTTCATTGCTTTACGGTGCTTAGCGGTGCTTCGCGCCCAGGCGTACCTACAGTGATTCTTCAGCCCGCAT
>JBKQVI010000416.1:0-6556 GCA_052139985.1 Terriglobia bacterium
AGAAGATCCGATCGCCGGCCCAAACGCTCGGCAATTCAGTTTTGCGCTCCGGATCGATCACCCGCGCCTGCGCTGTCGAGAGCGACCCACCTGCCAAACGCCGAAGCATATGCACCGGCCGGGCCACATACGCGATCAACGTTACTTGGCCTTTTTTAGGGGGAGACAAGAACACCGCGTGGATCAAGCCGGGAGACACCGTGATCAAATACGGCGAGGACATCGGGAAGGTTGTTGCGAATATTCAAACCGGGCAACACGTGCATGTACACAACCTGAAGACCAAGAGGTGGTAAGGATGGGAGAGATTCCGAAAATCAGAGGTTTCCGCCGGGAAAATGGGCGAGTGGGGATCCGCAACCATGTTGTGGTCCTGGCAGTCGATGATATTTCCAATGCGGCCACCGAAGGTGTGGCCCATATTATCCAGGGGGTCCTGCCTCTACCCCATGCCTATGGACGGCTCCAATTTGGCGAGGACCTGGAACTGTTCTTCCGCACCATGATCGGAACCGGAGCGAATCCGAATGTAGCGGCGGTGATCGTCATTGGGATCGAGCCAGGTTGGACGGGACGGATCGTCGATGGCATCGCAAGCACCGGAAAGCCCGTAACCGGTTTTTCCATTGAGCGCAATGGGGACTTGAAGACCATCGAGGCGGCATCCCGCAAGGCGCAGGAATATGTCCAGTGGGCTTCCGAACTCGCGCGGGAAGAGTGTTCCCTCAATGAGGTCTACATCTCCGTGAAGTGTGGCGAGTCCGATACGACGACCGGACTGGCGTCCTGCCCCACCGTCGGCCACGTGGTGGATCGCGTGGTGGCGATCGGAGGTACTGCTTCATTCGGTGAAACCTCCGAACTGACCGGCGCCGAGCACATCGTCCAGAAGCGTGCCGCCACCCCGGAAGTGGGCGAAGCGTTTATGAAGACCTTTACGGAGTATCAGGATTTCATCAATCGCCACAAGACCGACGATCTTTCCGAGTCCCAGCCCACCAAGGGCAATATTCGCGGCGGCCTTACGACGATTGAAGAAAAGGCCATGGGGAATATTCAGAAGATCGGCAAGCACGCCCAATACGTCGGTGTGCTGAAGCCCGCGGAGGCCCCCATTGGGAAAGGGTTGTGGTTCATGGACACGTCATCGGCCGCCGCTGAAGCAGTCACTTTGTGGGCCGCATCCGGAGCGGTGGTCCATCTCTTTCCCACGGGGCAAGGCAACGTTATTGGCAATCCGATTGAACCGGTTATCAAGATTTCAGGCAATCCTTTAACCTGCAAGACCATGAGCGAGCATATCGATTTGGATGTGTCGCGCATTTTGACGGGTGAAATGACCCTGGACCAGGCCGGCGAAGAACTTATGAACTTGACCGTGCGAACTTGTAATGGCCGGCTGACCGCTGCTGAAGCCCTGGGTCACCATGAGTTCGTGATGACCAAGCTCTACCGCAGTGCTTGATGTCCTCGTGACGATCTTCGTTTTGCCGCACGGCCTTACTCCAGTGTCCGAAGCTTGCGGGCGCCGCTCGGAACTTAATCGGAATCCCCAATCCGCGCCTGGCATCGTATAGTGAGAAGGAGTTCGCCGTTTGTCGAAAGCCCAAGCACTCGTCGCGCACGGAGGGGGGCCGACCGCAGTCCTCAACGCCAGTCTATTGGGAACGGTGCGGGAGGGCCATCGCCTATTCCAGCGGCTTTGGGCAGCCCACGGCGGAGTGGCGGGACTTCTGCATGGCGAGGTTTCCGACCTTCTGAGTGTGCCACTTTCCCGAATCGTACGCCTGGCAACTCAACCGGGATCAATGATTGGAAGCTATCGCGGCGAAGTTACCGACGAACACATCGAGCGCATTATCGAATTCTTTCACCGCCACGACATCCGGCATTTTTTCTATACGGGCGGAAATGGCTCGATGGGCACAGCCTTGCGAATCGCACGCTCGGCGACCGCTCAGGGCTATGAGCTGACCACCATCGGCATTCCCAAAACTATGGACAACGACCTTTGCGAAACCGATCATTGCCCTGGTTTCGGGAGCGCGGCGCGCTTCGTCGCCACGGCGGTACGGGACATCGGGCTTGACCAACGGGCCCTTCCCACGCCGGTTTCCATTGTCGAGGTGATGGGGCGAAACACCGGGTGGCTCGCCGCCGCATCGATTTTGGCCCAAAAGCGCAAAGACGACCCACCACATTTCATTTATGTGCCCGAGCATCCCTTTAGTACCATAGAGTTTGTCGAGCGAGTGGACCAGATTCTCAAAAAGCTGGGATGGGTTGTGGGTGTGGTCGCGGAGGGGCTTCGAGACGCTTCGGGGAAGATGGTTAGCGCCTCGCACGGTAGCAACCTGGATGCGAAGGGGCGGCCCTTGATGGGAGGGGTAGCGGCTAATTTGGCGACCTTGATTTCGGAGAAACTGAACGTGCGGGCGCGGAGCGAAAAGCCCGGAATTCTCGGTCGAGCTTGCAGTCATTGCCGGTCTTCGGTGGACGCGCGGGAAGCGTATGAAATCGGCCGCTTCGCCGCAAAGTCTGCGGTGGCGGGCAAGTCCGGCACCATGGTGGCGATGCGGCGATTGGACACGCAGAAGTATCGCGTAAGTTTGGAGTTGGTTCCGCTGACAAAGGTGAGCGAACGCGAACGAGTTTTGCCGCGACGATATTTCCCCAAGCAGACTGCTGTTTCGCAGGAATATCGGAAATACGTTGCACCGCTTATCGGGGATGAAATCAGGCCGGCTGAACATCTGGTCGAGTTGCAGCAGTGACAAATCGTGGGTAAGCTTCAGGAATTCTCATTCCGTTATGGCTCCGAGTCGCGGACCCTCCGTCTCGCCCCCGAACTCGCCTGCGAAACCTTGCTGCCCGAATCGCTTCCTCCCCTCGAAGACCCTGTCTCCGCGATTCGTGCTGCCCTCGCAGACCCCATCGGCATTCCGCCACTGCGGAAGATCGTCCATCCCGGTGAACGTGTGGCGATTGTGGTCAACGACATCACGCGCCTCGTGCGTAGCGAAGTGTTTCTTCCTGTTATCACCGACGAATTGAATTCCTGTGGTATCCCCGACCAGGATATTTTCATCGTTTTCGCCCTCGGCCTTCACCGGCAACAGTCGGCGGAAGAGCAACGCCGCATCGTTGGTGAGGATGTCGCGCGCCGGATTGCCCTCTATGATCATGATTGCCGCAATCGGGAAAACCTCGTGGCGCTGGGCCAGACGACGCGGGGCAACGAGGTTTGGATCAACCGGCAAGTGTATGAAGCCGACCGCGTCATCCTTACCGGGGAAATCATTTACCATCAAATCGCCGGGTACAGTGGAGGACGCAAGAGCCTGGTTCCGGGCGTGGCGGGGGCGGAGACCACCACCTTCAATCATCAACTCATCCTTGATCCGAATTGCCGTCCGGGAATTCTGGAGGGCAATCCCGCCCACGAGGACCTGCTGGAAGCTTGCCGAATGTTCGACCCGGATTTCCTGTTGAACGTCGTGTTATCGCCCGCGGGCGGATGGGTTAGGGTGGTGGCTGGGCATTACGATCTCGCCCATCGAGCGGGGTGCGAGACCGTCGATCGGATGTGTCGAATTCGGATCGACCAGCCTTATGACCTGGTTTTGGCCAGCGCTGGAGGCTTCCCCCTCGATATCGATTTGCGCCAGGCGCACAAGGGCATGGAAAACGCCGCGCGAGCTTTGCGCACCGGAGGCGTACTCATCTATTTTGCCGAATGCCCGGACGGCACCGGAAGCGCCGCGATCGAGGAATGGGTGGAAAAGTTCTCCAATGCCAATCAGATGGAACGTGAGCTCCGTTCCGGATTTGTCGTGGGCGCTCACAAGGCCTTTTGGCTGGCACGATTGGGCGAGCGCGTGACAGTCCTGTTGGTTTCCGAACTTCCGGACGCGTTGGTTCGGAAATGCCACTTCCATCCTACGTCCGACCCGCAACATGCCCTTGCCCAGGAGCTGCGCAGGCTGGGAGCACGTGCGCGCATCGCGTATGTCCCTCACGCGGGAATCACTCTCCCTGTACCGGCGCGCGAGCAGATTTGCGTGGCTTGAGGCTTACATCGCCTCGAGCCAATAGAAAAGGAGTACGCCCGATGGCCACAGTGACCATTGAAAAAAGAGAATTCCCCATGTTGATCGGCGGTGAGTGGGTGCGCACGGGCACGCCGCGCACTATCCGCCTGCCCTACGATGGCACGCCGGTGGGAGAAATCTATGAAGGCGATGCGGCGACGGCCGAGCGGGCGGTAACCGCGGCCCACGGGGGAGCGGCGGCGATGGCGGCGCTCACCTTATACGAGCGCGCCGAACTCCTGGAACGCATGCGGCGTCTTTTGGAGCGCGATTCCGCGGAGTTCAGTCTGCTGGTCTGCTATGAAAGCGGAAAGCCGATCCGCGAGGCGCGGACCGAGGTGGACCGGTGCCAGCAAACGCTGACTGCTTCCGCCGATGCCGCCCGCAACCTGCGTGGAGAAGTGATTCCGATGGATGCGGCCCCCATCGGAAAAGGGCGTTGGGCCATGACCGTGCGGGAACCCTTGGGCGTCATTGGCGCCATCACACCGTTCAATGTGCCCTTGAATCTTGCCTTGCATAAGATCGGCCCCGCATTCGCGGCAGGCAACAGCGTGGTTCACAAACCTGCGGGCAACACTCCGCTCAGTGCGCTGCGTCTGGCCGGATTGATTCAGGAGGCGGGTGCACCGGCGGGCGCCTATAACATCATTACGGGACCCGGAGGCAAATTAGGGCCGCCGATGATCGCCGATCTGCGGGTGGCGATGATCACCTTCACAGGCAGCGTTCCGGTGGGTGAACAGATCCGCGCCCAAATGGGCCTCCGGCGCGTCACGCTGGAATTGGGCTCCAATTCCTCCCTCATCCTCGAGCCCGACTGCGATCTGGATATGCTGATTCCTCGCGTCGTAACCGGGAGCTTTTCGCATTCCGGACAAGTCTGCATCTCGGTCCAGAACATTTACGTTCACGAATCCATTGCGAAGACCTTCACCGAGCGTTTCGTTGCTGCCACACAGAGGCTCAAGATCGGGCACCCGCTCGATGAGAGCACGGATATATCCTCGCTGATCTCGCTCGCCGAGGCGGAGCGCGTGGAGGGGTGGATTGAGCGCGCGCGTTCCCGCGGAGCACAGGTGATCGCCGGAGCGAAGCGACAAAACACGACGATTGAACCCACCATTCTTACGAATGTCTCTCCTGACCTTGAGGTCTGCTGCCGAGAGGTTTTTGGGCCGGTGGTGGTCTTACATCCCTACCGGAATCTGCCGCAGGCTATTGCCGCAGTGAATGCCAGTGAGTACGGTTTGCAGGCCGGCATCTGCACGCGCGACCTGGGAAGAGCATTTGAAGCGGCACGTCGGTTGCGCGTGGGGGGCGTCATCGTGAACGACGTGCCCACCTTCCGCGCCGATCATATGCCGTACGGTGGAGTTAAGAAAAGTGGAATCGGGCGTGAGGGGCCGCATTTTGTGGTAGAAGAGATGACGGACCTAAAACTGATCTGCTGGCGTTGATCGTTCGTAGTTTCGCAGCCATCCGGTTCTCGCTTGAATTATAATACGCAGCCGGACGACCTCCAGGCGGATCCAAATCGCAGAGGTCTCAGGAGAGGGATATTGGGCCTGAAAATCCCTGAAAACCTAACTCAACAAGCCTTCAAATATATTCGCGATGAAATCATCCGGGGAAAACTTGGCGGGCGGCAACACTTAACCGAAACCTACTTTGCCGAGCGTTTCGGAATCAGCAAATCCCCGGTTCGTGAAGCCCTGAATCGTTTGGAATCGGAGGGGCTGATCACCATTGTTCCCCGGCGCGGCGCCTTTGTGGTGGACCTCTCCATCCAGGATGTCGAGGAAATCTTCGACTTGCGTGAAGCGCTGGAGACTCTGGTGGTGAAGGATGCCGTTCTGGACGCGAAGGTCCTGGGGCACATGAGAGCGGCGGTCGAGTCGGCCAAGAAGTTCCGGGAAGAGAATGACAAAGCAAATTACATTCGTGTGGATGCCGCCTTCCACATGACGCTGGTGGAAGCATGCACGAACTCTCGCCTGAAGAAAATCCTGGAAAACATGTTCAATCAAATGCTGATCGTCCGATGTCGCACGTTTGAACTCACCAGCCATACTTCCGTGAGCCAACACCTTCATATCCTCAAAGCCCTGGAACAGGGGAAACGGGACGGGGCAGCGAATCTGATGGCGGAGCACATCCGCACAGTCCGATCCCGGCTGATCAATCACCTGCACCAGCACGAGAGCTCCTCGGAGTCGTCGGAAATCTAGTCATTTCAAAAGAGTGAGGGCCGGATCGGCAATGCCGTGGCCTGGTCGGTGTGAACGACGCAGTCCGGATGGCCTTGCGGCAGGGTGGTAGGATACCGGCAGGTTGAATCCGATGTTCACCTCTAAGTTTTTGAGATAACTTGTGTTGCCTTGTGGGGTTAAGTGCGATTTTGGCCCTAAGTATGTAGACATGCATAGTACGTTGTAAGTCGCATTTATCCTTTACAACATGAT
>JBKQVI010000417.1:0-10301 GCA_052139985.1 Terriglobia bacterium
GCATCCGCTCGTCCAGGAAGGGTACCAGAGAACGGAAGCGGCGCTCAATGTCACGATGGTTCATCACCACCAGTATAAAACAAAACTACTTCAACTTGTTCTGGTTATTTCCTGACAGCTCCTTAGCAGCGCATACACCTATGGACAGTATCTCGGCCGTCGCTACAAAGGTTTCTCCAACGTTGCTTGGTTGAACGGCAACGATTTCAATAGCTGGAAGAACCCTACGGATGATGCATTGGTCCAGGCTGTAGCAAAAGGAATCAAATCCACGGACCCAGGACACCTTCAGACGGTCGAGATCAACGTTCATACCAGCTCTTCGTTCGATGACCCCACGTGGGTGCCGCTCATTTCTCTGAACAGTACCTACACGTGCTCGCCGACGTACATGCAAATGTTGCATAGCTACAATCAGAAGCCGGTTGCGCCTGCCTACTTGGTTGAGGCGCACTATGATCTGGAGGATGTCGGTGACCCATCGGATTTTGGTACGCCCTCGGTACTCAGGCGCGAAGAATACTGGACGATGCTGAGTGGGGGCGCAGGTCAGTTTTACGGCAATCGCTACACCTGGAGTTTCGCGGACGGTTGGGAATCCCATCTTGATACGGTCGGCGTGGCGCAGCTAACGATTTGGAAGGAGTTTTTTACCTCTTTGCCGTGGCAGGATCTGGTTCCGGACCAGGACCACACGGTGGTCAGCGCCGGGCTTGGAACTTACGGAACCCTGCAAACGCGGGTCAGCCAGAGCGATTATTGCACAGCCGCGAAAACGCCTGATGGCTCATTCGTGGTGGCCTACATGCCCACGGCGCGGACGATTACCGTCAACATGGCGAGCCTGAAGGCGCCGGCCAATGCCAAGTGGTTTGATCCCACCAACGGAGTTTACACCCCTACGCCCGGTGGACCCTTCGCCAACGCCGGAACAAGGCAATTTACCCCGCCCGGGAACAACCACGGTGGCGCGAGCGACTGGGTGCTGGTGCTGGAAGTTTCCGGCTCCTCCCGCTAGCCCGCAGCCGATTCCTGCTTGTCACTCTTCACTTGTCACTTGTCACTACTCGTAAGACCGCGCTATCCTAGAAGCGTGGCTGTGACGATGAGCGAACTGGAAGCAAAGCAACAAAGGTTAGAAGAGCAGTTGAGCGCGCTGCCCTCGCTGATCGTCGCCTATTCGGGCGGCGTGGATTCCGCCTACCTTGCCTATGCGGCGCATCATGCAATGGGTGAGCGGATGTTGGCGGTCACAGCTCTGAGCGCCAGCTACTCCGCACGCGACCGCGCGGAAGCGGAGAAATGCGTTTCCCAATTCCATTTCCCCCACGAGTTTATTGCCACCGATGAACTCGCAAACCCCAGCTATCGCGCCAACAATGCGGACCGCTGCTATTTCTGCAAGGATGAACTCTTCGTAAAGCTCGACCAGATGGCCGGCCGTCGCGGTTTCTCCGCCGTGGCTTACGGAATCAATAAGGACGACCTGGGCGACTGGCGCCCCGGCCAGCAAGCCGCGCGCGAGCACAAGGTTTTGACTCCGCTCCTGGATGCGGGCCTGACCAAGGCCGATATCCGCGAACTCTCGCACCAGGTGGAGTTGCCGGTGTGGGACCGGCCCGCCTCCGCGTGCCTTTCCTCACGGATTGCTTATGGGATTGAAGTAACGCCGGAACGCTTGGCCGTGGTCGAGAAGGGCGAAGAAGCGTTGCGTACCCTGGGATTCCGCCAGTTCCGTGTGCGCTACCATGAGGAGCTCGCCCGTATCGAGATTTCTCTCGACGAGATGCCTCGCGCCCTTGATCCTGCCATGACTCGCAAGTTCGTCGAAATCTTCAAAGCCCTCGGCTTCAAGTTTGTCACCCTGGACCTGGAAGGCTTCCGCTCCGGCTCCATGAATTCTCTTCTGGTCAATATTCAGAAGTAACCAGCACCAATATGCCCCTCGAAAGGTTAGGCGCCCTATGCACTCTCGCAGTGTGGCCGCGGTGGGTTTCCTTATGATTTGGTCAGCACATGTCAGCGGACAAACTCCGAACCTCGCCCAACGGCTGGGATATCCCGCCGATGCCAGGCTGTTGATCATTCACGCGGATGACCTGGGGGTGTCGCATTCGCAGGACACGGCAAGCTTCGCAGCGATGAACAGCGGCGCCGCAACTTCCGGCAGCATCATGGTGCCGTGCCCATGGCTCACGGAGGTGGCGGATTATGCCAAAGTTCACCCGCAAGCCGATCTCGGTTTGCACCTGACGTTAACGAGTGAATGGAAAACCTACCGGTGGGGACCGTCTGCGCCACGCTGCCAAGTGCCATCGCTGCTCGACCCCCAGGGCTATTTTTACTCTGAGACGGGCGAGGCCGTACGGCACATCAAGCCGGAGGAAGCCGAGCGGGAAGTTCGCGCGCAGGTGGAGACAGCCTTGAAGATGGGAATCCATCCTACCCACCTTGATTCCCATATGGGGACGCTCTTTGCCAGTCCCGCCATGGTAGCGGTGCTCGCCAAGGTCGCGCACGACTACCGCTTGCCGTTTCTGATGTTGAAGATTCCCGGCACGCCACCGGAGATGTACGCAGCGCTCAATCCCACCGACGTGATTCTGGACCACGTGTTCATGGCGGGTCCGCCGATTAAAGCGGACGAGTGGTTAAGCTACTATACGCACATTGTGAACAATCTTGCCCCGGGCGTTTCTGAAATCATCGTCCATCTGGCGCACGACGATGCCGAGATGCAGGCCGTTACGTTGGGTCATCCTGACTATGGCAGCGCCTGGCGGCAGCGAGATTTCAATGTTGTGACCAGCCCGGAATTTCGCCAGGCGCTGAAGGATAACCACATCGTCTTGGTGACCTGGCGTGAACTGGGGAAGCTGCTTCCGAGTTCGAAGCCGCAGTAGCGGCGACATCCTGTGGCCCACGGCGAACAGCCGTGGGGATGAAGCGTAGCGGAAATCCTATTCAAGCCCCGGCCGCGTCCGCGCCGATATAACGACGCTCCACTGCCTTATGAGGACAAGGAATACGTATCAAGGCGTGACGGCTGGCGCTGCACCTTTTGCGGCAGGCGTGTTTCCAGAGGGACGCGCCACATCGACCACTCGGTGAGCCGCGCGAATGGGGGCACAAACCATTTGAACAACCTGCGGCTAGCTTGCTCTCCTTGCAATCTGAAAAAGGGATCACTCAATGCCAGGCAGTTCTTGGGAAGGTGACTCTTAGACCAAGCGTATCACAGACCTTAGCCTTTGGGGTTTTTGCAAAAAAGGAACCGCGGACCTCAAAAAGCGGAGGTCCGCGCTACACTTACTTCGCGAATTCCTTCGCAACCCGAATCGTATTCGTGTGGATTTGGATGGTGTCTTCCACGCGGCGTGCGTAACCTCCCGCGAGCGTAACGGCGACGGGAATGTGTTTCGCGCGCGCTTTTTCAAAAACCAACCGGTCGCGGCGTTCGAGTCCTTCGAGCGTTAGTCTTAACCCTCCGAGTTGATCGTCGCGATAGGGGTCGGCGCCCGCCACGTAGTAAATCAAATCAGGCTGAAATTCACCGAGCGCTTGGTCGAGGCCCTTCTCCAATTCCTCGAGGTACTCAGTGTCTTCCACGCCGTCGCGCAGGTTGATATCGAGTGTGCTGGGAGGCTTGGGATAGGGATAGTTGTTTTCCTGGTGAATGGAGAGTGTGAACACGGTTTTGTCGCCCGCGAAGATCGCGGCCGTGCCATTGCCTTGGTGCACGTCGCAATCCACCGTCATGGCACGCTCAATGGCCTTGTCTTTCTGTAGCCGGCGGATGCCGATGGCAAAATCGTTGAGCACGCAGAAACCTTCTCCGTGGTCGGGGTAGGCGTGGTGAAATCCTCCGCCCACGTTCGCCGCCGCGCCATCCTGAAGCGCCAGCCGCCCTGCCAGAATCGATCCGCCCGCGCAAAGCCACACGGCAAGCACCAACTCCGGCGAGTAGGGAATTTCCAGGCGCAGAATTTCCAGATAAGAGAGCTTGCCCGCCTGCAACTTGCGAATATATTCGCGGTGATGGACCAGGGCGATATCATCCTCGGACGCCACCTGGGGCTTTATGAAATCTTGTGGATCCGCGATCTGGTCGCGCAAAAGTTGTTCCTTGATCAGCCGATACTTAATGGAAGGGAAAACGTGGTTTCCCAGGTTCAGGTCGTATTGGTCGGAGTAAACCAGCTTCATACAGAAGTCACGAGACTTAGTCGAAGTCTGCCGGCAACGCAGGATTACGGAAGAATTCAAACATTCGGGCGACTTCTGCCTCGTTTACACGCGTCAACGAGAGCTCAGGAAGTTTCCCCTCCGGAAAAAAACCCGCCTCGGAGCATTCGATCTCGGCTTTTGGATTCTCGTCCAGGAGCTCACACAGGAAAAACATCTTGTAGACGTGGAAGGGCAGCGGAGGGTGTTTGTGCAGGTCGCGGTCGTAGACGGCCAGCAACCTCACCGCCCGCGTTCTGTACCCGGATTCTTCCATGATCTCTCTTACTGCCACGTTGGAGGGTAGGTCGCCGACATCCGCCCAACCGCCCGGTAGGCTCCAGCGGCCGTCTTCCTGTTCGCGAACCATCAGGACTTGGTTGTTGCGAAACACCGCCGCGCGCACATCGACCTTGGGTGTGGCATAGCCCTGCTCTCTCTGAAACAGATCCAAGACCTGGGCAAAGTCGGCGCCCGAGTACGAACTCATGATCTCGGCCGCAACCTTCTGAACCTGCGCGTAGCGCTCGCGGTCGAAAGGGTCCTGGGCGAAGGTCAGCCCGTTTTGGGCGCTGGATTGAAGAGTCTTCGCCCACCGTAGCCATTTAGGATCCAAGGCATCTCTCCGTGGAGCGCGGCGGAGCCGCGAAACAAAGTCAAAAGGCAAAAGTAAAAGACATCAAGCTTATGAATCGTTGCAGAATTGCCTTCTACGTTCGCCAAGCCCGAAAATTCCCATGGGTGGCGCATACATCGCCGTTTATGTATGTGCTCCATTCAGCGGCACAACTTCACAGCATCTGAGCTAGCCCACAGAACCTTACAGATACAATCCAGAGCAAGACATTTGCAGGTTGGTTTGAGCGCAGACATAAAAGGCAATGTCTGCGCCACCCGTCCCGATTCGACCCAAGCAAGAGAGTGCCTTCCACTTTTGACTTTTGCGTTTTGCCTTTTGACTTATCTTTACGGCCGGTGGTACCCGCGACGATTCATTCCACCGTAACCGACTTGGCCAGGTTGCGCGGCTGATCCACGTCGCAGCCGCGCAGCACCCCGATGTGGTACGCCAGTAACTGCAGCGGCACGACTTCCAGGATAGACGAGAGTAACTCGTTGGTTTGGGGCAGCACAATAAGGTGGTCGGCCATGTCGCTGACCTCGCGATCGCCTTCGCTCACCAGCGCCAGGACGGTGGCCCCGCGCGCCTTGGCCTCCTTGATATTGGAAATGGTGCGCTCGTAGCGGGCGCGTGAATCCTCGGCCGTCCAATCGCAAGTGGCAATCACCACCACCGGCATCCCGTCGGCGATCAAGGCAATAGGCCCGTGCTTCATTTCCCCGGCCGGACAAGCCTCCGCGTGGATGTAGGAAAACTTCTTCATCTTCAGCGCGCCTTCGAGCGCCACGGGGAAGTGCACGCCGCGGCCCAGGTAGAGGAAATCCGACGAGCGGTAGAAGTGCCGCGCGTACTCTTCGAACTGATCGTCATTTTGCAGCACGCTCTCGAGCTGCTTGGGCAGTGCAGTCAGCGCGGCCAGGAGCTTCTTGGCTTCGGCGACGGGCAGGAGGTCACGGGTTTGCGCAAGATAAACCGCAAAGAGGTAAAGCGCCGTCAATTGGGCGGTAAAGGTCTTGGTCGAGCCCACGCCAATTTCCGGGCCGGCATGCGTATAAATGGTGCCGTGCGCTTCCCGCGGCACCATACTGCTGAGGACGTTGCAGATGGCCAACGTCTTCGAAAGCTTTGCCTTGGCCTCGCGTTGGCCGGCGATGGTGTCCGCCGTTTCACCGGATTGGGTGATCAGCAGGGTCAGTGTCTCCGCATCAACCAAGGGATCACGGTAGCGGAATTCCGAAGCATAATGCACTTCCACGGGCACCCGCGCGAGGTGCTCGATCATCATTTTTCCTGCCAGGCCCGCGTGGCGTGAGGTTCCGGCGGCGACGATGCGGATCTCCTTGAACGAACGGAAATCGTCCTCGGTAATTTCCATTTCATCCAGGAAGACCTGGCCCGACTCAGGCGAGATTCTTCCCAGAGCCGTGTCGCGGACCGCGCGCGGCTGTTCGTAGATTTCCTTCAGCGTGAAGTGCTTGAACCCCCCCTTTTCGGCCAGGATGGGGTCCCACGTGATGTGCTGCACGCGCCGCGTGACGGGGTGGCCATCGAAATCGGACAAGGTCACGCCGTTGGCTGTGATCACGGCCACATCGCCGTCGGAGAGAAAAAAGAGGTCGCGAGTGTGGTAGAGGATGGCTGGAACGTCGCTCGCTACAAAGTATTCGTCCTTACCCAGTCCAATGACCGCCGGCGGACCCTGCCGCACGGCGACAATTTTGTTCAAATCCTTCGTGGAGATAATGGCGAGCGCGAACACCCCCACAAGTTGCCGCACCGCCGCACGGACCGCATCTTCGAGGCTGGCCGCGGCCCGCCCCGCGCCATTTCCCGCCAGGTGCTTTTCCACCAGGTGGGCAATCACTTCCGTGTCGGTCTCGGTGGTAAACTTGTGGCCCTCCGCTTCGAGCTGCTTCTTCAGTTCCTGGTAGTTCTCAATGATTCCGTTGTGAACCACTGCCACGGTGTGATGGCAATCGCTATGAGGGTGAGCGTTCTCCTCCGTGGGCGCGCCGTGCGTGGCCCAGCGCGTGTGTCCGATGCCGTACGCGCCGTCCATGGGTTCAAGGCGAATCCTCTCTTCCAGATTCCGCAGCTTGCCGGTGGAACGGCGAACGTCCAACTGGCCGTCGTGCATTACGGCCAAGCCTGCAGAATCGTAGCCGCGGTATTGCAACCGCTGCAAGCCTTCCAGCAGCACGGGCACCACGCGCTTGTTTCCGATGTAACCGATAATTCCCGACATAAGATTTCGCCACCGGCGGATGTTTCCGCCCGGCACTCTAACCGCGTCTGGCCAAGTTGATGAACGTTTGATTATAGCAGTAGCTCGGGAAACCCGACGCGATTATGGCGCGGCTATCCATGGGGGCGTTGCCCTCGGACTAGTGAGGATCTGGTCAACTCTATTTTCGTTGCAGTTGTCGATGACGTCACCGAGGGGAATTACTTTAGAGCATCCACGATTTCTTTCGGGAGGTAACGAAGCACGAAGTCACGAATGGCAAGGGCTGAAGCGCGAGCTTGCTTCGCCGTTTCAGCCGTCGGCCAAAAGGTGTCGTCGTACCGCAGTCGAACCCCATAGGGTGTCAGCTCGGAAGCTATGGGCGTAAGCGTTCGGAATAGGGAGTCTACGTCGGCGCAAAGTTCGGTGAGGTCGCCCACGTTGTGGGTGAAGGGAAATGGCCTGTCGTGAAAGGCCAGAAAGCCCTTCAGGTATTTTTCGACCGCTTGTTGGGCATGGAAGCAGGCACCGTCGTACGCGCCTGCTCCGAGTGCTGCATCTAGCGTGACCACGTCACTTGCAGCCTTCCGCAACCAGCCGCGGACCACGTCAGCCTTTGTTTTCATACACCACCCTTCCCTCACGGATGGCCGTGGTGATGAAAGCCTGGGGCACAGCACTCCAATCACGGATCTCTTCGGGAGTGTACGTCATGACGTCCACGGGCGCGTTAAGCCCCGCCAGCGCCAGGTAGATGGCGGCATCACGCCGGTAGCCTGGTTCCGCAGATTCCGTGATCACCAGGATGTCAATATCGCTGTCGGGACGGGCATTGCCTCGAGCCCGGCTGCCGAAAAGGATTATCTTGTCGGGCTGCGCGGTCGCAACAATGCGCTGAACAATTCGTTCGAGTAATTTACCTTCGTCCATGACCCAGTTCCTCCGGCTTGACCTTCGGCACGCAATCGATTATCTCACACGCTGCAACCGCCCTTCGTCGTTCCGCAACACCCGTCTTAGGACGAGGAGGTTTACAGCGCCAGACATCGAGCCCTAGCGAATCCCGAACTTCCGCGCCAGACTTTTAGTGAAATGGAGTCCCTGGCGTGCCAACTCATCGCCCGATGGCGCGGGATCCCGCCAGATAGCTGCGGCGGCGGCCAGTGCGGGTTCCGGCTGCGCGAAGGATTCAATGGTCATCCACTCGTTGTAGCCAATGTCCTTGAGCGCTTTGAGAATGCCCCTCCAATCGACGTGGCCGGTTCCCGGAATGCCTCGATCATTCTCAGAAATGTGAAAGTGTCCCAGATCCTTGGCCACCGCGCGCAAGGCATCAGCCGGGTGCTTTTCCTCAATATTCGAATGAAAAGTGTCAAAGTGGATTTTCACGTTGGGAGCGCCCACGTCGTGCACGAGGCGAGCAGCGTCTTCAAGGGTGTTGAGAAAGTAAGTCTCGAAGCGGTTCAGTGGCTCGATGCACAGGCAGACCCCGCATTTCCGCGCACGGGTGGCGGCTGCGCGTAGACCTTTAACGGCCCATTTCCACTCTTTTTCGGTGCGCCGACTTCCGGTCATTACTCCCAGGCCGGCGTACAAGGGGCCACACATGACGCTCGCTCCCAGTTCCGCCGTCCTGTTCACACATTTGTTCAAAAACTCGACTCCCCGGGCGCGAGTGGCTGCGTCGGAGCTGACCAGGTTGGCATCGCGCGGCAGCACGCAACACGTGGTGCGTTCCAGTTGGAGCCGATCAAGTGTCGCCGTGACCGCCGGGATGTTCGCGGGTTCGTCGGGAGAGAGGAAGAGTTCGACCCCGTCAAACCCCCATTCTTTGATACGAGCGAGGAGAGGGTCCTGTTTCTCCCCCACTTGGGTAGTCCAGACCATCGTATTGACGCCGAATTTCATTGTGGTACCTTCCGTTGCTGGCTAGAGGAGCGAGTGCTGGATGGGGATGGTAACACGGGCGACCCTGTGTGCACCATACAGGTGATCGGGCCATCGGGCGACTGAATGCTGGGGTAATTTGAGATTTGCGGTGTTCGGTAGGCGGTAAGTTCGCGGGCGCACCGGCGAGTTTATCTCGTCACACGACGGCGCAACGACGCCGAGGCGCGGAGGCACAGAACCTTGGAATCAAATCGTCCTTTCTCTGCGCCTCCGCGCTGAACGCTCGTCACTCGCCACTTGTCACTGCTCTTAAGCCAGCTTGTTTCCCGAGTGCAGGCCGCACTCTTTCTTGGTGGCCTCTTCCCACCACCAACGGCCTTCGCGCTCGTGCTGGCCCGGCAGTACCGCTTTCGTGCAGGGTTCGCATCCGATGGAAATAAACCCCCGCTCGTGCAGCGGATTGTACGGGACATCATTTTCACGGATGTAGTCCCAAACCTGCTTGGAACTCCAATTGGCAAGGGGGTTGAATTTCACCAAGTCATTTCCGGGGGTTGAGAAGGTGGGATCAGCTTGCACCACGGGGACGGCCGCGCGGGTGGAGGGGCTCTGGTCGCGGCGCTGTCCCGTCACCCATGCACCCAAGGTGCTCAGCGCCCGCCGCAACGGCTCCACTTTGCGGATGCCGCAACATTCCTGGTGCCCGTCCTTATAGAATGAAAACAGGCCCTTTTCACGCACCAGTTTTTCCACCGCTTCCGGCCGGGGAAAAAACACCTCGACCGGAATCTGGTACCGCTCGCGAACCTGGTCGAGAAAACGCAGTGTCTCCGGATGGAGCCGTCCTGTGTCGAGCGAGAAGACACGGAACTTGCCTCCCAGCTTCGCCGCCAGGTCGACCAGCACTACGTCTTCAGCACCGCTGAAGCTGATGCCGACGCTGGGCGAGAACATCTCAAACGCCAGAGCTAGGATTTCGCGGGGATGCCGTTGCGCATAGGTTTCGGCAAGTTCGGATAGATTTGCAACTTCAAGTGGCATAGTCGTTGTTTTCCTTTTCGAGTTGTAAGTCTGGATTGCTTTCTCCTGACTTCCTTTGTTACCCCACCAGCAGGCGAGTTCCCAGGGAGAAATAGAGAACGGTGAACAGCCAACTGAAATAACGTTCGGGAATGATGCGGGTCAGCCGGCTTCCCAAAATCACCCCGGGCAGAGAGCCGATCACAACGTGCAGGAAAAGCCCTCTATCAAAGTGCCCCATCCGCAGATGGAGGGAGCCCGCCAACGCCATCGTAGCGAGTCCGTAAAGAATGTCGGTTCCCACCAATTCGCCCAAAGGGT
>JBKQVI010000418.1:0-28554 GCA_052139985.1 Terriglobia bacterium
AATCGCACTTAACCCCACAAGGCAACACAAGTTATCTCAAAAACTTAGAGGTGAACATCGGTTGTAGAGTGGGCGTCCCGCCCGCGGTCTCGGGAGCGTCCCGCTCCCGCCACGAAGACGCGGGCAGGATGCCCACGTCCCAGCGGGCGAGACGCCCGCGCTACTGCTCGTGGCATGGCCATCCTGGCCATGACATTACCCGCGCAGGATGCCCGTGCCACGCCCTGGGAATCTTAGTTTTAATTTTCATGCCGCGCACTCCCCCGCCGTCTCGCCAGCCGTTGAAATTCCCAATCGTGCTATATTGACACGTCAAACAACTCTCGCTGCGGCGAGGAAGAATCAATCGGCACTTTCGTTGGGGAGATTTCATGGACGGCGCTCTTTTGCTTTCAAAGTATTCCATCGGCGTTGGCGACAGGTTTGCCCATCAAGCCCGTGCTCAACTGAAAGCGTGCATGAAGGCGGCGGCCAAGGGCGTTGACGTCGTGCCCGTGTGGAACAAATCGAACCGGGAACACACCATCATAGGTTCCGAACCGGCCAGCGCGCGGGCGGCAGCCGATGAAGCCGTAAAAACACTCGGCTGGAAAAAGCCATATTTCGTGGACGCCGACCATATCAACATCACGACCGTGGACAAGTTTATCGGCGCTTGCGACTTCTATACCATCGATGTCGCGGATTTGATCGGCCGGCCTTCCGAAGTTGCCGCCGTGCAGGCGTTCGTAAAACGCCACCCGGAATTGGTCGGCGAACTGCACATTCCTGGTGTCGATCATCCTCTTCACATCCACCATGATTTTGTCCTCCGGGTGGCGGCCAAGTATCTTGCGGCCGTTCAAGAGGCGGGCCGGATTTACCGCCACATTGAAGGGAAGAAGGGCAAGGGCCGGTTCATTACGGAGGTTTCGATGGATGAGACCGATTCTCCCCAGACTCCGGTGGAACTGCTCATCATCCTTGCCGCGGTGGCAGATGAAGGAGTCCGTATCCAGACCATCGCGCCCAAATTCACCGGGCGCTTCAATAAGGGCGTCGATTATGTTGGGGACTTGGCGAAATTTAGCGAAGAGTTCTCCGATGACGTCGCCGCGATCGCGTTTGCCATCCGGCAATACGGATTGTCCGGCAACCTGAAGCTCAGCGTCCATTCCGGCAGCGACAAGTTCTCGATCTACGGGCCAATTCATCGGGCGCTTAAGAAGTTTGATGCAGGTGTGCATTTAAAAACCGCCGGCACCACGTGGCTGGAAGAGTTGATCGGCTTGGCCGAAGCCGGGGGCGCGGGACTGGACTTGGCCAAAGAGATTTATGCCGAAGCTTTTTCCCACCGTGAGGAGCTGTGCGCGCCCTACGCCACCGTGATTGACATCGATCCCGCCAAGCTGCCCGCTCCGGGCACGGCGGGGCAGTGGTCGTCGCAGCAGTTTGTCTCTGCTCTGCGTCACGACCCGGGATCCCCGGCTTACAACCGCAGCCTTCGGCAACTTCTCCATGTGGGCTTTAAGGTGGCCGCGAAAATGGGAACCCGCTACCTCGATCTCTTGTCCGTTATGGAGACCACCATCGCCAAAAACGTGACGGAAAATCTCTTCGGCCGTCACATCAAGCCCGTATTTATTGGCGAAAGTCATTCCGCGGGGTGCGATTGAGGTGGCCAGGAGCCGCGTTTCGTCCCGGCCCAGCCAACGTAATGCGCCGATCCGGTGAATTCGCTTTATGTGCAATCATAAAATAGTAAATACCCCAATATAGGTGTTTCAAATGTCCAACCTAACTTCCCGAGAGCGCATGATTCGAACGCTGCATCACCAGGCAACCGATTACATTCCGTGTAGTTTTATGAGTTTTACCGCCCTACGCCGCCGGTGCCAGGAAAACATGTACGAGTTGGTCAAAGCCGAGCGCGCCATGGGACTGGATTCGTTTCTCTTCGTCCCCACCTTGTCGCGCCCGCAGCGGCCGGAGCATCCTGAGCTGCGAGGCCTGCCGGTGCGGTTTGATCCCGCAGTGCGAACGCATGAGCGGCGAGAAGAGGTTCCCGGCGAACATGCCATTCTGCACAAGGAATACTCGACGCCGGCGGGCAAGCTCCGGACCAGCGTTCGGCTCTCGGACGACTGGCCGCACGGCGATCACATTCCGTTCATCGACGATTTCCAGGTGCCGCGCGCCATCAAGCCTCTACTCACGGGCGAGGCGGGGGAACTGGACGCATTGCGATACCTGCTGACGCCGCCTCAATCCGATGACGTCGCGCAGTTCAAGGCCGAAGCCGAACGCGCCCATGCTTTCGCCGACGAACAGGGAGTGCTTCTCGCCGGCGGTTGGGGCGTTGGCGTGGATATGGCCGACTGGCTTTGCGGGTTCGAGAATCTGATGCTGCTCGAAAACGACCAACCGGTGTTTGTCGAGAGGCTTCTGGAAATGATCCACGTCTGGAATCAGCAGCGCATGGCCGTGGTGCTTGCGGGCAAGGTCGATCTGTTCATTTACCGGGCCTGGTATGAGGGCTGCGATTTCGTGAACCCCAAGTTCTACCGCCAAGTGGTCCTTCCCCGGCTCAAGAGTGATGCCGCCCTTGCGCACGCGCACGGAGCGATGTTCGGATACATCTGTTCGAGCGGCATACTGCCGTTGCTTGACGACTTTCTGGAGGCCGGAATCGACGTCCTGATCGGGGTCGATCCCGTGCAAGGCACCAAGACCGACCTTGCGGCGATTCGCAAGAAAACCGCCGGGCGGATCTCGTTGTGGGGCGGTGTCTCGGGAGCCGTCACGGTGGAAATGGGTGAACAGGAAGAAATTCGCGCCGCTGTCCGGCAAGCCATCGAGACCCTGGGACCGGACGGGTTCGTTCTCTCGCCCGTCGATAACATCACCGTGGATGCACCCCAGACATGGCAAAATCTGGAAGTGTTCATCGATGAGTGGAAGTTGAGGCGAGGCGTCGCACCGCCCCCCGATGCGTAGGCATGTGCTTGCGCCAACATCCGGCGCCGCAAGGTGCGGAAGAACCCGGTTACATCCGAAGGATGCTTGCCTATTTTTCTCCCGCTGAGGTCAGCCGGATACGCAGCGGCTTCGTAGCTTGAGTCTGAATCCAAACAATCAAGTCAGTCCCTTCCAACCTCTGAACGTGGCCGAATCGCAGGTCTTTCCCCGGCGTCATCGGTTTTCCATCAAGGGTCACGCGCGCTTCGCCGTCACCCCAATTCTTGATCACAACGGCGGGGTTGACGGTCGGAGATCCTTCGCTCGCCTGGATCGTAAAGTCCAGAGGCAAAGGCTTGGCAGAAGCATCATGGACCAGAACGAAAGCCCGCTGCGCCGCGTCATATCCCTCGTTACGGAAACCCTCGCCGGTCACATCGATCTTCGGAGGTGACAGCCACGACGCGGCGAGAGGCACCAGTTCCTGCACCGGCTTCGTCGTCAGGCCATTGAGCAGCAGCTTGCTCATGGTGTTCTCAGAGGTCTGGTAGGCGTCCCAATAAATGTGCGAAAGCGATGAGTGGGAAGTACGGTCGGGCGCTACGCAGGGCCGGCCACTAGAAGCGATTTGCGCTACCGGCCAGTGGTTCCAGCACTCAAATGTGAAGTACGTCTTCTCCCCGTTATAGATGTCCCATTTCACGTTCGCAGGCGGGACAATCTGGAACGGCTTCCAGGTGGATTTGAGATTCACCAACTGAATATTGGCGTCGGGAGGCCCGGTGACGGTTTCCGGGCCGTTCGGCCGCGTGAAGCTCATGGCAGGCTTGGGCTTCCAGGTATAGGTGGCGGATTCTCCTTTCATGTTGGCCAGCGTCAGCGCGTCCAGGTTGATGTTGTCTTCCGGCTTCTGCCCCGGCCCATCGATCACAATCGTTTCCTGCCACTCAAACCACTTCGACGTGTCCGACGTGTGGATCACCTGCTTGCGTACGGCGACGCCATCCGGATAGACCGTCCAATATTCGTCCGCCCAATCGAACCAACCGCTAAGGGGATCGACGTGCGCGCCCTTGTGATGCTCCACTTCCGCCAGTGCATAACGCCAGTGGACCACGACGCGGGCATCGTTGCTTTCCAGAATGCTGGCGTGCGAGTAGACGCTCTGCTTGTCCGACATCGGTTCGCAATCCTCGCCGTCCGTGCAACCGGGTCCTCCCGTTTCCAGGAATTCATCCGTATACCACTTGCCGTTCTCGGTGACCCATGCCGGAACGTAATTTGTGCCCTGCCAGAAAACCAGTCGCATGGGCGATTGGTCGAAACGCACGACTACATCCGAGTCCGGCCCCATTCGCCTCGGCCGGTCCCATACCTCCTCGAATTTCAGCGTAGCGTAGGATGCGCCGAAGCGTCCCGCCCCAACTGGGCCGGAGGGCAGTACAGGCCAGGGGAGAACCTCACCCGTTGGTGCTTGGCCATCGGCAAGGTGCTTCTGTAATTCTTCCACACCAAGGTTGCGCGAGTAGATCTTGACTTCATCCAGAATGCCGTCCAGCGAGTACCAAACGGGATAGATGGGGTGGATGGCGTCGGCGGGAAACGGAAGCATCGCCTCGCGAACCCTGCCGATCAACAGGTCCACGCGCTCCGGCACCCTCATGTTGCCGGTGATTGCCAAGCTTCCCACCTCCCGGCCGTCGATGTAAACCGCCAGGCCGCGCGCCGAATCGAAGGTACCCGCCACGTGCACCCATCTCTTCAATGGCAACTCCGCGGTCGAGACGAGCGATTGCCACACGCCGTTCACCGCCACTTGCAACCCCACATGGCCAAAGGCGTCGATTCCGAAAAAGTACCCGACCTGCTGAAATTGCTCGTGGTCGACGATCGGCACCCAATTCCACGGGAGGGTGTTGAGCGCCACCCAGGCTTCCACGGAAAAAGCGCCGGCAAGTTGTGGGGCCTTCTTCGCCGTGCGCACGACGCTGGTGCTATAGCCGTCAAACCGCAGGCCCGTCCCGGTAACTCCCGGAACATACTTGAAGTATCCCTCGACCGTATCGTCCACACCGCTCACGGCGTCGTGCGTTAAGGACGTGGCGGCCTCATCAAAGGACCACTTGGCCACTAAGCCGCGGTCCTGTGCGGAGGCTGCGTCGGGAAACAAAGTCAAAGAAGGCAAACAGAACAGGATTATTGTCAAAAGAGTCCGCAACCGCATTTTTGGCCTCCCAGGATGTACCGGAATGTGTCTTCGGCTGGGCAATTTCGCCTGCCGCGTAGTAGGGACCGTTCGCGAACCGCCCTCACCATCCAGATCGGTTCGCGTACCGCACCAGAGCAGCATGCAAACTCCACATCCGGATTCGAAGTTCGAAGTGCTTATCATTCCCGCGGCGAAGGCAACTTTGATGGAGTGCGGTAGCAGCAGCTACCGCTTTGCTTGTTCTGGCTCTGGCACGATTCTCGTATGAACCACAGGCGGAAAGCGGTAGCTGCTGCTACCGCACTCCAAAGCGCTTCGCGCAGGCAAAACCAAGATTCGTCGTTAGTGGCTAGTCGTGCTTGAGGCCGCGGCAGAGGGCTCGTCCAGATCGATCATGACCTTCATCACCGCCTCGCGGTTCTCCTCAATGAAGGTATAGGCCTCGGGGTACTGGCGGAAGGAAAAGCATTGGGTCAGGAGGGGACCCGTCGTAATGCCCCCCTCGGCAAGACACCGAATGGCATCGACGTAATCCTGGCGCTGGTACATCAAGGTTCCCCGCAGTTCGAGTTCGCGGTCCTGCACGAGGCCCAGATCGACGGAAGGACGGTCCCCGAAGACTCCCACCACAATCACTGTGCCGCCCTTGCGAACGCAGCGGATGGCCTGATTCGCGGTCTCAGCCATGCCCACGCATTCCAGGGCCACATCGGCGCGAGCCGGTCCGAAAACTTCGGCGACGCGGGTCTCGAGTGTTTCTTCGCGGGGATTGACCGTGCGGGCGATTCGGCATTCGCGCGCGATCGCCAGGCGGTGGTCGCTGACGTCGGAAATCAAAACTTCGCGGGCGCTGCGCCATCGCGCCACCTGCGCCACCAGGTTCCCAATCGGCCCTGCGCCCAGAACCAGCACGCCGAGCGCGGAAACATTGCCGGCGCGGCCAACGGCGTGGATGGCCACCGCCGTGGGTTCTACCAACGCTCCGGCCTCCGGAGTGAAACCGGCCGGCAGCTTCAGCAGGGCGGATTCCGGGAACGAAAAGAATTCCTGCGCCACTCCCGGCGCCTGAAAGCCGATCACTCTAAGGTTCTCGCAAATGTGGTAGCGCCCCTCGCGGCACGGCAGGCACTGGCCGCAGACAATCTGGGGAGGCGCCGTCACCAGGTCGCCCGGCTTGAAATTGTGAGCGTTGCGGCCCACTTCCGCCACCTCGCCGCAGAACTCGTGGCCCTGCACCACCGGGTAGGAAGTGTACGGATGTTTGCCGTGATAGACGTGCAGGTCGGACCCGCAGATTCCGATGCGGCGAATCCGCAGCAATACGTCATCCGCTCCGAAGTTGGGTTTCGGGACGACCGAGAATTCGACTTTTCCCGGGCTGGTCATGGTGGCGCGAAGCATCGTTGTTCCTCTCAAGCAACAGATCGCTGAATGCGCATGATCTCTATTTCAACCGGAATTTGCAAGCAGCGCTCACGCTGATGTAGACTCTTCCGCTCGCGAAGCTCAACGTTCCAGCTCGCGCGAAGGAGGCGGGCTGATGCAGGGCCGGCTGGAAACCCAGCAAGTCTTCGCGTGTATTCCGCATCAGGGAGTGCGTACGGTGAATTCAATTGGCGTCGTGTCCGGCTCCGCCGACTGCTGTGCGGAAAGGCTCCGCCTTTCCCTGGAGTTTCTACATTATCTGTGAGGGCAAGGTTGAACGGAGAAACGATGGGAAGCGGGAATTTCCTTCCCTCGCCCCTTTGGGGGAGAGGGTGGCTCGCATCCGGCGTTCTCATCAGCCGGGGCGAGACGGGTGAGGGGGTCGAAACCGTGAGTTCTCCGCGTCCTTACCGGAAGACGCGCTCCCTCGCACGCAAGACGGGACAGATTGATAAAGCCCGCGAGCTTCGTCGCTCGTCGACGGAAGCGGAACAAGCCGCGTGGTATTTGCTTCGCAAGTTGAGGTTAAAGGGATTCCGGTTCCGCCGCCAGCATCCTGTGGGACCGTAACTTTTGTTGCCGGGAGCGGCGCCGGATCGTCGAACTATACAGAGCGACGTTAATTGTAGCGCCGCCCTTGAGGGCGGCATGCCGGGCTCAAGCCCGGCGCTACGCTCGAATGCGCAATCATTTATGGCGCTCTGTATAGACGGCAGTGTGCATGGGCAGCCGAGCCAGGCGCGCAGAGATGCGCAACGGGATGCGTACCTGAAGGCCCTGGGACATACCGTGCTGCGAATTTCCAACGGCATGATTCTCGAAGCGCTGGAGCTGTTTGTGGAGAAGGTGGTGGCTCTGGGATGGTCGCTACCGGAAGCATGGGGTTAAGCAGGTTTGGGTTTTGACCCCCTCACCCGGCCCGCCCCCGCTGGTGAAAGCGCGGGTGGAGGTCCACCCTCTCCCCCAAGTGGGCGAGGGAAGAGGTTGTCGTTGGGGGGTTTCGAAATGTAGAAACTCCAGGGGAAAGGCGGAGCCTTTCCGCACAGCAGTCGGCGGAGCCGCAACACGATTCGCTGGTTGGTGCAGTTGCACTGAGCAAAACACGATTGTCGCGCTGAAGTAGCATGGAACTTTCAAGCCAGACCTGGAAAACGCTGGGACTATTGGTGGGGGCCGCGCTCCTTGCGTGGATACTCTACCGTCCCGCTGGGCGCCCGGAGCTGACCGTTGCGACCGTAAACAACTCCGACATGATCCTGATGCAGCAACTCTCCCCGGAATTTGAAAAAGAGAGCGGCATCAAGTTAAATTGGGTCGTGCTGGGTGAGAACATCCTGCGCCAGCGATTGACGATCGATATTGCTACAGGAAGCAACACCTTTGATGTTATTACCATCGGCTCGTATGAAGCGCCGCAATGGGGAGAGCAAGGCTGGCTGGCGCCGCTCGATGACCTGGGCGCGGACTACGAGTATGGCGACATTTTCGATGTGATCCGCGAAGGCCTGTCGTATCGGAACCGCATGTACGCCGCGCCTTTCTATGGAGAGAGTTCCTTTACCTACTACCGCAAGGACCTTTTCCAAAAAGCCGGCCTGGAAATGCCCGAGCAGCCGAGCTACGAACAAGTGCGCCAGTTTGCCGAGAAACTGCACGATCCGTCGCACGGCGTTTACGGCATCTGCCTGCGCGGCGAACCGGGATGGGGCCAGAATATGGCTTACCTCAGCACGCTGGTCAACACGTTCGGAGGGCGCTGGCTGGACCTTGACTGGAAACCGCAGCTCACCAGCCCCCCCTGGGAGCAGGCGATCAGCTACTACGTCGATGTATTGACCCGTTATGGCCCCCCGGGCGTTATCACCGATGGCGCCAATGAGAATCGCGCCCTCTTCGCCAATGGAAACTGCGCCATGTGGATCGACGCCACTTCCGCCGCGAGCTATCTGCTCGATCCCAGCCAGAGCCGTGTGGCCACCACCACCGGTTTTGCCAAGTCACCGATCGCCAAAGTGCCCAATGGCGCCGCCTGGGTTTGGAGTTGGGGATTGGCGATTCCGACGTCATCGAAGCGCACGGCAGCGGCCAAGCAATTCATCAAGTGGGCCACCAATCGCCGCTATGTGACCACGGTCGGCCATAAGATCGGCTGGCTGCGAGTTCCTCCCGGCGCGCGAAAATCAACTTATGAGATCCCCGCTTACATGGAGGCAGCTCCCTTTGCGGCATTGGTTCGAGATGCGATTCTGAACGCGGACTACACCAAGCCGAGCGTGCTGCCTGTTCCCTACGTGGGAATTCAATATGTCGGCATTCCCGAGTTTCAGGCCATGGGCACGGAAGTCGGACAGGAAATCAGCGCGGCGTTGGCAGGCCGCGTCACGGTCGAGCAGGCGCTGGCGCTCGCGCAAGGGGAAGCCGAACGCGCGGTGGAAGGAAGGTCAGGCAAGTGACCGAGACTGTTGCCGCAAAACCCGCCCGCCATCTCCACACACGGTCGCTGCTCGCGCCGTCCGTCGCAGCACTTTTCTTGTGGATGATCGTGCCCCTGGTCATGACGCTCTGGTTCTCCGCCGAGCGCTATAACCTGCTCAGTCCCGCGAAAACCGCCTTCACCGGTTGGGGCAATTATCGCGACCTGCTGGCGCATCGGGCGCTGTGGGTGGCGATGGGCAACACCTTGATTCTCGTGGGATTAGTGCTGGCCATCACGCTGATTTTTGGCACGCTCTTTTCCCTGCTGCTCGACCAGGAATTTCCCGGCCACCAGATCTGCCGCCTCCTGGTTATTGCTCCGTTCTTCGTGATGCCCACGGTAAGTGCGCTGATTTGGAAAAACATGCTGATGAATCCCGTGTTCGGCCTCTTCGCCTGGATCACTCGTTCGCTGGGGTTCGGCGCGGTCGAATTCTTCTCCCGCATGCCGCTGCTTTCAATCGTAGTAATTGTGGGCTGGGAATGGGTCCCCTTTGCCGTGCTGATTCTTCTGCCGGCGCTCCAATCGCTGAATCCCGAACAAGTGGAGGCCGCCCGCCTTGATGGTGCGGGGCCGATTGCGCTCTTCCGCCATATCCAATTGCCCCACCTGTTGCGGCCTATGGCCGTCGTGGCCATGATCGAAATGATTTTTCTCCTGAGCCTTTTCGCCGAGATTTATGTGACCACTAACGGGGGTCCGGGACTTGCTTCCACCAACCTCGCTTACCTGATCTTTCGTGACGCGCTGCTGGGTTTTGACGTGGGGCGGGCTTCGGCGGGAGGAGTCATCGCCATCGTTCTGGCGAACATCGTCGGTCTCTTTCTCATGCGCGTGGTGGGGCGCAACCTGGAGGATTTGCGTTGAAAAGCGCCAGGCGAACCCGCTGGGCATTGGCAATCGCCGGTTGGGCCGTCGCCCTGGGAATGTTCTTCCCTATTCTGTGGATGTTTGTCTGTAGTTTCAAAACAGAGATTACTGCCGTCGCCACGCCGCCCGCCGTATTTTTCCATCCCACCCTGGAAAACTACTACGCGGTTCTTCAGCGGGCGGATTACTTGGCGTTCGCGCGGAATAGCATTCTGGTTTCGCTGGGATCCACGTTGCTGGCTCTGGCGCTGGCGATTCCGGCAGCCTACAGCATGGCCTTCTTTCCCACGCGGCGGACTCGCGATATTCTGCTGTGGATGCTCTCCACGAAAATGCTTCCGGCCGTAGGCGTGCTGGTTCCTATTTACCTGCTTTGGCGTGATCTCGGCTTGCTCGATACGGTTTTCGGATTGATTCTGATCAATAGCCTCAGCGTTCTGCCCATCGTGGTGTGGATGCTCTTCTCCTATTTCCGGGAAGTGCCGGCCGTGATCCTGGAAGCTAGCCGCATGGACGGCGCGACGCAGACCGACGAATTGGTGCATGTGCTGCTGCCGCTGTGCACTCCCGGCATCTCTGCGACGGCGCTGCTTTCCATCATACTGTGCTGGAACGAAGCCTTTTGGAGCCTGAATCTGGCAACGGTGAAAGCCGCGACACTGACGGCCTTTACCGCGTCGTTTTCCAATCCGGAGGCTCTCTTCTGGGCGAAACTATCGGCGGCCTCTACCCTGGCGATTGCGCCCATCCTGATTTTTGGATGGATCAGCCAGCGGCAAATGGTGCGCGGCCTTTCGTTCGGAGCGGTCAAGTAACGGCGGGCTTGCGTCGCCACTACTGTCCAGAATAGCTGCGAGTTGCGGCTTCGCCGCGCCGCTATGCGGAAGGGCTCCGCCCTTCCGGCCCAGATTGCCCTCTTTCTCTCCTCCTCACCGCGCCGGAGGCTGAGCCTCCGGCGCGGTGAGGAGGACGCTAGGTGTTTGCTTTGCGCTTCGGGAAGGCGGAGCCATCCCGCAAAGCAAGCGGCAGAGCCGCAGTTCGTCGGGCGAGGGATAGAATCGCCCCTACGATTCCAAGCTGAGTTACTATCGGAGTACGGAGACCCATGGCCACAGTGGAATTGAGGAACGTACGCAAGAAGTTTGGGGCTCACGAGGTCATTCACGGCGTCGATCTGCTCATCGAAGATCACGAGTTCGTTGCCTTCGTGGGACCTTCAGGAAGCGGCAAATCCACCTTGCTACGCATGATTGCCGGATTGGAGGAAGTGAGCGACGGCGAAGTGCTGATCGATGGGTCACCCGCGCAGAATGTTCCACCGTCGCAGCGCGGGCTCGCGATGGTGTTCCAAAGCTACGCGCTCTATCCGCACATGACGGTGGCGGAGAATATGAGTTTCAGCCTGCGCCTTGCCGGAGTCCCGAAAGCCGAGCGCGAACAGAAGGTCCGCGCCGTCGCGCGTGTTTTGGAAATGGAGCCACTGCTGGATCGAAAGCCCCGCCAACTCTCCGGAGGCCAATTACAGCGCGTGGCCATTGGCCGGGCTATGGTCCGCCAACCGAAGGCTTTCCTGCTGGATGAGCCGCTCTCCAATCTCGACGCCTCCCTGCAAGGTCAAATGCGGCTGGAGCTGGCGCGGCTGCATCGCGAGCTCAACACCACCATGATTTACGTCACCCACGACCAGCTCGAAGCCATGACGATGGCCGATCGGATTGTGGTGCTCAACCAGGGAAAGGTCGAACAGTTGGGGTCGCCGCTGGAGCTCTACCAGCATCCCGCTACGCTTTTCGTGGCGGGATTCATCGGCGCTCCGAAAATGAATTTCCTGGACGCGGAGATCAAAGCCTCGGACTCGCAACTTCTGACGTTGATGCTTTCGAATGGTGCGTGCGTGGCGGTACCCGCGCCGATCGAAAGGCTTAACCCCGGCGAGAAACTCAAACTCGGAATCCGAGCGGAGCACTTGGCGGTCGCGCCCCAGGGCGAATTGCAGGGGGAGATCGAAGTGCTGGAGCACCTGGGGCCGCGGGCGTATCTTCACGCGCGGCTGGCAGATGGAACAACGGTCGTAGCGCAGACCGACGGCGATACCCAGGCGCGGATTGGCGATCGCACGGCGTTTCACATGCGTCCCGAGGCGGCGCATCTGTTTGATACCTCGGGAAAAGCGTTGGCGCGCGGTTCGGCCGGCAGCGTTAGCCGAGTGTAGCGCGGACCTGCTGTGTAGGTCCGCGGCTTGGAGTTTCCACATCTCTGTGAGGGCAACGTTGAACGGGGAAACGATGGGAAGCGGGAATCTCCTTCCCTCGCCCCTCTGGGGGAGAGGGTGGCTCGCATCCGGCGTTCTCATCAGCCGGGGCGGGAAGGGGGCCCCACGCCTTGCTTGTCGTGGGGGTGAGGGGGTCGAAACCGTGAATTCTCCACATCCTTACCGGAAGAAGCGCTCCTTCGCACGCACGACGGGACAGATTGATAAAGCCCGCGAGCTTCGGCGCTCGTCAACGGAAGCGGAACAAGCCGCGTGGTCTTTACTTCGCAAGTTGAGGTTAAAGGGACTCCGGTTCCGCCGGAAGCATCCTGCACGAGTCATCCCGAGATTCTTCGTGAAGCGCGAAGATTTTGTGCCACGGGCGTCTCGCCCGTGCTCGAGCATGGCCGGGACGGCCATGGCACGGCTTTGGTTGCGGCTCTGCCGCGCTGTGGGACCGTGCGTTGCCGACTTTTGTCGCCGGGAGCGGCGCCCGATCGTCGAACTATACGGAGCGACATTAATTGTAGCGCCGCCCTTGAGGGCGGCATGCCGGGCTCAAGCCCGGCGCTACCTTCGAATGCGCAATCATTTATGGCGCTCCGTATAGACGGCAGTGTGCATGGGCAGCCGAGCCAGGCGAGCAGAGATGCGCAACGGGATGCGTACCTGAAAGCCCGGGGATATACCGTACTGCGAATTTCCAACGGCATGGTTCTCGAAGCGCCGGAGCTGTTTATGGAAAAAGTGGTAGCCATGGGGTGGTCGCTACCGGAGGCGTTGAGTTGAGCACGCTCGGTATTGGACCCCCTCACCCGTCCCGCCCCCGCTGGTGAAGGCGCGGGTTGCGGTCCACCCTCTCCCCCAGGGGGGCGAGGGAAGAGGTTGTCGTTGGGGGGGGGCGAAATGTAGGAACTTCAGAGCGCGGGCCTACACAGCAGGCGCGCTACACCGCTGCGATGCTGTCAGCCTGAGAGTTTGTGACTTTTTTGAATTCCCGCGTATGTCGGCATTGAAAGCAAAAGGCTTAGGCTCCAGAAATAGGCCCAAAAGCCGAAAAAGTCACAAACTCTGAGCGCAGCGAAGGACCTCGGTAGTTCGCGGGGCGGGCAATGAACAAGGCAAACTACGGGGGTTCTTCGCCCAAAATGCGGGCTCAGAATGACATCGCCTAGAGTTTCCCCGCAACCTTTTCAGCCCCGTACTTTCGAAAGCCCTAAAGCATCCAAGTGAGCTGAGAAACACGGGCAGAGGAGAAATCTTCATGATTCAATCATCACGGCCTTCCGCTCTTCCCACGCTCGGCTCGACGATGAAGGCGATGCGCTTCCACGGCGTCGGCGACCTGCGTCTGGATGAACTGGCGGTGCCCGAGCCCAAGCCCGGTGAGGTGCGCCTTCGGCCACTCGCAGTAGGACTGTGCGGCACTGACGCCCATATTTTCAAAGGTGAATTCCCTGCCCCGATCCCCACCGTGTTGGGCCACGAGATTGCCGGTATCATCGATGCCGTGGGTGCGGGCGTGAAGGGCTTGAAAGAAGGCGACCTGGCGACCGTTCAGCCGAACACCTATTGTGGCGTGTGCCGCTATTGCCGGATGGGCCGCGAGCACCTTTGCGCCAATCTGTGCGCTTACGGCGTACACATGAACGGCGGTTTCGCCGAGGCCATGGCGGTTGCGGCGCGCGTTGTCTACCCGCTTCCCACGCAACTGGACCCGCGCCTGGGGTGTCTCGCAGAGCCGTTGGCTTGTTGTGTTCACGGCATGGACCGGGCGGCTATTCAATCAGGCTCGACCGTGCTGGTGATCGGCGCGGGCCTGATCGGCTTGATGCTCACGCGCCTGGCGCGATTGGCGGGCGCCGGGTTAATAGTATCGAGCGAGCCGCAGGAACTCCGCCGAACTCGCGCCTTACAATTTGGGGCGGATTTCGCGGTAGATCCGAAGCAGGAGGGCGAACGCCAAGCCCTGGCGGCAACCCATGAAGAAGGGTTTGATTTCGTCATCGACGCCGTCGGCTCGTCCGCCACCTTTTCGCAAGCTATCGCCATGGCGGCCCGCGGAGGTACCGTTCTGGTGTTCGGCTGCGCCCCGATGGAGGCGACTACAACCGTACGTCCGTTTGACATTTACGCGCGCGAGCTGACCGTAATCGGCTCTTTCATCAATCCGTATACGCATGAACGGGCGGTCAGCCTGCTGCCACAGATGGGATTGGAAAAACTCCAGATCGACGCGTTTCCGCTATCGGAATTCCAGCAGGCTTTCGAGGCGCAGGCTGCCACGAGCGCCGCGGCCAAAGTGGAAATTCTGCCGCAACCGTGAAGGTCGTAAGCCGGCTATCGATGTGCCGCAGTCGGTTGCGGGCGCACCTCCCATTCGCCTTCCGCCACGTAACCCTGCTTGTCGTAGGAGTGGCCCGTAACCAATCCCAGAATGAACCAGCCCAGCACCAGCGCGCCGAGGGCAAAGATGCTGTCGCCGATCATTCGCAGCCAGCGAAGTTGATTCATTCCGGGTGAGTGGAGAAACTCCGCGGAACGGGCATACCAGGTGCCATACTCGACCGACGCCCACGCCTGCATCAAGCCAATCGGCAACATACTGATCAGCACCATGAGCGACAGTCCAATATTGATGGCCCAGAAAGAGAACCACAACGGACCGTTTTTCCAGGCCCTCCCCGGACGCAGTGCGCGCAGGCAGAAGAGCATCAGGCCGAGACCCAACATGCCATACACACCGAACAGCGCCGTATGGCCGTGCACCGGAGTCGTATTCAAGCCCTGCATGTAGTAGAGCGCGATGGGCGGATTGATCAGGAAGCCGAACAGTCCTGCGCCCACGAAATTCCAGAACGCCACCGCCACAAAAAAGTAGATGGGCCATTTGTAGGCAGCCACCCAGATGTGCTGTTGGCGGGAGCGCGCCAGGCGGATGTTTTCCCACGCCTCGAAGCCAATCAGCACCAGGGGAACAACTTCCAGCGCGCTGAATACCGCGCCGAGGCCGAGCACGATGTTCGGCGTTCCGGCAAAATAGAGGTGGTGGAAAGTTCCGATGATTCCGCCGGAGAGAAAGACCACCGTCGAAAACATGACAGCCTTGGTGGCGGTGGGAACGGAGAGCAGTTTCAGTCGCGTGAGGAGGAAAGCGATGACCACCGTGGCAAACACTTCAAAGAAACCTTCGACCCAAAGATGCACAACCCACCAGCGCCAATATTCGGCGGTCACCAGATTGCTGCGCTCGCCGTACATCAGGCCCGCCGCGTAGAACAAGGGGATAGCGATGCTCGAAAGCAGAAACATTAAAAGCAGTGAGTGGCTTTGATCGCGTTTGGCCAACGCCGGCTTGAGGGCACGCCACATCAGCCACAACCAAAACGTTAGCCCACCAAAGAGCAAGATTTGCCAGAACCGGCCCAGGTCAACGTATTCGTAACCCTGCGTCCCAAACCAGAACCACAAGTTGCCGAGCTTATGCTGAATGCTCATCCATTCACCAGTCAGCGAGCCTATGACGACAAAGAGCAACGCTCCAAAGAGAACGTTGACCCCCAGCCGCTGGCCCTTGGGCTCGGCTCCACTGACTGCCGGGGCGATATAGAGTCCGGTGGCGAGCCACGCGGTGGCAATCCAGAAAAGCCCGATCTGCAAATGCCAGGTACGTGTCACGCTGTAGGGCAACCAGCGATCCAGCGGGATGCCGTAGAAGCCGGAGCCTTCCACCCCGTAATGCGCCGTAATGGCGCCCAGTCCTACCTGGACCACCCACAGCGCGGCGACTACAAAGAAGTATTTGATGGTGGCGCGTTGCGAGGGGGTCGGATGGAGGCCCAGCAGGGGGTCATGTTCCGGAAGCAATTCGTCCGCGACGGTCCGGGGCTGCGAGGCAAAGTACCAGACCATAGCGCCCACGCCCGCCAGGAGCAAAACAAAACTGATGACGCTCCACACGATCGCGCCGCCGGTGGGCTGGTTTCCGATCAGGGGTTCATGCGGCCAATTCTGCGTGTACGTCACATCCGTGCCGGGACGATCGGTGGAGGCGGCCCAGGCGGTCCACCAGAAGAAGGTGCTCATCGCGCGCAACTTCTGCGGATCACTCAGGGCGTTACGCTGAATCGCATAGGCATCCCGGCCGTTGGTGAAAACGTCGGCGTAGTGGGCCTGCAATTCGTCAAAGGCCGCCGCACGCACGGGATCCACGGTGATTTTCCCCGTTGCAGGGTCGTAGGTGTTGTGCCGGATCATTTCCTGCAACCGCGCGCGCAACGCCGCTTGCTGCTCAACGCCCAAGGCGGCATAGCTCTCCGTCCCAGAATCCTTCGCCCATTTATCTAAAATGAATGTGCACTCGCGGTGCAGCCAGTCCGCCGTCCAGTCAGGCGCAACGTACGAGCCGTGCCCCCAAACCGTCCCGATTTCCTGCCCCCCGATCGATTGCCACGCTCCCTGCCCGTCCTGAATCGTGGTTCCATCGAATAACACTTGTCCATCAGTGGTGACCACCTGTGAGGGGATGGGCGGGGCGCTCCGAAGGACTTTAAGTCCCACTCCGCCCAAAACCGCGAAGGAAATGACCAGCACGAAGGCCAAAGCGATCCACAACCTTTTGTATGACATAGGAACCTTTCTGAACAGTTATGACCCTTTGTTAATGTGAACTTTCGAGCGCAACCGCCCGGGGAAATAGAATGTTGTTTTCAAGGTGAATGTGCTGGTGCAGGTCAGCCTCAAATTCCGCCAACGTCTTGTAGAGGGTCTGGTAGCTCACGCAGCCGTCCGCTGGGGCTGTGTAGCCATTGCTGGTTGCCCGCAGCGCACGCAGGGCGTTGCCAGCGGAGTCATGCTCGTGTTCCATCATCGCCACCGGATTTTGCACGGTGCCGAAGGGTGGTGGCACGATGGGCTCCTTCTGGATAACAGACTCTTCCATCCTCTCGATGTAGGGAAACAGGACCATCTCCTCTTTCATCAAGTGGGTGGTGAGCTCCTGAGCCAGGCCCTGGAAGACGGTGCGCAGTTCGAGCAGTTCCGGATGGCGCTCTCCGTGCACCGAGCAGACCTTCTCGAAAAGCGGGCCGAGACGCGCAATCTCTTCGCGCGTGTATTTATGGTGGGTATTCTTGATGTGGGAAATCAGGTCGGCCAACGGCTGAGCCTGCCAATCGCCGCCCGTTGTGGAAGCCGGCCCTGCATGTTGCGCCACCTCGAGCGCGTCCACTACCGTGGCAATGGGTATGCCGGCCGCGCGGCACGCTTGTTCGAGCGTTTGCTTGCCGCCGCAGCAGTAGTCGATACCCAACCTTTCAAAAACTCTCGCCGCGCCCTGTTTCTCCAGAGCCAATTCCCGGACCGTCTTTTCGATTGTGACGCTCATTGCTTCCTCCTCGCAGGCCAAGGTCGATGCCTTTTGGCCGCGCTTGAACAATCCATGTTAGAACAGCGACAGAGGCCTGCCGATGACTTTTGTCACGGCCGGGAAAGCAGGTGTCAGGCATCAGGTGTCAAGGTCTTGGCGCGTGGGGAGTTATTCCAGCGTTTCGTTTTCCCGTTCGAGAGCTTTCAGGTTGCACAGGGTCACCGTGCGCCCGTCGATCTTCAGCATTCCTTCGGCTTGCAAGCGAGAGAGATTCCGGGAAACCAGTTCGCGGACGGTGCCGATTTGCGCGGCCAATTCCTGGTTGGTGATGGGAAGCGCAACTTCCATGCCCTCCGCGGTGCGCTTGCCGGACTTTTGCGCCAAGCGCAGCAGATAGGACGCAAGCCGGTGCCGGACCGTGCTGAATGAAAGTTCCTCGATGATACCCACCAAGCGGCGAAGGCGCGCCCCCACCACGCGGAGGACCTTGAGAGGAACATGAGGGTGAGCGAGGCACAGCGCCTCGAAATCCTGCTTGCTCACAAACAACAGAGTCACGTCGTCTACCGCGGCTCCCGACGCCGGGTAGTTTCCTCCGTCGAAGACCGGAATCTCGGCGATGGAACTTCCCGGGCCGTCAATGCTGAGCACTTGTTCGCGTCCATGGGGGGAACTCTTGAAAATCCGGACATTCCCGGACTCAACCACATAGAGTCCCGAACAAGGCTCGCCTTCCCCGAATATCATTCCGCCCGGTGAACAGCGCCGCGGCACCGCTCGCCGGGCAAGGAAGCCCAACTCGCTCTCTGTCAAGCCGGAGAAGAGGGGAACCTTCGCCAGCATTTGTCCAATTTTGTTCGTGGAGTCCGTCACGGTTGGCATTGTACCGAACCACCTGGGCAAAGAAGATTTGTGCCCCTGTCGGCCGCTGTCCTACAACGTAGCGCCGCCATCTTGGCGGCTCCTGTGCCGGCTGGAAGCCAGCGCTACACCCGTAGTTGGGACAGCGCCCCTTATCGATGGCTCTCTAATTTCAACCTCGGGATAGATTAACGGGGTTATCCGGCGGATCCGCGTTTGGCGCCGGAAACTTGCGCTTCCAACTCGGCGATATCGAGCACGATGACCTTCCGCCGTTCCAGGCGAATGATGCCGCGATCCACAAAGCGCCGTAGGTTGCGGGAAACCAAGTCGCGCACGGTGCCGATTTCCGCGCCGATTTCCTGGTTGGTCTCTTCCAGGGGGAATTCGGTCCCACGCCGGGTGCGGACGCCCAGCTTCAGCGCGCGGTCGCGCAGGAACCGCGCCAGGCGATGGCTGACTTCCTTAAGGGACAGCTCTTCCACCAGGCTGGTGAGGTAACGGAAGCGCCAAGCCAGGGAGCGAATGACGGCGAAGGAGACTTCGGAATTCCGCTGGCACAATTCCAGGAACTCGCGCTTGGGGAGAAAGAGCAGGGTGGAATCCTCCGCGGCCAGGGCGGAAGCGGGAAAAGTCCCGCCATCAAAAACGGAAAGTTCACCCACGGTTGAGCCCGCGCGTTCGATCACCAAAATCTGCTCGCGGCCGTTCTCCGCCATCTTGAAGAGCTTTATGGCTCCCGACTGCACCACAAACAGGCCTTCGCACGGATCGCCCTCGGCCACCAGGATTTCGTCCTTCATGATCCGCTTGACCACGCAATGGCCGGCCAGGATTTTCAATTCTTCCTGCGGGAGCACGGCGAAGAACGAGACTCGGCGGAGAGTCTCCACCGCATCCAGAGCGGACATTACCGCCGTCCTCAGCTCGACAGGCATGGCGTTCGACTTAACCTCAATCGTAAAAATAAGCAGCAGCCCGAAGACATCAGCTTATCAAAAGCACCACGGAAAGGCACGACTTAAGTCATCGCGCTACGCTTGGCGGCCACGTATGCTCAGAGCAATGAGGGCCAACTGCGATCGGCGAAATTGAGGGGCCCTCCGGAGGAAGCTTCATGGCGTATATCATTGCTGAGCCCTGCATCAACACCAAAGACACCGCTTGCGTGGACGTTTGCCCGGTTGACTGCATCCACCCGCGCAAAGACGAAGCGAACTTCGCTGAACTAGCGCAGCTCTACATCGACCCGGTGGAGTGCATTGACTGCGGCGCTTGCGTCCCGGTCTGCCCGGTGTCCGCCATCTTCCCCTTGGATGACCTGCCGGAAAAGTGGGCGAGTTTCACCGAGGTCAACGCGCAGTATTACCAGAAATAACTCACCGCAACATCCCGCACGGGGCGCCGGGCGACCGGGTCGCGTCAAAGTCGTATCGATATGGAGTGCGGGAGCTTGCTCCCGCTTTCTGGGCGGGCCGCTTGCTGGCCGCCCCGAGCGCGCCAGCGAGCAGGCGCGCCGAAAGCGGCAGCAAGCTGCCGCACTCCAAATTCGCCCCCGATCGCCATGATCCTGTCATCTTGCAGTTGTGGGACTTTCTGGACTGCGGCGGCGCAACTATTCTCATGACATCGGCAGACGAAGCCCGCACAGCGGGTGCCGTCATTCCACTACTGTCCAAATCGTGGCACTAATTGGGGCTTCGCCCCTTGCTCTGCGAAAAGGCTCCGCCTTTTCGGCCCATCGCAAACACCTTCGTCTTATTCGCGCCGCCCGAAAGGCTGCGCCTTCCGGGCGGCGCGAATAAGGTTTACGGGCGACCTACTGCCACGAAAAGGCGCAGCCTTTTCGCAGAGCAAGCGGCGCAGCCGCAGGTCGATGCTCGATGCGAATCAGCTATTTGGGGCAAGATTGCTGTCGCCGTGGGCTCAATGACGGCGCCCGTTACACGGGCTTTGACGGAAGTAAGTCCAAATGACTGCTCGCCAGCCCCAGTCAGTTTCAGCGGCTAGAATCGAGGCCAGAGGGGGTCCGTCTGTTCGATCTGACCCGTTAATCGAATCATTACTAGACTAGTCTTTACGACATTTTATCGCCCTCGCGATGTAATGTTCATGTCACATAGCCATCACACTAGATTAATCACCCTCTTACAGCATAATAGGGACTAGCAATTACAGTTGGGATCGATCCTGCACGAGGAGTGCGAACTCTTCTCGGGCAGTTTCAATGCAAAAAATTCAAGGAGCAAATGATGCACAAACGCAGGCTTGTCACACCTAGAGTTGTGGGTATGGCGATTCTTCTCATGTGCTTGTGGGCATTCGGCGTTTTCGCCAGCGACGGAAAGTCCGGAGACGGCAGTACGCCTCCGGCGGCGAGCGCAGCGCAACCGAGCGCGGATGCCAGCGAGCAAGTTACAGTTCTCAAGCAACAGATGGCCCTTCAGCAGAAGCAGATCGAACAGATGCAGAAGGCATTAGAGGAGCAGAAGCGGCTTTTGGAACAACTCACCAAGCCGGCTCCGGCCCCTCAGCAAGCGGCACAGCCGGCGAAGGTGGCGCAACCGTCCAAACCGGCCGCGGCCAACCAGCCAGCGGCTCAGCCGCATGCTGCCAGTCTCGGTGATGTGGCCTCTACCACCCCGATGATTCCTCAATCCCAAAAGAAGGCGGATACCGCCATCGCCACCATGCCGGCGGCGCCCACTTCGATTGCCACCAACAGTAATGCAGCCGGCGATACGGAAACCTCGCCGCTACAGTTACACATCGGGGACGCGACGCTTACTCCCGTTGGGTTTATGGATCTCACCAGCGTGTGGCGCAACCACGCGGCGGGCGGAAGCATCGGAACGAGCTTTGGGAGCATTCCCTACAACCAACTATCGAGCGGCCTGTACCCCTACACGACCAATCTGTCCGAGTTCCGCCTCAGCATGCAGAACTCCCGGATTGGCTTCCGCACCGATGCCGACGTACATGGCGTCCACGTCATCGGTTACATGGAAGCGGACTTCCTTGGCAACAATGGCACCAACGTTGCGGTGACGAGCAATAGCAACACCCTGCGGTCACGGGTGTATTGGGTTGACCTTAACACGGGACATTTTGAACTCCTGGGTGGCCAAACCTGGAGCTTGCTCACTCCCGGCCGCGTAGGCATTTCACCGCTTCCCTCTGACGTCTTTTACACGCAAGATATGGACGTAAACTACCAAGCGGGCTTGTTTTGGGGGCGCATCCCGGAACTCCGCTTCGTTTACCACCCGTCGAAGAAAGCGGCCTTCGCCGTGGCCATCGACAGTCCTGACCAATATGCCGGAGGCTCATCCGGAGGTTCCTCCATCGTCCTTCCGTCAGCCCTTAGCGCCACCACAAGCTATGCCGGCGAATTAGACCTTGGCGCCAGTTCCGGTGGCATAGCTACTCCCAACGTTGCTCCCGATATCATTGCGAAACTGGCACTGGATCCTGTCAAACAGGTCCACTTCGAAATCGGGGGAGTGGAGCGGAACTTCAAAGTCTGGTATCCCGGCGTCGCTGCCGTCGCTGCCAGCGGTAGTACTGCTGCCGTCGCTGCCGTCCCCTCCGCCTATTACTCGAAAGAGGGCGGGGGCGGTTTCGTAAATCTGCACGTGGAAGTTGTCAAGGGATTACGCTTGATGACCAACAACTACTGGAGTGACGGCGGCGGCCGGTATATCTTCGGCCAGGCGCCCGATTTGGTTGCCAACGCCAACGGCAGCATTTCCCTCCTCCACAGCGGCTCCACGGTTACCGGCTTCGAGTACACCCATAAGAATACGTTGATCTTTGCCTATTACGGCGGCATCTACATCGGCCGCGACGCCGTGATCGACACCACCAAGAAATACGTCGGCTATGGCTATCCCGGATCGTCGAACAGTCAGAATCGCACCATCCAGGAGGCTAGTTTTGGCTTCAATCAGGCCCTCTGGAAGCATCCGAAGTATGGCGCCGTCAACATCATCGGCCAATACTCATACCTCACGCGCGATCCCTGGAATGTGGCGACCGGCACCCCCACGAACGCAAGCATCAATATGCTGTTTTTCGACTTGCGTTACACGCTGCCCGGCTCGGCTCCAACTTTGGGACGACCTGCGCGCTAGCACCTTTTTGCCCGCGTATTCCTCTCGCTTCAGTGTGGGCTTCGGCCCACACTGGGGCGAAAGCTCCTCCCCCGATCCCAAGTCGTTAGTCCCCCACTCCCTTTTTCCTGGCTGCTGTCTCCATGATCGAGCGCCATAGAAAGCGTGTGCAGCGGAAGTCGTTTTAGAACACGAATCGCGGCACTGTCATCCTGAGCCCCGTTCTTCGGGGCGAAGGACCCCGATAGTTCAGAGGGTTCAGTGAGCAATGCGAACTACGGGGGTTCTTCGCCCAAAAGACGGGCTCAGAATGACAGGACGTTCGATAGTGAATCTCAACAAACTGCACGTCGAGCGCGCGCGATCGGCAGAAACTCGACTGTGAGAACCAATACCCCAACCCTGTCATCCTGAGCCCCGACGCATTTCATCGGGGCGAAGGACCCCCGTAGTTCGCTCCGCTCACGATTCCTGGATACTACCGGGGTCCTTCGCCCAATAAAGCGGGCTCAGGATGACACGACGTTTGGCCAGCGCGGGCGGCATTGCATCAAACCGGAGGGCCTTTCAACCGACCAGAGCCCATTACCGCCCCGCATATTCCCACGTTCTCCCTAGGACACCATCGGCATTGCCAAATTTCCCTTGCGGACATCTTTTTAGGCTCGCGGTGTCTCTAACCCTTATGTACGGCGTTGACCGCCAGCCAGGGAACCTACTCTGAACGGTTCAAGGGAAACGGATTTTGCGGTTTCATCCTGAAAGGCGTTGCCGGGCGATGGATTCAATGGCATTATAGATGTCGGAAGCTTTCAGGGCACACTTGGCACTTTTCCCCGAACGAATGACGCGGATCCTCTTGCGCTCTCGACGACTTATGGCGGTCAGTATTTTGTTGCTGCTGGCTGGGGTGGCCGTTCTTTCGGCGGCCACGCGAAAGCCCTGTCTGCGAGTACATACGGGGCCGTGGCGCGTCTGGAAAGCCGGCCACATGACCGAGGCGGAGGGCCAGGACGCCTGCAAGCTGCGGGTTGCCGCTCACGCCCAAACACCCCAAACTGCTCCCGAAGAGTCGCCGACCCCACTCCCAGCAATTTATTTCCCGAACGAAGAGTCCCTTCCACCCATTAATTTTGTAATCGTTCCTATCCGGCACTTCCGATCTCCGCCTTCCCTAGGCTAATCCCGCACTTTCTCTATTCTCGCGTCGTGTTCGGTAAATAGGATTGCCAATGCGAAAGGCATCAATCTGTTGTAGCGCCGGGCTTTAGGGCCTGCGGAAAAATTCTTGGCACTGTCATTCTGAGCCCGTTTTTTGGGCGAAGAACCTCTGTAGTTTGTTCTGTTCGTGCGGCCCGCGAACTACAGAGGTCCTTCGCCCCGATGAAGTGCCTCGGGGCTCAGGATGACAGTTTTGGGGCGTTTCTGCGCAAGCTCTTGAGCCCGGAATGTGCCGCCCTAAAGGACGGCGCTACAGGGCGGTTTGCCCCGCCGAACACCGCCTGCGTCCGTTGGTACCAGAAACTTCCTCTGAGGTGACGCCATGCAGAGCCCATTGACCACCGAGCAGATCCAACACCTCAAGTCTTTCGAGACGTGTCTCATTGCCGACGCCATCGAGAGCTTCGGCGTCCGTCTGCGCAACGAAGGATTCGCCACCGCAGGCTTTCGCTGCCTCTTCAAGAATCTTCCTCCCATGGTGGGCTACGCGGCCACTTGCAAGGTCCGGTCGGCCGCCCCCCCCATCGTGGGCAGCCGCTACGAGGAGCGTACCGATTGGTGGAAGCACATCGGCAGCGTTCCGGCGCCCCGCGTCTTGGTGATGCAAGACCTGGATGACCCACCCGGCACGGGAGCGTTCATCGGCAAGGTACACGCCAATATCTTGTTGGCCTTGGGGTGTGTGGGAGCGATCACCAACGGAGCCGCGCGGGAATTGCCCGGAATTGAAGCGAGCTGCTTTCAGGTCTTCGCGGGACGCCTCGCCATCTCGCGCGCCTATATCCACGTGGTCGAATACGGCCGGCCCGTGGAAGTCGGCAACCTGACGATTCAACCGGGCGACTTGATTCATGGCGACCGGCACGGAGTTCTGACCGTTCCACCCGAACTGGCCCTGAAACTGCCCCCGGCGGCCCAGGCGATTAGCGAAAAGAAACATCGGTTGATCGCATTGTCGAAAGAGCCCGGAATTACCCATGAGGAATTCAGCCGGGAGCTGAAAGATTTACTCGACTTCAACCCGAACTCCCTTCGTGATGGAGCAAAACCGTGGAAACGATGAATAAGCGGACACCCGGAAGTGTAGCGCCGGGCTTTAGGGCCTGCGGAAAAACTGTTGGCACTGTCATTCTGAGCCCGTTTTTTGGGCGAAGAACCTCTGTAGTTTGTTCTCTTCGTGCGGCCCGCGAACTACAGGGGTCCTTCGCCCCGATGAAGTGCATCGGGGCTCAGGATGACAGTTTTGGGGCGTTTCTGCGCCAGCTCTTGAGCCCGGCACGTGCCGCCCTCAAGGACGGCGCTACGTCCGAATTAGGACACTGCCGCGCGTTTGGCCTGCTGGCCATCTCGCTGCTGCTTCTTTCCTCTTGCGGGAAGGTTCGAGCCAAAAGCGACGCCTCGGCGGTAGCCACAGTCGGGGTAACGAAAGTAACCCGCAAGTCCCTGCAACGCGATATCACCCTTTCCTCGGAGCTCGTTCCCTTCCAGGAAATTGACGTCTATGCCAAGGAGTCGGGCTTCGTCAAAAAGCTGCTGGTTGACTATGGCAGCCGCGTGCAAGCCGGTCAATTGATGGCCGTCCTGGAGATTCCGGAGCTCGAGGCGCAACTGCAAGAGGATCAAGCCGCCATCAAGAACGCGTCGGATGAAGTTTCTCGCGCCGAGCACCAGTTGAAACGCTATAAGGCACAGTACACGGTTTTCCACCTCGAATATACCCGCCTGAATGGTGTGTTCCAAAGTCAGCCTGGGTTGGTGGCTCAGCAGGAAGTCGATGACGCACAGGGCAAGGATCTGGCCGCCGCGTCGCAAGTGGACGCGGGCGCGTCGGCCCTCGAGGCGGCACAGAGCAACCTGCTGGTCGGCAAGTCCAAACTCATTCACGACCAGGCGCTGTTTGACTACGCGCGCATCACGGCGCCGTTTGCCGGCGTCGTGACCCAGCGGTACGCCAACCTGGGAACGCTGATGCAGGCAGGTACCAGCTCCAGCACCCAGGCCATGCCTCTCGTGAAGCTCTCGCAGGATGACCTGTATCGGCTGGTGATCCCCGTTCCCGAGTCCTCGGTGCGGTACATCCGGGTCGGCGATCCGGTGGAGGTCCGGGTACCGGCGCTGAACCACACTTTCCCCGGCAAAGTAGCCCGCTTTTCCCTGGACGTGCAGGAAGGCACGCGCACCATGCACACCGAGGTGGATGTCCCCAATACTCACCGCCTCCTGATGCCGGGTATGTACGCGGAAACTACCCTGACTCTGGAAGCGAGAGACAACGTTCTCGCAGTGCCATTGGAAGCAGTGAGCCGTGCGGGCGACCACACCTCCGTTGATGTCGTGGGCCCCGACGGCAAGGTAGAGGTTCGGGCGGTGACGGTGGGTCTGGAAACCGCCACCGACGCGGAAATTACCTCGGGCCTCACGGAAGGCGAAACGGTGATCGTGAGCGACCGCAGCGGCTTGAAACCGGGTGAGGAAGTGCATCCGCAAACCGTCCAGATGGAGCAGTACCACGGAGGACAGTAGGCGGAAGGCGGAAAGCAGGAGGCAGTGGGCGGAAGGCAGAGAGCAGAAAGCAGCGGTTGTCGGTGGTCGGTTCTCGGTTTTCAGTAGCCCGCGAAGCGGGCGTCGTCATGTAGCCCATGGCGAAGCCGTGGGGAGGAACGTGACGAAAAGGTGTTATGAGCCCCGTAGGGGCGACATCCGGGAGGCGTGGCACGGGCATCTTGCCCGTGTCCGTCATGGCCAGGATGGCCATGCCACATCGGGCTGAAGGCGGAAGGCAGTAAGCGATACATGGAGCGCAGCTAAGCCGCAGTCAAGTGGTCGCAGACTGGCAAAGTGACCTCCTTACCCGTGCCGACTTGTCGGGACACCCTCTCGCCTCGGAGAGGGTTGTTTAATTTCCCCACCTTCTCCCGAGGGAGAAGGTGCTGAGGTACGAAGCGGATGAGGGGGTTCTTGGAATGACCTTCGGCACGCGCTCCAAAATGCTTGCTGGAAAAGTAGCGCCGCCCTTTAGGGTGGCACTTGAGCCCCGAAGGGCGCCCTAATCCAGCCCAGGCCAACGGCCTGGGTTGAGTGACGGCGCACGAGATCGAGCCCTGAAAGGGCGATCTACGAAAGCCGGGGCCAGCGGTGAGCGGCTCTAGGCGGTATTCGTGAGTTTCCCTTAGGCCATCGTCGATGCCTATGTGCGAAGCACTTTGGACTGCGGCGGCTCGACGCCGCCTTGGTATAACGCCCGGGAGGAAGAGCAAGGCAAAAGGCAAATTGCAGAAGGCGACAGTGAAAAGCCTTCGGCCCTGAAGCGCCTCGGCTTGATTCCGGCGATTGCTTGTCACTCGTCACTTGTCACTGCACTTCGGTTGTGACCCCCTCACCCGGCCCGCCCCGGCTGATGAAAACGCCGGTTGCGGGCCACCCTCTCCCCCAAGGGGGCGAGGGTAGCAAATCTAAGTCGAGGGGACACACGTGTAGCAAGGGTAGGATGCCCGTGCCACGCGGGGTTTGGCACCGCCCTTCAGGGCGGTTCGATAGGGAACTGAGCGCTGATAGCTGAAGGCTGAGAGCTGACAGATGCTCCTCGAAAGGTGAGGGTGGAGGCCTATGCCGCGTTTTTCAATCCGCAATCCGTACTTCATCATCGTCTGCTGCCTGGTGCTGCTGCTTCTGGGCGTGACCAGCGTGGTGCGTATGCCGGTGGACCTGTTCCCTCCCATTAATCTGCCGGAAGTCGTGGTGGCGACGTTTTATTCCGGCATGCCTCCCCAGGACATTGAGATCGACATCACCAACCCGCTCGAACGCTTCTTCACGCTCGCCAGCGGTATCGATCACATGGAGTCGCGCTCGATGCTGGGCGTCAGCATCATCAAGGTCTATTTCCAGCCGGGGACCAACGCCGACGCGGATGTGACGGAACTCTCAAACCTCGCGCTCGCCGACCTGAAGCGCTTGCCGCCCGGCACGTTGCCGCCCGTGGTGCTGAAATTTGACGCTTCCAGCCTGCCGGTTTGCCTGGTGACGGTGAAAGGCGAGGGCCTCAATGAAACACAACTTCACGACTACGCCCAGTTTGCCATTCGCAACCAGATTGCCGTGGTGAAAGGCGCGGAGATTCCACCGCCGTTTGGAGGGAAGTACCGGCAGGCCATGGTGTATGTGGACCCGTACAAGCTTCTATCGCGCCAGATGACGCCCATGGATGTGGTGAAGGCGGTAAACGATTCCAACCTGATCTTGCCCGCCGGGGACGTGAAGATGGGCCCCTATGATTATTACGTCTATTCCAACAGTCTCGTGAACCAAGTGAAGGACTTGAACAACATCCCCATCAAAACAGTGGGCACCTCGTGGGTGACGGTAGGAGACGTGGGGAAGGCTGAGGATGCGAATCAGATTCAGTACAACATCGTGCGGGTGGACGGGCAGAAATCGTGTTACATCCCCATCATGAAGCAAGGAGGCGACACCAACACCATCGAGGTCGTCAACGGGGTGAAGGAACTGATCGGCCATTTGTTCGACATCCCCAAGCAGATGATCCCCAACCTGGTGTTTGACCAATCCGTGTACGTGAAGGAAGCCATCAAAACCGTGCTGCATGAGGGCCTGCTCGGGCTCTTTCTCACCAGCATCATGATATTGCTCTTTCTCGGAAGCGTTCGCGCCACCACGGCAGTGCTGCTTTCCATTCCCATTTCTGCGCTGGCCACCTTTGTCGTACTGAATCTGATGGGGAGCACGGTGAACACGATGATTCTCGGGGGCCTGGCGCTGGCCTTTTCGCGGGTGATCGACAATTCCGTGATCTCGCTCGAGAAC
>JBKQVI010000419.1:0-30045 GCA_052139985.1 Terriglobia bacterium
GGTTGGGGACGGTGGCGATATACATGACTTCTATATACAACTATTAACTTGTCATGTCAAGGAAAATGTTATATATACATGACTACAAATCGCCCCACAAATTACCGCATCTCGCTGGTGCGCAACAACTTCAGCACATTGCTACGCGGAAGATCCGCCCGACGAGGCTCTTGCTTGGGTCGAGCGGGGCCTGCTGCTCGACAAGAAGAAACCGTACGAGTCATCTGCCAGCGACGACCTCGCAAAGCTGAAGTGCGAACTGCTCGTTCGACTCGGTCGGCCGGATGTCGCCCTTGCGGAAGCCTGGGCTGAGTTCGAGAAGGCCCCGAGCAAGTATCGCTACGAGGAACTGATGCGTTTCGCTCCGAAAGCCGAAGTCGCTTCTTGGCACGCGAAAGCGTTGGACGCCGCTGAGCACGGCTCTCTGGGATCACTAATTGACCTGCTGGTGGAAACCCAAGAGACGGAACGCCTCATTCGATACCTCCGAGAGGCGAGCGACGGTGCGCTCGAGGGTCTAAGCCACTTCGTCACTGAGCCGGCCGCGGATCTGGTTGCCGAGTCGTATCCTGATGTGGCAGCCAAGGTGTTCCGGGCAATGGGCTTGCGCATCCTAAATGCGAAGAAGAGCAAGTACTACCATGAGGCTTTGGAGAACTTTGAGGACGCCAAAAACTGTTACGTGCGTGCCGAAATGAATCACCAGTGGGATGCGTTGGTTGCACAAATCCGCCGAGAGCATTACCGGAAGGTGGGGTTTATGCCGGGATTCGAGCGGCTCGTGACGGGTCGGGGCCCCGGCCAGAGACTGTCTTATCTCGATCGCGCCCGGAAGCGCTGGTTGCCACGAGACTCTTAACGGCAGGGAAGAAGTCTCACCACATTGCCGAGGTCACCCGGTGGCGTACCCGCATTTACTGCCACCTTATGCTTCCTTTTTGTACTTACTGCCACTTTATGATTCAAGGGAATTGGAAGGCCGAAACTGCCAACACTGAGGTGAAAGGACTTACGAACGCTAGACTGCCATCTTATGGTTCAAAACGCTGCCACTTTTTCCTTCAAGTGACAGGAGGGCTCATGCTGCCCTTCCTTCGTTCGAAGCAGGAATTGTGTAACCCGCCATGTACCCGGCCATGCGCTGGGCGATAATGGCCGCCGCTTTGGCGGTTTCAGTGCGAACCGACTCCGACTTCCTCAGTTCCTGGGGATCGACCAGCAGCGAAGCCCGCACCTGTGCGGCCAGCCCTTTGAGATCCAGATCCGCCGTGACGTTCAGCTTGGGCGGAATGTCGACGCGTTTCACTAGGTTGGTGACGACGGAATCCCGGGAGGGATGTTCTACTCCCTCCTCCGTCACTTGGAAGGCCTGGAGGCGTTTGGCCAGGTGCATCACCGCCTCATAGAGACGGAACCAGAGGTCACGGCTCGCCACCTGCAGCGATGCCTCGACGGCGGTGGTGATCTGACGTTTGATTCGCTCCTTCTCTTCGTCGCCCAGGGAGACCCGGAAGTCGCCCGCGTCCGGCAGCGGCATCACTTTGGTCTCGAAGGAAAACTTAGAGCGGAGCCCGTCGGGAGCGGGATAGTCCTCGGGCCGGAACAGGCCGCCGAGCCGCACCTTGGCCTCCTCCACGAGCTTTCCGAACTCGCACGCTAGCGCCTCGACAGCCGGCATGAACCGGTTCGACAGCTCACGCATTTTCTCCGTGTGGTCCATGTAGGCTGCGGCGGGGAGCACGCGATAACCGTTATCATCCCAGGGCAAGGTCATGAAGTAGTGTTCCTGACGGGCATCGCTCACGATCTTCTGAATTTCGGCGAGCGCAGCTTTGGGAAGAAGCACCTTGTGATACCGGCCTGCGTCGGCTTGCGCACCGTGGCGCAGGGCGATTTCTTGGGATGCGTCGGGGTCATGCTTCCGCGCCGACCACATGCTGATGGAAAGCGAGCACAGCATCGCTCGTGAGGACAGAGAGGGTTCTGCAACTGAGACAGAGTTCATGCGTTTTGCTCCTTCTGAGGGAAGTATTGTCTAGGTAGGTGGTTTCGCTGACATCCAAAGGACGGCCGTCACTGCATCCTGGCGTATTCTGCATATATAATGGCGCGTTGTGAATAGCAGACGAATCGGGACGCGCGTACAGTAGGTTCATGTACAACGCAAACGCTTACTCATCCGCTCGTGCAACGTCGCCTTTAGCCCGAACTACGATCACACGGCGCGCTCCTACCGAGCACGACGTGCAGATCGAAATCCTTTTCTGTGGCATCTGCCACTCCGACCTCCACTCGGTTCGAAACGAGTGGAGCGAATTCATGCCGACGGTCTACCCCATTGTTCCGGGACATGAGATCGTCGGCCGTGTCACCAAGGTCGGTTCCGCCGTTACCAAATTCAAGCCCGGTGACCTTGCCGCGGTTGGCTGCTTGGTGGATTCCGACGGCACGTGTCCGGAGTGCCGGGCCGGATTTGAGAATTTCTGCCCCAACCTGACCCTCACCTTCAATATGCCGGACAAGCATCTCGGGGGCGTCACCTATGGCGGCTATTCCGAAAGCGTCGTGGTTGACCAACGCTTCGTTCTGCGTGTCCCCTCGAACCTGAATCTCGCCGGAGCCGCTCCCTTGCTTTGCGCTGGTATTACTACCTACTCGCCTATGCGCCATTGGGGCATCCGCCAAGGTAAGAAAGTGGGCGTGGTCGGGCTCGGAGGACTGGGCCATATGGGCGTCAAGTTTGCCCACGCGCTCGGCGCTCACGTTGTGGTGTTCACGACTTCACCGGGCAAGAAAGAAGACGCGCTCCGCCTGGGTGCCGACGAAGTCGTAGTCTCCCGCCATGCCGACGAGATTCAGAAACACGCCGGGAGTTTTGATTTCATCCTGGACGCCGTTTCCGCTGATCATGACATCAACACCTATATCAACCTGCTGCGCCGCGACGGCAACCTGACCCTCGTGGGGGCGCCGGCAAAGCCTCTCGCTGTCGCTGCCTTCGGCCTGATTATGCGCCGTCGTAGCCTGTCAGGATCAAACATCGGGGGAATTGTCGAAACCCAGGAAATGCTCGATTTCTGCGGGAAACACAACATCACCGCCAATGTGGAAGTCATCCCGATCCAAAAGGTTAACGAAGCCTACGAGAGGCTGCTCAAGTCCGATGTGAAGTACCGCTTCTCGATCGACATGGCTTCACTCAAATCGGAGTAGACCGATGAACAAGCACTTTCGTCTTTCCGGGGGCACGTTTACCAAGCTGGAAGAACTTGGTGTGCGTGCCTCGGAGGTTTTGCGCCGCGCGGGACTTCCGCAGAGTTACGTGAACCAACCGCGGGTGCTCCTCAGCACGGAGGAATGGTTTGCCTTCTGGCGGGCGATAGGCGAAGCCAGCAGCAATCCGGTGATCGGCCTGCTGCTCGGGACAGAAACCAAGACGGAGCGGTTTAGCGCCAATGGACTCGCCGCCCTCTCCACCGAGAATTTTGGCGCAGCAGTCAGCCAGATGGCACGCTACAAACAACTCACCTGCCCGGAAGAGATTTTGCAGGAAAAGGACGACGAAGAGTGGAGCATTCAATTCCGCTGGCTTCTGGCTGAGGAGGCCGAGCCCGCGATTCTTATCGATTGCTGCTTCGCGTGGGTACTCTCGACCGCTCGTGTCGGGACGGGCACGCGCCTGTCACCATCGCGCGTCGAGTTGGAACAACCGCGGCCGCACGTCAAAACTATTGAGCATCATTTTGGTTGTCCTGTCGTCTGCGAAGGCCATCGCAACGCTCTCGTCTTTCGCGCCGCCGACGCCCAACGCCGGTTTGTTACCCGCAATGCGGAGCTTCTGGCCCTGCTGGCGCCGCAGTTTGAGGAAGAGTTGAAGCGGGAGAACGCGGACGAAGACTTTGCCGTGCGGGTGCGAGTGGCCATCCAGCAAAAGCTCACCGGGCGGCGCCCCAGTATTGACGACATCGCCGAGGCGCTCCATATGAGTTCCCGGACCTTGCAGAGGCGCTTGCAGGATGAAGGTTCCAGCTTCCAACGCGTTTTGGAGGAATCCCGTCACCAACTTGCCCGGCACTACCTTAACAACTCCACCCTCGAGCTGAATGAAGCTGCCTACCTGCTCGGATACGAGGACGGGAACTCCTTCGTGCGCGCTTTCCGCGGTTGGGAAGGGGTCCCGCCCGCTCGCTGGCGCGAATTGCAGCGTGCAAACACCGCGTCCTGACGGGGCACCATTTTCGAAAGGAGAAGTTATGCAGAAACGCAAACTCGGAAAGAGCAATCTCGAAGTCTCGGCCCTCGGCCTTGGCTGCATGGGCATGAGTTTCTCGTATGGCGTAGTTCACGACAAGCCGGACATGATCTCTCTGCTGCGGAGCGCGGTAGACCACGGAATCACCTTCTTCGACACGGCGGAAGTTTATGGCCCGTTCACGAACGAGGAACTCGTCGGCGAAGCATTGGCTCCGGTTCGCGGGCAAGTGGTGATCGCCACCAAGTTCGGCTTCAACCTCAATCCCGATGGAAGCCCGGGGTGGCAGGGCCTGAATAGCCGCCCAGAACACATCAAGCAGGTTGCGGAGGCTTCGCTCAAGCGACTCAAGACCGAAGTGATCGATCTGTTCTATCAACACCGCGTTGACCCGGACGTACCCATCGAAGACGTGGCAGGAGCGGTCAAGGACCTGATTCGGGAAGGCAAGGTACGGCATTTCGGCCTGTCGGAAGCAGGTGTTGGGACCATTCGCCGCGCCCACGCCGTTCAGCCGGTGACGGCTCTCCAAAGTGAATACTCTCTGTGGTGGAGGAAGCCCGAAGCCGAAGTGATACCTGCTCTCGAAGAGCTTGGGATCGGCCTTGTCCCGTACAGCCCTCTGGGAAAAGGATTCCTGACGGGCAAGATGGACGAGAACACTGAGCTTGCTAATAATGATTTCCGCAGCACCCTTCCACGCTTTACGCCGGAGGCCCGGAAGGCAAACCTGGCCTTCGTGGATCTGCTTGCCGCCATCGCGAAGACCAAGAACGCGACACCCGCCCAGATCGCGCTCGCATGGTTGCTGGCACAGAAACCATGGATTGTTCCCATTCCAGGCACCACCAAGTTGACGCGCCTGGAGGAGAACATCGGAGCCGTAGCCGTGGAACTTACCCCCGCCGACCTCAGCAACATCGAGAGTGCCGCCGCAAAGATCACGGCGCAAGGGAACCGGTATCCCGAACACCTGGAGAAAATGACGGGCCGCTAAACGAGGAACATGTTTGTGATATTGCCAATTACCAAGGGGGAAGAAAATGAAGACAAAAATTGAACGCCGCACGTTCCTAAAGGGAGGCGCCCTTGCCCTGGGGAATGTTGCGGTAGGTGATTTGGGCGGCACGGGCGCCTCTGGCGCTGTGCCACAAGACAAATCCCCGGTGTTCTATACGAAGGACATCAGCGCCAACGGATTATTGGAAGTCTATTCCAAAATCGATCAAACGATCACGGGCAAGGTAGCCATCAAATTGCACACCGGCGAGCCGCACGGCCCCAATATACTGCCGCGGGAAATGGTCAAAGCCCTGCAACAGCACATTCCCAACAGCAACCTGGTGGAAACCAATACCCTCTATAAGGGGAAGCGATACACTACGGCGGATCATCGCGAAACCTTGAAGATCAACGGCTGGGATTTCTGCCCGGTCGACATCATGGACGAGGACGGCGCGGTGCTGATCCCCGTCAAAGGCGGGAAGCATTTCGAAGAAATGTCGGTTGGCAAGCACATGCTCAATTACGACTCGCTGGTGGTGCTGACGCATTTCAAAGGGCACCTCATGGGCGGCTTCGGCGGTTCGCTGAAAAATATCGCCATTGGCTGCGCGGACGGGACAATCGGCAAGAAAATGGTCCATGCCGCGAATAGTGATGATTTCAAGACGTGGCTGAAAGGCGAGCCCTTCATGGAAAACATGGTGGAGTCGGCAAAATCCACGATCGATCATTTCGGCGGCAGGATCGTCTATATCAATGTGCTGCGCAATATGTCTGTGGACTGCGATTGCGCTGGCGTCAGCGCTGCGCCGGTTAAGGCGCACAATCTGGGCATCCTGGCTTCCACTGATATCCTGGCCGTGGAACAAGCTTCGATCGATATGGTGTACAAGCTTCCCGAAGCCGAACTTCACGATCTTAAGGAACGCATTGAATCCCGCCAAAGCCTGCGCCAACTTTCGTACATGAAAGAAATGAAGATGGGCAATCACCAATATGAACTGATCACGGTTTAAGGGATGCGAGCTAGCCCGCGGCGCGCCTGCCGTGGCTGAGCTTGCTTAATTTGAGGTGACTGGATGAGTAAAAGAGTACTGATACTTTCTTCAAGTCCGAGGAAAGGTGGGAACTCGGACACATTATGCGATCAGTTTATGAAAGGTGCGCTTGAAGCCCGTCATCACGTTGAGAAGGTATTTCTGGCGGAAAAGGAAATTAACTACTGCAGGGGTTGCTATACCTGTGGTGGGGGCGGCAAATGTGTGCAGGACGACGATATGGGGCCGATTCTCGACAGCATGACGGCAGCGGACGTCATCGTTCTGGCGACACCGGTTTACTTCTATACGATGTGCGCCCAGATGAAGACGGTGATTGACCGGACCGTTGCCCGGTATACAAAACTCACCGGCAAGGAGCTCTATCTCATCATGGCGGCTGCCGATAACCACAAGCCGGCTCTGGAACGGACCGTTGAGGGATTCCGCGCTTTTACCTCCTGCCTTCCCGGGGCAAAAGAAAAAGGCATCGTCTACGGTACAGGCGCATGGAACGTCGGCGATATCCTGCGAAGCCGCGCTATGACCGAGGCGTACGAAATGGGTAAAACGGTGTAACGGGATTGCCGGTCCGAAGGGATAAAGGCGACTCGTAACACGAGATCCAGCGAGGGAGCAAAGAAAATGGAGATCAAGAGAGTTGGCTCGCAGCCTTCCGCGAGAGGGCCGTCGGAATGGTTCACAGGCACCGTGCGAATCGATCCGCTGTTTCAGGCGCCTGAAACAGCACGGGCGAGCGCTGCCCTCGTGACTTTTGAGCCGGGCGCGCGCACAGCCTGACACACGCGCCCGCTTGGGCAGACGCTGATCGTTACCGCCGGCTGCGGCTGGGCTCAGCGCGAGGGCGGACCCATCGAAGAGATCCGGCCCGGTGATGTGGTGTATTTCTCCCCCGGCGAGAAACACTGGCATGGGTCTGCCCCGGCTACAGCCATGACTCACATCGCGATCCAAGAGTACCTCAGCGGAAAAGCTGTCGATTGGATGGATAAAGTCAGCGATGCGCAATACCGACGCTGAAGCAAAGCTACTCGGAGGTGTGCCCCGCAACAGGCTCCTGGCTACTAATCTGTGGTGCGCCTAAGCCCGTCACTAGGCAATGGCGTGATGGTTCTCCACTGCCCACCTGGTGTACCCAGCGGTACAGCGAATGCCGGGTGCCCGGAGGGTTGCGTCACGCACACACAGCACTCGAAACTCGGTCGGCAGGCGATTCACGTACAAACAGATACGGTCGAAGTTGGTATCGGAGGCACACCTCGCCAGCGCAGAAGCGACCGCATACTGGGCGGCAGCGTTCTCCGGGACAGGCTCCTGGAGGGGGTTCAACAGAATGGCGTCGATGTTGGGCAACTCTCTGAACATCCTGAGGAACGCCGAAAATTCGGTCGCGGCCCGAGTGCCCACGGCTCCCCCGATCACTTCGTGCTCAATCGTTGGGTTCGACTGCGTATCGAGGGATTCGAGAATGTGCGAGACGAACTCCCACGAACGGGGTGAGGGAAATGCATGGGCATCGCGGTCAAAGGCGCTGATGAGTTCCGGCCGGAAGCGAAGGAAAGCTATCACCTCAGGCCGAATCCCCGCCTGGATCGCCCATTCGGACCAATCGTGGATGTCAACTTCGAATTCGAGATGCACCAACCGATTCCGCAACGGTGTGGGCATCCGCGTCGTCACGCCGCGGTCCGAATCGCGATTCCCCGCTGCGATAATGGCCCAACCCTCGGGTAAGACGTATTCACCCAATTTGCGATCAAGGACCAACTGGTAGCAACTGGCCTGGACCATGGCCGGCGCCGCATTCAATTCGTCCAAGAAGAGAATTCCCGCTCCGTCCTGCGGCAGGAACTCCGGCGTCGCCCATTTCGACCGGCCGTCGGTCCCCAGGAACGGCAGCCCGCGTAAATCGACCGGATCGAGCAAGAGCGCCCGCACGTCTCGCAGTGTAACCTTTAACTCCCCTGCAAGCTGGCGGATCAGGGCCGATTTTCCAATTCCCGGGCCGCCCCAGACGAACACGGGCTGACGCCCAGCCACGAGGACACGTAAAGTGTCGAATATGCATGATGCTTTCATGGGAATTCCCCTTCGCCAAGAAATTCAATTTGTGTGGGATGTCAGAATTAATGAAATTTCGTGTCAGATTTCCCGAGAACTTGTGTCACAGTAAGTGAATAATTCTACATGCTGATCGTTGCGGTCGGCTGCGGGAATCGAAGCGACCGTTTATGCTTTGTTTCTTTTTTGCCGCGCCCTTCGAAAATGTGCATACAGCACGAGCGGTCGTCGACTACTGCCAATTTGGGTAGAACGCGGACGTTCATCAGTTTACTGTGACGTGCCGATTAACTGAACGGGCACGAAGGGTCACATCACATCAACTTTACACAAGGAGGAGATTCCGAATGGGCAAAGCTATAGATAACCTGCAGGCCGCCCAACAACGGGCCATGGCTGGGCGGCCCAAGGTCGGCGGGTTCCCGTATCTGGCTGAGGCGCTGCGGCGCGCAGGTGTGAGCCGCAATCTCTGGTTCCTGCCCTCATGTCAGAGCCTGTATCTGACCGAGCATGGGCCGGTTGTGACCCAGGGCACGCCGCTGGTAACCGGCACAGTGGATGTGCCGCCGTTCGACCGGGAGGCACTCATCGCAGCGCTACGAACCGACCAGGCCGGCAGGAGCACGTTCCCGGAGTTCCTTGCCGCGTCTTGGCGCGCTGGGGTTGTCCGCTATGATGTCGACTTCACGGCGCGTACCGTCGCCTATTACGGCTGTAATGGCGAGGAGTACATCGAAGCTTACCCTAGCGTCGAGGTGAGCTAGCGGCTGTGCTGGGGGTCCGAAAGGAAGTTCTGGAAAAACAACTGCTGCCTTGTCGCCCCGCGTGTTTACTGATTGACTCGCTCCGGTACAGTTCTATCGGAGCACCCGGAAGTAGCACGAGGAGGGAGTCCCTCGCCCGAATGTGTTCGTGTTGGACTGCTTTAGCAATTTTGACACAAACGCCGGGCAATGGAAGCTATTGCCTTGCACACCCTCCTTGATATCTTGCGGCGTCACGCGTACGCGCAGAACCTGCCACCTTCCGTTGGAATCGATAATGGCCAGAGGCTCCCGCCCACGCCTCCGGGAAACCGGAAGGGCAAGATATCGGTTTGGCTTCATGCGAAAGGGTGACTTGTAGGAGCAGGAGTGAACACTACGTATTGCCCATGTTGGAGGCCAAGCCAAGCCTAAACTGATATGGAGCGCCGGTTCTTTTAGCGGGATCGTCGGGGCTTATCCTGGCTTACGTGACTTGGTTCGCCCGGCATTGGCCGTTGGTGCTCACATTCGTCGACCCGTGAAAAAAGTTGGCATTCAGCATGCAGGCGATAATCTCACCCCTGCCGACGCGCTGGCCTATGGTTTTTCAATGGATTGAGAGCGAAGGGGCGGAAGAGAGTCCTTTCGCCAAGGAAATCGCCAACCCGCGATGGTCACGAGCTCTTGGGCTCCGAGCAAGCCGGGTGCGCAAAACCATTGCCTACGCGCACCCACGCGTACTTCTACAGTTCAGGCAGCGATAGCACGAGCCATTGCGCACCATGATCGCGCCGCACTCCCGGCAGGCTGGACCATCCCCGTTCTGTCCAGCTAAGGCCGAGTCTCGTGGGTAGGCCAAAACTGGGTGCGATGACACGTCATTGCAACCTTCGGACGAAGCACTCACGTCAGCTACCGCTAAGTCTTCCTTTGGCAGGAACTTGATGGCGATCCAACGGAAGATGTAATCCAGCAGAGACTTCGCGTAGCCGATTTCCTTCACTCCCGACCATCCGCTGGGCTCGAAGCGTGTGTGGCTGAATTTCCTGCACAACACGGAAAGTGGTACGCCAAATTGCAAAGCCAGCGATACGGCTGTGGCAAAGCAATCCATGAGCCCCGAGACGGTTGACCCTTCTTTGGCCATCCGGATGAAGACTTCGCCTGGGACGCCATCTTCGTACAAGCCGACGGTTAGATAGCCCTCCTGCCCACCTACCGAGAAATGATGGACCATGGCGTTCCTTACGTCTGGAAGCCTTCGGCGATAAGCCTTCACTCCTTCAACGAGTTCCGACCCCGCCGCCCGGACGCTGGAATCATCTATTGAAACTCCCATCTCAATCATCTCAGATTTCCTCCTTTCCCCACCCCTCTGAAAGTCTTTCAAGGGCGATGGTAGACTCGGCCCGCTATCGCGCCATCTACCGTCTCTTATTGGTGATCGGATTAGCCCACGCTCACGCTGCTTATGCGATCAACAATCCCACTGCCGGGAGCTCTGCGAACACTTTCTGGTGGCACCAGGTAGTGACTGTGATTGCAACCCACGCAAAGGATCCCCCTGGTTGCTCCCTCAACTGCCGCTCGAAATTCTTGGGGGATCTCCAACGGCTCACCACCGCGGGAGTAGAAGACCGGCAGGCGCGGATTCGTCGCGTCCTTGCCCTTTTTGCCAAGCTCGATTTCGAGGTACCCATGAACTCCTCGAGACAACAGGCTCGATTCGAGAGCGGGCCTTTTACCAGCCGCTGAATCGCCAGGTCTGTGTTTGGTGATGAGCAGCTCGCAAGTACGCCCTGCCCGGAACATCTCCACGCGCACTAACACCGGCGCCACCACCACCGCGTGAAGACCGTTGACGCCGACCGCATCTATTGGGTGAAGGTAGGTCAATGGTTCCCCCTGATCGCCGGCGAAAGACACGTAGCGCCCAATCTCTTCGATCGCGCCGCCGGACTCCACACCCCGGACCACGTACCGCCGCGCCAAATGCTGGTGCTCGAGACTCACGTCGGGCTTGGCAAAAATGCCGACCTGGGCCAAACGGCGGACCGCTCGACGGGGCAGGCTGAGCCCACGACGAAGCGCTATCTCAGGTTCGACGGGCATGAATGACCCCCACTATTGCGGTTTTTGCTGAAATCGAATCGGGCAGCCCAATGCTTCGCGGATCATCTCCTTCGTGCACCCCGCCCAACACTTGTAAAACCGTGGGTCGTCGATGCGGATCGCCAGGTTGTCGCCGCCACGGTCATGGCCGGCCTGGGCGCACGATGGGCAGCGAGCAACGTAATTGCGCCCCAGCTTGCGGACTTTGCCGACGTGCTCAAGGATCTGAAATTCTTGCTTCCCGGGGATGGAAGGCCATGGCGCAGGTTCTGGCGGGCGCGGTTGGCGCCTGAACTCTGTCGGCATTGTCCTCCCGGCGATAAAACGGCTCAAGTCCTCCTCCGTCACTTTTTGCAACTGGTTCAGATATGACATCTGCGCTTCCAGGCCATAGTCGGCTCCATAGAACCAATACCTGCGGCCGGCCCCCCCGGTGAATTCCCAATGGCCCCCGGATCGCGTTTCCAAGCTCGCCAGCTCCAAGCTCATCGTGCTTTGGGAAAATCTCGATCCCCTCGGCCAGTCCGCTTCCCTTGACCGGCACGCCCAGTCTCAATGCCAAGTTGTAGATGTAGATTCGACAGTCTCGGGCCAGGAGCGGCGTCTTTAGGAATATCCAGAGATGCCCGCCACGGTACGCGGCGGGCGTGCGAACTCCGCCACCGCTTGAGACGCAGGTAAACCTTCCGCATGTCTGTGGGAATAACAGGAATCTCGTTGGCCATCGTCTGCCCTCCTCGCCCCGTGGGGCAATGGACAGACGTTAGCAACTTCCGTCAGTCCAAGTCACGCACCCTTGCCGAAGGGACACGGTGCAGGCAGAGGTTCAAGAACGTACTGAACGATTGCGTCGGAATTGAAATCGAAGACGACCACCTTGGCTGGTAAGGATTTAGGCCTGAAGATACTGGTCAAAAGGCGCCTTTCGGACAAAAGCATGAGAGTTAGCGATTCTGTCTTTTAATCAGTGGGCTGGGGTTGGCATTCGGACATGCGAAGCTACTTGCACACACTCCACAATGGCCAATTCTTCTTGCACGTCACAGCGTTCCCCGACTTTGGCTCACACTATGGATAAGGCCGACTCATTTCCATCTGGGTTACTACACTCCCGCTGCAACAAAAAAACTGCACGGCCCAGTTCGCCGCTGCGGCACAAATGTTGGATTGATTCGTCTTTCCCCAGACGGTCGTCACTACCAGAGGTTGGTGCAAGGTTTTCATGGGAGTCTGGACTTCTATATCTGGCTCGTGTGGAATAGTTGGACCGTCAACGGAATCCAAATCCGTATCCCTAAACAAAGTGGCCGTGCCGTGGCGCGTGTAGCCGTGAATCATAGCGCCGCAGCGGCCAGGATTGATCACTCATGCAGGGCTGCAAATCGGGATGCGGGCCCTCCATTTTGACGGGGGCCCATTGTTTGGCGGGCGCAGCTTTCCGAAGAGTTCCGGCCTGCGTATATAGGGTTACTCCGGTAAGCTACTCCAGACTGATTGCCCAGCTCGTTAATTTTCCGGAGCCGTAACCGTTGATCGAGACTTCGAAATCGTCTCGCTCGTGAGGTTTCGCCATAGAAGCTAACATGGCGGCAGAGAAGTTAGGTGCTTCTGCCGCAACTTCGCCGAGCACAAAGTGGGGACGGTTCGGCTGGTTAAACAGAGCGGTGCAGACGTTGAAAATCTCATAGATGTTCTCGGATAGCACATCCGTCAGCTTTCCCGCCCGCACGCTTTCCTCTGCAACGGCTGCCGGTACGAGGGTCAGGGCTGCACCCGCCGAGCTCGCCAACGGCAAATCGCAGACCCAAACGACGGCGGACTTTCCGTCGTCGCTCTTGTAGATTGCGAGCACAAAAGGGAGTAATGGCGGGAGCCGCATTGGGGTGCTTTTCTTTACGTTTACGCGTCTACCCAGTAGGAGATCACTCAGTAGTTTGCCGAAAACCTCAGCCCTCGGGAGAATACGTGGTTCAGGCATTTCTTAAGACCCAACCGATTCTTGAGGATTTGAGCGCTAAGTCGCGAGCGCTGGCACAACGTTGAGATTCTACCACACCCATCATGGGTGGCGGACCGATTTGAAAGGGCTTCCTTCGTATCTTCGTGTGGAAACGATCATATGGCTGCGACCACGGTCCGCATCCCAGTTCACCGCAGCAAGAGTTTACCTTTATCTCCACAATAAAGGGAATGTCCGTCCAAGCGAACTCGCCAGTGGATCGGTCGCGTTTCGGCAGCACCAAAACTATGCCGAAAGCACGGGCCCCAAAACTTCTTCGAACACCTGTTGAGTGAAGGGTTTGGTAATCACGAAAATTGCACCCGCGGCCATGGCTGCGTCCTTGAGCTCCGTTGAAGCCTCCGAGGTAACAAACCCAAACCGTGAGCGCAACCCAGTCTGCGTCAGATTCTCAAGCAACTGCAAACCGTTCATTTCCGGCATATTGAAATCACACATCACCAGGTCAGGCATCTTCTCCTTGATAAGGCCCAGCGCCTCGGCGCCGTTCGAAGCCTCCTGGATGGAATGGCCGGAGAAACCCGCCATGCGCAGTATGCGTCTCACGATGGACCGCATCGCCCGACTGTCGTCAACAATCAGGATATTCATTTTAGCCTCTCTTTCCGCCTGCCGCGGTTCTCCACGCAGACTCTTTGTCCTGTTCGCATCATCGTGGTTTCGCCAATTCGGGTTGCGGCGAGTTTTGCAATGATGCGTTCTTTTGCATTAGGAGGACTTCCAAGGGTTCACCCTGGCACTCGAAGAGTACTCGGTTCAACACTTCGCTGCCCGAAACCGAAATATGGTAGTTTCTGCCTTCCACGATGCACGGTAGGGAAAGCGTGCTAGGACCCGGCAATAGTGCTTTGATATTGCCTCCTGTCATATTGACCAACTCGCCCAGCGCATCCCGGATTTCCTCGGACTGAGGCTCATCGCAACCGAACATGATCGAGGCGGCCTGGCTTGCCAGCCGAGCTGAGCAATGAAGCGCGGTCGCACCCTCCCACACTCCCACAATGTGAACGCAACCCGTAATGAACTCCCGATCGTCACTTCCTGTAGCGTCATCTCCGGCCGGTGACAAGTCCAAACCCAGCGTTGTCGACCACACGTTTTCTGCGACCTGGCGGATACTTTCATTGTCCAACTGCATTCTCTCCTCCTAAGACTTTCGAAGGCGGTACCACCCGGCTTTGGCCTCGGGGAACCGCTCAAAAGATTCGTCGATATTGAAAGTGGTTTCGGCCCCGCCGAGCACGAGGTGCCCGTCGGGCTTGAGCAGACGCCGGACCTTGGCCAAGATCGTTTTCTTAGTCGCAAGGTCGAAATAGATCAGCACGTTGCGCATGAAGATCACGTCCATGACGGGCAAGATGGGCCAAGACCCGGCAAGGTTCATGGGAAAGTACTCCACCATGCGGCGAATATCTTCATCGATTTCCCAATCGGCGCCCTGCCGTCGAAAATACTTAACCAGGTAGCGCGCCGGCAGGCCGCGGTTCACCTCGAGTTGTCTATAGCGCCCTGCCTTCGCCTTCGCTAGCATCTCGGTGGACAGGTCGCCGGCCATCAGCCGGAGCGACCAGCTACTGAGCTGGGGGAAGTGCTCGCGGATTAGCATGGCAAGGCTGTAAGGCTCCTGGCCGCACGAGCAGGGGGCACATAAGATATTAATACGACGCTCGCTAGCCCGACTGGCGATGAGCCCCGGCAAGGCTACCGTTCGGAACACCTCGAAAGGATGCACGTCACGAAAGAAGAGGGTTTCATTCGTGGTCATCGCTTCTACCACGCGACTGTGCAGTCCATTGGGTGGCTCTGCCTTTAGGCGGGCCATCAGACATGTCAGGGTTTCGCATCCCTCGCGCCGGGCCAGGGGAAGCAAGCGCGATTCGACCAGATACTCCTTGCCCGGCCCAAGCACGATTGCCGACCTTTCCATAACGAGGCGACAAAAATAGTCAAATTCTGTAGCAGCAAGCGGCATAAGTTCCTTAGACTGTTAACAGTGCATTCATGGCGCGCGACTGGGTGACGCGGCGCACGATCTCCGCTCCCAACTGGTCAAGAGGGAGAACGCGATTGGCGAGACCGGCTTGAACAACATAGCCGGGCATTCCCCATACAACAGAGGAGGCTTCATCCTGAGCGAGCACCTGCCCTCCCACCTCCCGGATGTATTCCGAACCTCGTAGCCCGTCCTGCCCCATGCCGGTCATGACGATGCCCAGGGTCCCCGAGCCGTAGGCCTTGACCACCGACCGGAACAGTACATCGACGGCAGGACGGCAAGAGTTCTCAGGAGGTTCCCGGTGAGTTCCAATTTTTGTGACAGCGCCGTCCCTTTCCACGACCATGTGGAAATCGCCCGGCGCCACCCAAGCCACCCCGGCTTGAACAATGGATCCCGGACTGCCCTCGTCAACGCGAATCTGCGCCTTTGCGGACAATCGGTCGGCCAAGAGCTTCGTGAAGATGGGCGGCATATGCTGCACAATAACGATCGGTACGGGAAAGTCCGCCGGAAATCTCGGCATCAATTCCGCCAGCGCATTCGGCCCGCCCGTGGAGATGCCGATGGCTACGATGTCAAGGCGATTGTTAGCCCGCGGCAACTGCAGCGCCAGTGGCGTATGGGAGCGTAAGGCCGGAGGCAACACGAGGGGAGCGGGTTGAAAGCCCGCAACCCTGGCGCAAAACATCTTGATCTTGGGAATCAGAGTCTCGCGGATCGCAGCAATAGCCTGGGTCGCGCCACCGACGTTGGAGGGCTTGGTGACGTAATCGTTGGCGCCCAGAGCGAGGGCGTCCAAGGTAGCGGCGGCCCCCCGCTGTGTCAACGTGCTAAACATGATGACTGGCATCATCGGGTAGATCTTGCGAATTGCGGCCAGCGTCTCCAAGCCGTCCATCTCCGGCATTTCCACGTCCAAGATGACGATGTCCGGATTAACCTGAGGAATCTTCGCCAGGGCGATACGTCCATTCGCGGCAGCGCCCGCGACCTCAAAGGCAGGGTCGCTTGCGAGCACATCGGTCAGCATCCGGCGTACCACCACCGCGTCGTCAACCACGAGAATCCTTATTTTTCGCATCCGGTCAGCTCACTGGTATCCCAAGCATTGAAATCTTCTCTGCAATCATTTCCTTGTTAAAGGGTTTCATGATGTACTCGTTAGCCCCAGCCTCCAGCGCCGACGAGACGTTATGCATCTCCGTTTCGGTTGTGATCATCATCAGCGGCATGCTGTTGTAGCTGGCGTCGGCCCGCACGGCCTGCACAAATTCCAGACCGTTCATCTCCGGCATGTTCCAGTCAACCAGCGCCAGGTCTGCCGCTCCGGTCTGCCGGAGCTTCTCCAAAGCCTCTCGGCCGTTACCGGCCTCGAGGGTCTCGAACTGAAGTTCTTTCAGTAATCTGCCAATCATGGCCCGGATGGCCCGCGAATCATCGACAATTAGTACTCGCACTTTGAAAACCTCCCATACACCTCGTGCTATCTATACTTTTCGTTAGTGCCCGGCCGAAAGCATACGGCCGACTTGATCCATCAATCGCACTCGTGAAGGCTCGCCGGCACTGTCACAACGAACCTGACCCGCCAACACTTACATTTTGGCCGACATTCGTACTGCGACAGAGCCTTTATCCGCCTGACCGGCGCGCGCCGCATCGATCGTCGCATTCAGTGCCAGGAGACTCGACTGCCACGCGGCGGCCTGCTGTTTACGACCTCGAGGTTTCGGCCGACAAGACGATCTCCCCCAAGTGGCCCGCATATGACTTACCTGCTTGAGCAGCACATACCCGATTCAGCTTGATGATTGGTCCTCCCAGGGAAAACACGGAGCTGCCGAAGGTGGCGTTCGTGACCTCAGCAAAAGAGAGGTACAAAGCGTCGAGGCCAGTAAGCAACCCTACCCAGCCGCCGGCTGTGTGCCATCCAGCGCCCATCCCCAGGTCTCCCCCTGCCAACAGGAAGAAGGTGATCCAGAGCAGAAGGAATACAGTCCAAAGTACGAAGTTGGTACGGAATGATGCAATCCACATCAGGAAGGAAAACACTCCCCACATCAAGAGGGCAAGGCCCACGGCGTTGGCCGCCGGTGGTTTAATCCAACCTGCCCCTGCGGTCCACAAGAGAAAAGCGTACCAGCACCAGAAGGCGCCATAAGAGGTGAAGGCTACCGTCCCAAAGGTATTGCCGTTCCTATACTCCATGATTCCGGCAACAAATTGGGCCACGCCTCCGTACGCGAACGCCAACGGGACGACTACCGCGAGAAGGTTCGGGGTGTCCCCCTTCAACAGGCCCGCATTGATACAACTCAGAACGACCGTTGTCACCCCGAATGCCGCCAAGCCCAGGGGTGCAGGATTTGCTAAGCGGGGCGTCGCTAATTCCGACATATACATTCTCCTTATAATCCACGGCTTAATAAAAAACTCTCTTGGGAACGGGGATCCGGGCAATATCCCCCGACCGCTCAAAGTTCGTCAGGCGGCCCGCAGCGCTGGCTTAGCCTTGCGGGTAACAACGGCTTGCAGTGACGTGGCGCCACTCGTGCCGTCGATTCTGAACTGGCTGACCAACTGCTGTAGTTCCGAGGCCATTCGTGATAACTCTTGGGCGGCGGTCTGAGTGTTGGAGGCCCCCTCTGTCGTTGACTTGGCCGCGGTTGCCACTGCCATTACGTTCTCGGCAATCTGCGAACTGCCCTTGGCCGCTTCGCCCACGTTGCGCGCGATTTCGTTTGTGGTCGCCGTCTGCTCTTCCACCGCGCTGGCAATCGTGTTCGAAATATCATTGATTTGGTTGATGATGCCGGTGATCTGCTGGATTGCTTCTACCGCTCCCTTGGTATCGGTCTGGATGGTTTCGATCTTCTGGCTGATGTCCTCTGTCGCCTTGGCCGTCTCCTTCGCCAGTTCCTTTACCTCGTTGGCTACCACGGCAAAGCCCTTGCCCGCCTCTCCCGCCCGCGCCGCTTCAATCGTCGCGTTCAGTGCCAGCAAGTTAGTCTGCTGCGCGATCGAGGTGATCACCTTGACCACTTGCCCAATCTCGGCACTCGAATGGCCCAGCTTCGATACCGTGGCATTGGTCGTCTCCGCCATCTTCGCTGCCGAACCGGCCACCTTCGCTGCGTCATTGGCGTTCTTGGCGATCTCCTTGATGCTGGCGCTCATTTCCTCAGTCGCCGTGGCCACCGTCTGCACGTTCCTTGAGACTTGCTCACCCGCCGCCGAGACCACATTGGACTGGGTGGCCGTCTCTTCCGCGTTTGCGCTCATTTGCTGACTGATCGCAGAGAGTTCTTCCGACGAACTGGCCAACGCCTGTGCATTCTGCCCGATGGCGCTCATACTGGTTGAAAGCGTGTCAACCATCTTGTTGATGTCGTTTTTGATGGCCGCGTGATCGCCCTTGTAATCGCCCTCCACCCGGGCAGTAAGATCACCTGCGGCAATCTGTTGCAGCACCTTACCCGATTCCTGTACCGGTGCGACGATGGCGTCCAGCGTTTCGTTCACCCCCTCTACAACCTTGCGATATTCACCCTGATGTTTGCTGGCGTCAGCACGCGTCGAGAGTTTCCCTTCGACCGCTGCCTTTGACAGTATTTCGGTATCTGTAACCACCGCAGCAATGCCCTCCATCATCTGGATGAGGGCGGGCACGAGTTCGTCGTGTTCGGAGCGGCGCCCGACCTTCTTGTATTCCGGCAAATCCTCTAAGTTCCCTTGCGAAACCTTCTTCGCCGTTTCGATAACATGATGAACTCGCCTCTGGACAGTGTTTGTCCCCTCGGCTAACTCGGCGAAGGATCCCTTATAATCGCCCTTAACCTGAACTGTGTAGTCGTTCATGGACATCAATTTCAGGACCGCGGTCACCTCGTCCAGCGCCGGGAGAATAGTGTCCAGCATCCGGTTTACGGCTGTAGCTCTTTCGAGATGTCGACCCTGGAACTTGCCTGCATCGATTCGCTCGGTGAGCCGCCCGTCGGCGACAGCACGGGCCAAAGACGACGTTTCGCGGGCCAATCCAACGTCGCCGGCGGCGGGAAAAACGAGTTCCACTACGCCGGCTACTCGCCCCGCTGCGTCGAAGCGCGGAGCCGCACAGACTAGTACGGGTACTTCTTTACCTTGAACTACGGGGAAGGCCTCTCCTTCACACACTTTGCCCGTCTTCACCGCTTCCGACGCCGCACAGGTTCCAGCCCGGCAGCCGGGGTTGTCATACAAGTCCCAGAACTTTGCTCCAATGCAGTCCTGTTTGGATCTGCCCGCTGTCTTTGCTGCGGGTTCATTAAGATCAAGAATCGTGTGGTTTGTGTCCATTACAACCACCATACCTGGAATGAGGTCGTAGACTTCTGCCTTATCCACCACAACGCTGCTGTTGCCATTCGTTCGAACTTTCTTGTTGCTGCCTTTCGTCATATCTCACCTCGTGAGTTTGTTTCAGAAGTCTGCTGGCCTCTGTTTGAAGATAAAATCTTCGGTGCCCCGCCATACAGCGAGGCTTAATGCCTGCCTTGCTGGCGCCGTACCGGCAACCCGTACCACTCTCAGATTGCGTACTGCGTCTGAATCTCCCTAGTCTTTAAGCGAGCATAAAAGTAGCGCTCGTACCGATGAAATCGAATATCTTGTATCTTGATAGTCGCCGTCGCCATCATCTGCCAGTTCGTTAACGCCATTCCCGCGACTCAGCGGCTCCTCGCATTCAATTAGTCCGGCCGGCTCATTTGGGCCTGCTGCTGCGGTTGCGGGTGCGGGTGCGTCAAGGGGACCGCGAACTCGATCCAGAAGGCGTTTCCCGACGGCCGATTTTCCACCAGCGTGTCCCGGAAATACTTGGCAATTAAAACCAGAGGGCCAAGTTGATAGTGCACTTCCGGACCAATGGCCAGATCTCGTCCTCGATTTCCCCCCGCATAGATCACATCAAGGATTCGGTCATCGGTAGTTTGCTGGTAAAGGTATCCGTTGGCGCCGATCGCGAGCTTCTTGGTGACATTTTGCATCGCCACATACTCGCAGAGGAACTCATTGCCAGAATGGTACTGGGTGACAGAGTCGGTGTAGTTGACGATGTACTGCAAGCGGGCACTGATTTCAGTCCTTCCGTGATTGGGAAGGTAGGTGAAAGCGCCCGACGGCGTCGTCGCAAAGTTGTGTTGTCCGACATTGAGGGAGCCATTTCTGTGATATACCGGGGCCGGGGTCATCAGATCGAGTCCGTACCACCAATGCCAGTTGCCGTGGTTATAGGCGACGTCGGTGCCGATGAGCGGATTGGAGATGCCCGTCGTTGAGTGCCTACCAGCAGGGGTCTGTAACATTAAGTTGGCGAAAGGAAATGCGGCCCAACTGACTAAATCCCCTCCCAGAAGATGCACACCCCAATTGTGAGTGAACTTGGGAGCAAATGCATAAACGGAGAGCTTAAACCCCGGAACCGAGCTATGTCCTTGACCATCGAGAAAGCTGCTGGCTTGGTAGGTGGTACTGAACTCGGCGAACATGGTCTGTCCCGCAGCCGGAGTTAACCCGGGCAAAACAGTTTCTGCGCCAATAGGATACACACTGCCGCTGCCCTCCGTTCCAACCATCCAGCCCGCCGTCAGGCCAATGAATGCGATACATGTCATGAGTCTCAATAGGAAGGTCTTGTTCCTGTTTGGTAGAAATGATTCAGTGTTCACTGCAAACTCCTTATGATGTTTTTCCGTAGCTACGCAACTCGCGCGGCGGTCGTGACTCGATCCAGCATCTTGTCCTTATCTAAAGCAATCAGTAACGCGCCTTTCAGTTTGTAAACTCCGCGAATGAACTCGCGCGCCTCTCCCGAAAGCGTACCCGGCGGCAACTCAAAGGCTTCTTCTTCGACTTCCAGGACATCTCCAATTTCATCAACGAGCAGGCTGACCGCTCCATCCTCGGTACGGATCACGACGTTCATAGGCATATCCGCGGCGGCGCGATCATGCAGGCCCAGCCGGCGTCGCAGGTCAATCGCGGTGACGATCTGGCCGCGCAAGTTGATGAGGCCTGTCACTACTGGAGGAGCCAAGGGAACTCGAGTCATTTCCTGAAAGCGGATGACTTCCTGGACTTCTTCGACTTCGACTCCAAACAGCAGCCGATCGACTACAAATGTCAAAAACTGTTTCTTCCCTGCCATAAGATTTCCCCTGTTTAGGCCGCCACTGTTTCGTTGATGAGGTCCGGCACAGCCATCTGGATGATGCCTTTCAGGTCGAGCATTTCCGTGACTCGGCCCTGGATGACCATAGTGCCCAAAGTTCCGCGGCGGCCGGAGTGTTTCTGGATTTTGATTGTCTCGTGGGAGATGTCGAGGATACGGTCCACCACCAGGCCAACGCTCCGTCCCTGGTCGGTATACACAACCACCTGGATCTTCTCGTCCTCTGCCGCTGGTTCGGACCGGTCTGAATCGCGAGGTTCCTGGCGACCCTCCGTGAGAACGCGCGATAGGTAGATTAAAGGCAGTATTTGACCTCGATACTGAATCACGTGCTGCCCCTCCGCCTTCTCCACGGCGGTGCGGGCGAATTCTTCCAGGCGTGCCACGAGGGATAGTGGCATGGCAATGCGGCCATCATCGGGGCCGCGCAGCAAGAGGAGCGACTCCCCGTCGTCGTGACCGGACTCCGCTTCTGCGGCCTTCTCTGCCACGCCGCGATCATGGACTTCGGAAACCACGTTGGCACGCTGAGCCAGCCCAAGGACATCCAGGATGAGGGCCACGCGGCCGTCTCCCATGATGGTCGCTCCGGCGAAGGTGGAAATGCCCTTGAGCTGCTTGCCCAGCGGCTTAACCACGATTTCTTCAGTATCGTTGATCTCGTCCACGACAAGACCAAACTGCTGGGTGTCCGCCTGTAACACGACAATGTTGACCACGGATTGGGAGATCGCTTCCATCTCAACCCGGTCCAAGGTGGAAATCACCTCAGTTGACTGAGTTTCCGCCCGGCGTAATTCCTCTTCGGCTTGCTCTCGCGCCGTCTGCCCTTCCACCTTGAGTTCGTGCTTGAGGTTCACCAGGGGCAGCAAACGTCCACGCAACCGGTAGACCGGCGCTCCGTGGATCATTTCGACGCTTTTCTCCGCCTGGTCGCCTTCCAATCGCACGAGCTCGAGCAAGCTCACTTGGGGAATGGCGTAACGGTCGCCGCACGTGGTAACCATCAGGGCGGGAATAATTGCAAGCGTGAGGGGAATCTTGACCTTGATCGTGGTTCCCGTCCCCGGCTTGCTCTGGATGTCGACGCTCCCGCCGATCTTCTCGATGTTGGTTTTAACCACGTCCATGCCGACGCCACGGCCGGAAACCTTCGTAACCTTCTGGGCGGTCGAGAAGCCCGGAAGGAATAACAGTTCAAGGGCCTCGCGTTCGCTCATGTGCGCGGCCTTCTGGGGAGTAATCAACCCTCGCTCAAGCGCCTTGCGCTTCACGCGCTCGACATCGACGCCGGCACCGTCGTCCGTCACCTCGATGTTCACCTGCCCGCCCTCATGAAAGGCGCGCAAGAGCAGCCGTCCTTCAGGAGGTTTGCCTGCAGCCTCGCGCTTTTCCGGGGACTCGATGCCGTGGTCCACGGAATTACGGATCAGATGTGTGAGCGGGTCCTTGATGGCCTCGATGAGCGTCTTATCAAGTTCGGTTTCCTTGCCTTCCATCTCGACTCGCACCTGCTTGCCGCAAGCCAGCGCCAGGTCGCGCACGACGCGCGGAAGCTTGTTCCACACGTTATCGATAGGCTGCATGCGGGTCTTCATGACCCCTTCCTGCAGCTCGGTGGTAACCAGGTTCAGGCGTTGTGTAGTGCCGAGGAAAACGGGATCCTGCTGCGAGGCGCTGAACTGCAGGATCTGGTTACGGGCGAGTACGAGTTCTCCCACGAGATTCATGAGCTTGTCGAGCTGGCCAACGTCGACCCGGATGCTGCTGGAGGCAACCGATCCGCCTCCCATCTCCTTTTGGACCTGCAAAGCCTCCAGAACGACCTTCGGTTCGATCGCACCTTGGTCCACGAGGATTTCGCCCAAGTGTCGCGGGTCACCTTCACGCTGCTGCTGCACGGCGGCAGCGAGTTGTTCCCGCACAATCTGGCCGATCTGCAGCAGCAGGTCTCCCATGTTGGGTGGGTCGGTGTGGGTAGCTTCTGCGGCAACCGGCGCCTTGATCGGCTCAGGAGCGGCAGCCACAGGCTTGGGCGCGGCCGGGGAAGCGGGAGTTATCACGCTCGTCTGGAGGAGCGTGAGTTTGTCAATCAGGCTGGCGTAGTCGCCATTGCCCTCCGATTCGCTGACCTCGATATTCGCGAGCATCTCCCGGACGGCATCCACCATGGAAAGCAGGCCGGTGGTGATTTCAGGAACGAGAACCAGCACGCCGTCCCGCAACCGGCTCAACAGACTTTCACCGGCGTGGGCTACCTTTTCGAGCTTGGAGAAGCCGAGAAATCCGCACGTCCCCTTGATCGTATGAATCGTACGGAAGATGCTGGCCAGCTTCTCGCGATCCGCGGAGTTGCTCTCCAGAGCCACCAGGTCACGATCAAGCTGTTCCAGGTTCTCCGTGCTCTCGACTAGAAACTCCTTGACGATTTCATCCATGCGTCCACCCTAAAGACAGATTTCTCCGAGAGGTCTGACGGGTTGCTGAGAAAGTCGCGCTCCGCCAGCCGTTCCGCACATTCCTGCTAATTGGACAGGTTTCTTCTGCCCGCCCGGAATACCCTCTTCGCCATCCGGCCAACTTTCGGCGTCGAGGAGGGGTTCCTTGAGGGCTACGGTCTATTCAGACCCCTAAACTGAGTAGATCGGCAAACTGCCGAAGAACATTAGTCCCATCAGTCTAGTCTTTCCTTTCCTGCTGTGAAGGCTTGGCATACCTGCCACCGTCCTTGTGTGAATTATCCCTACTTCTCGTTGACTCTTAACTTATACACGTTGCGCAGTGCGCTTCCGGCGCCAATACTCGGCCAGTAGGTTCCGGGTGAAGCCGGTCGCTTGCCTTCGGCTTTCGCCGGTGCTCAGTGACTACGACCCACTTGAACGTCTTGCCGCAATCGTCCGTCAAAACGAACTCAGGGAATCCCATGTCTACCAGTGCGCGGTAAAACCGCTTTGATTGAATCAGTCGATATCCGGCTTGCCGGGTTGCGCTCGGATCGTGGACGGTAAATTGTTTGACTTCAGTTCCGCAGTGCCCTGTTTCTGCCGTTATGACGTACTCCTTTTGGACTCGCTACGGTTCAAGTCGATCGGGCTTCAGACAGCACCTCATTTTCCATTCCTGTAGGTTTCAAAACCAATCACCGTAAGTACATGAATGCAAAGTCGGTTGTATCGTCTGGTGGGTATGCAAAGAGGGGTGCTTGGCAATCAGAAATCGCGAATAAGCCGGACACCTGCTTCAATATGAGTCACATTGGGCTCGCCCCGGAGGAGCAAGCGATTGGGCTGCCTCGCTTCGGCCACTCGCTGGTGACGTACATGTCGGAAGTTGCTCAGGCCACCTTCGTTGAGATTCCGGACGATTTCCCGCCTGACAGCCACCGTTGTCGATGCGGGAAGACGAGCTGGGTGTGGCGCGGTTTATGCTTGCGATGCCAATCGTCGGGTGAGTATGCCTGGATGAAAAGCCGCGAAGGACCGCGAACCCCGCGCACCTCCGCGCTGCCGGCTTGAATTGGTACGGCCTTCGGACGGGGTGGCGAGGCTCGATCGCACCTTCAGCGTCAGGCAAGCTTCACCCTTAAGATTCGTAGCCGGGGCCGCCAGGCCACCCGCACTCTTTCCAGAGCTTTTCCCAATTCCAGATCCCGGCCGCCACCTTGATCGGCAACGGGACTCCGAGCTGATGCGCGAGCATACACACCTGCCCGCGATGGTGAGCTTCGTGAGAAAGCATGTAGCACAGCATTTCCAGGCCAACCGGCCAGGGCCGAGCCCAGCCGTCTCGGCGAAACTTTCTGACGCGGCCCCCACCACCGCCGAGCGCTTCCGCGAGCATCTCCGCGCAGCGAGCGGCGCTCTCGGCCAATCCCGCACGGGCCTGCTGCGGCGTGCAGTGCGCGCGGTTGAGCTGTGGTGGAACCTTCAGGTGCGGAGCTGTAAGCCTGACCCACTTGCAGCGGACATTGTGCACGTGCGTGAAGATCGCCGCAATCGTGCGGGTCTTGCCGGGCGGTTGGGCGCTCCAGGCGGCAGGGTCAAGATGTTCGATAAGAAGCTGGTTCATGCGATCATTGGCGGCAAAGATCCGGACTGCGGCTCGGCCGAGTTGACTGTTAACCCTTTGACTGTTAACCCTGGGTTGACGCGTGGTCACGCCTCCCTACTCCTTGCCCCATTATACCTCCGGGGCGTTAGCCACTCGGTGGCTACCCGGTCACCACGTTTCCCCAGTTAAGACGCGCAGGCCACTGCTGCGATCGGAGCCGCCGCCGGGTTCTCGACCGGCGCGCCCACCAAGTTACCCCACTCGGTCCAGGATCCATCGTAGTTCTTCACATCGCCATATCCGAGCAGGTATTTTAAAACAAACCACGTGTGGGCGCTGCGCTCGCCAATACGGCAGTAGGCCACCACTCCCTCGTTTCCCCCTACGCCCTTGCCCTGGTAGAGTTGCCGCAAGGCGTCGGCGGATTTGAAGGTGCCGTCGTCATTGACGGATTGCGACCAGGGGATATTGTTGGCGCCGGGAATGTGACCGGCACGCTGCGCCGTCTCCGGCAGCCCCGGAGGAGCGATGATCTTCCCCGTAAACTCGTCTGGCGAGCGCACGTCCACCAGTTCGCCGCTGCGCCGCTTCTCGACGATGGCAAACACATCCTCCTTGCGAGCGCGCAGCGACTCATCCGGCCCCTTCGCGTGGTAAGTCTGGCGGGTGATCCTGGGCAGGTCGGACGTGAGCGGCCGGTTCTCCTGCACCCACTTCTTGCGTCCGCCGTTGATCAAGCGCACGTCCTGATGTCCGTAATACTTGAGCTGCCAAAACGCGTATGCCGCGAACCAGTTGTTGTTGTCTCCGTAAAGAAGCACGATGGTGTCGCTCGAAATTCCGGACTGGCCCAGCAGGTTTTCCAGGTCCGGCTTGCCGATCAGGTCCCGACGCACGCTGTCCTGGAGCTGGGTTTGCCAGTTCCATCCCACCGCGCCCGGAATGTGGCCCTGGTCGTAAGCTTTCGTATCCACATCGACTTCCACGAAACGCACGTTGGCATCGTGGAGATGCTTCGATGCCCAATCGGTTGAAACCAAAACCTCCGGATTCTTGTAGTCGCCCATTGATCTTCTCCTCTCCGAATTGGATTCGACGCCTGTAAAACAAAAAACCCACCAGCCAGAGCGTCGTCTGGCGGTGGGTTCTGAACTCCCCTGGACTGGAATTGGCGTTTTAAACTGGCCTTACCAGCCCCCGACCGCCAGAGGAATAACAACACGACGTTTGGCAACACCCCGCGCCACTGATCGTCCTCTGGTGGTTTTTATTCATCACAACCTTTATAGTATCCACAGCATGACATTTTGTCAAAGTCACGGCGAGGCTGGTGCTGTCCCAATTCAAGCGTAACGCCACCATCTTGGCGGCGCGATGCCGGCTGGAAGCCGGGGCGGTACATTCGAAATCGGCACAGCGCCCGCGGCTGAACAGCGCCCCCACTTCCACATCGGGGCGCTCGCTCCCCCTGGGTATCAGAGTCGCATGACGCTTGCTTGCGTCAGAGCGCCGAGCGCACTACGCCTCCCTCGGCTCGGACGGCGGCGCCGTTGATGATGGCGCCTTGGGCGCTGGCGACGAAGGCCACCACGGCTGCGACTTCTCCGGCTGTCTCAAAGCGCTTCAGGAGCGAACTGGGGCGCGCCTTTTCGAAAAACTCTTTTTCCACCTGCGCAGGAGTGACACCCTGCTGTTTGGCCATTTCCTGCAAGAAGTTGCCAACGCCCTCGGACTCGGTAGGCCCCACCAGAATCGAGTTCACCGTGATGCCGGTGCCGGCGACCGACTCCGCCAAGCCGCGCGCCACCGCTACTTGGGCGGTTTTGGTCATTCCGTAGTGAATCATCTCGACGGGAATGTTCACGGCCGACTCGCTTGAGATGAAGATCACCCGCCCCCAGTTCTTTTCGCGCATCCCAGGCAAGTAGTGGCGTGCGAGGCGGACTCCACTGAGTACGTTGACCTTGAAGAATCGGAGCCAATCGTCGTCGGTGATTTCCGCAAACGGCTTTACTTCGAAAATCCCGAGGTTGTTGACCAGGATGTCCGCTGTGGGAGCGTCAGTGAGAAACGTCGCGACGCCGTCCTGTGTTCCCAGGTCAGCAGCCACTCCACGCACTTGCGCGCCCGGCGTTCCACCACGAATTTTCTCGAGTGCAGCGGCCACGCGCGCCTCCGTGCGCCCGTTGATAACTACCGTCGCACCTTCGGCGGCGAGCGCCGTGGCGATTGCCAATCCAATTCCCGCCGTCGAGCCTGACACCACCGCGGTTTTGCCCCTAAGTCCCAAGTCCATGCCGCCCTCCCAAGTATTGGAACGTAGCGCGGACCTGCTATTTAGGTCCGCGGCTCGTCCTTTCCGGGCGAGGAAAAGCTCCCCCCCCCGGGCGATCTTGTGCTCACCCAGATTTGGTGAAAGCGGGCCCCGGGTCAACTTCCAGTCGCCACACATAGTAGATGTTGCGAGGCGGCGGAGAGGTTCGGATAAGCGGTAGCTATCACCAGGGCAAACCTCTGGTTCGATTTTTGATGCTGGCCGAGTTCGACCCCTCCGGGGTCGGTGAGATTGTTGGGGATGCCATCCGTGGGCGGCGGGCACAGAAAGCGTGCCCTTGCCCACGGCTATTGTATCTCACCCCGTAGGGGCTTGCGTCGTTGGTAGGGGCGGTTCGCGAACCGCCCCAACACCCTTTTCGAGCGGGGGGCGTCGCCTCCAGCAGCTTTTCCCCCCCTTGCACCAAACAACTATTTTCCTAATCGGCAGACTGCGATAGACTCACGAACCCAGCATCCTGCACATTCTGGAGGTGTCCCGATGGTTCCGGCGAAGGAAGTTATAGTGGGTATCGACATGGGGGGCACGAGCCTGCGCGCGCTGGTGGTGAATGCCCAGAACGAAATCCTGGCAATTGAGAAGACTCCGACGAACGTGGCGCAGAAGCCCGAAGGTTTAATCCGCGACCTGGCGGCGATTGTGGAAGATGTCGTCGCAGCGGCGGGCCTGCGCAAGTCGCAATTGCGCGCCGTTAGCATTGGAGCGCCGGGGGCGGTTGATCCTGAGCCTGGCGTGGTTTATCACGCGCCCAACCTCGGTTGGGAGGCGGTGCCCCTGGCCGCCATGCTGAAGCAGTTGCTGCACGTCCCCGTCTTCGCGGAGAACGATGTCAACGTCGGCGTGGCCGGCGAACACGCGCTGGGGGCAGGGCAGGGAGCGCAGGAACTGGTGGGCGTCTTTGTGGGAACGGGAATCGGCGGCGGCATCATTTCCCGCGGCCGGCTTTATCTCGGAATGCGGGGCGCCGCGGCGGAAGTGGGCCACATGATTGTGCAGGTGGATGGTCCCCTGTGCGGATGTGGAAACCACGGTTGCATTGAGGCGCTGGCCAGCCGCACCGCCATGGAGCGCGATGTGCGCGAGGCCATTCGCACCGGGCAAAAAAGCTGCGTCCTCAAGCTCATGGAGGAGCGCGGCAAAGATCGTATGACCAGTAGCGTCATTCAGCGCGCATTGAAGAGGAACGATCCCGTCATGCGCAAGGTAATGAAGCGCGCGCAGTATTTCCTGGGGATGGCATTGGCGAGCGTCGTGAATCTGCTCGACCCCGAGTGTGTCGTGATGGGCGGCGGTATCGCCGAACGCCTCGGTGAATCTTTTGTGGGGCCCATCCGCAAGACGGCTTACGAGAATTTTCTGCGGCGTCACGACGCAGAGCGGGTGAAGATCGTCTCCGGCACATTGGGCGACAACGCCGGACCGCTGGGAGCGGTGGTGCTGGCTCGGAAGCGATTGCAGAAGTAAGCGTGACCACGCAAAGTGAACGCCTTTCGAAATTGTGGAGGATGGAGATGCCATTCATTCGTGGAAGGATAACCCTTGTGTTCTTGGTGTGGGGACTCGCCGGGGCATTGCCCTTGTTGGCGCGCCAGCCGGATACGGGATTTTTGAACCGGACGGCGGTTGTGGGCGGCGCGACTTACAAATACCTAGATGTAGTCCTTCTTTTTGCTCGCGATTTTGAAATCATCCCCGTCGACACGCACGTTTTTAGAGTGTCGCGACGTATAGGGCTGGCTCAGCAAAAAGGAGGCTATGGTGCAGTTAAGATAGCTTTAGAAGACGAAATACCGCCTGTAAAACGAAAGTTCGCCCATATAGCGCTAATTAGATTAGGTAGAGAAATATGCGTCGCGCGGGGGCCGCAGCACTGGAAGTGCCCGCTTACGGATTTGTGTGACTACTACCAAGCGACGTCTTGTGGCGCCAATAACACTTCTTGACGCGTAACAGAAATCGGACGGTTTCAAGATTCATAGGGCTTCTGGTTTCAATCTTGAATTTCTTGTATATGGTGCTCGCCAAATCTATGCACTTGTTTTCCTCGCCGTGGCTTGTTACGATCTTTTCCGGCCGAGGGTTTAGCCGCTTAACGTATTCAATTAGTTGTTGTCGGTCTGAGTGCCCAGAGAATCCATCAACCGTCTCGATATTCATGTTCATTTGCATGGTGGTAGTCTTGCCGTTGTTTGACATAGG
>JBKQVI010000420.1:0-19699 GCA_052139985.1 Terriglobia bacterium
CCCTGACCCCCTCACCCGGCGGTCCCCGGCTGATGACAACGCCGGATGCCCGCCACCCTCTCCCCCAAAGGGGGCGAGGGCTGGGAACTCATACTAAACTCGGTCTCCCTTTACAACATTTGTGGTCGTCGCAAATGTTGAAACTCCAGAGCCGCGGACCTACAGAACAGGTCCGCGCTACACCTGCTTCCCCACCCCATCAATCCTCCATCTTGGCAATATGTATGTCGAATCCCGTTCCGGGTAGAAGTGCGGTCAGCGCGAAGGCGGTGAAATCGCTGCCCGTGAGCTCGGTGCGCCGGTAAACGCCCGGTTCAGTTTCCTGCGCCTCATGCCGCGCGCCAAAATCCTCCAGAAAGGCTTGGGCGTCTTTCAGATCAGGCTGTCCAGTGTTCTTGCCCTGGGTCAGTGCCTCGGCCGCATAGGAGCGGATAAGTTTGGGCCAGTATTTCTCCAGCAGCCCGGTACTGGCGAACATGTCGGCCCAGATGATGCGCCCGTTCACCGCCACGACCACGCCCACGGCGTTCCGTTCTCGCAGTTCGCGCATCAGCCCCAGGTAGGATTGTTCAATTGGCGCGGCGACGGCATCCACACGTCGCTTGACTTCGTCATTGGCCATAACACCAGCATAAGAAGAAGTCCCTGCCATGGCGCGCGCGGCAGCAGGGCTGGCGGCCATTCCCAACGACTGCGATGCGGAGTTAACTTCCGACCATACCTTTTGCTGGTTCTGATCAGCCATGGCGCTCCGCCGCACGCTGGGCTGCGCCATTTGAGAATGAAATGAACCAAACTCAGACTTAGTCGCAACCCAGCGCCCGGGTTCAACGCAAAATACCGCGAGGTCGATGGGGTCGCTCTTTGCCGGAACGATGCGGTCCTTACCCACTACGCGGTCCTGCTTGCCCCCAGTTACAATCTCGCCCGCCAGCAGAATCAGGGGGCGCTCGGAATTGTTCACCAGAACCAGGCGGTTCACCTCCGCGCCGTCGCTGGGAATGTATCGCTCGTGTCCGCGAATGAGCGGCCGAACACTCCCGGCCTCGCTTACCACCACTTCGCCGGAGCGTACGCCCTCATCAAGGGTCAGGAAATGTTGCGTGTCGTGCGTGCGGTCGGTAACGACGGGAAAGATGGTTAAGTTGCCGCGACTGATGGGCGCAAGAACCTTGTAAGTGGACCCGATTTGCCCCGCCTCACCAATGTCCGCCCCCATGGGCAAGGCCAACAATGTTGCCAAAGTCAACATCAGGACAAAACCCAACGTTTGTCTTCCTGTCATCGTCGTCTCCTCCCTGAGTGGTTGGCCGGTGCTGTAAGTCCCGGTCTGTGGGAAGAACGAATGAGGGTATAATTCTTGCATCCAAGTGTCGGATGCCCCGACAGAATGTTCGGGAATCCAGAATCGGTTTGGGGCGCTCGGTTTTTTGCCTGGAGTCCCAGCCCCATGCCCCGATTCCCGCGTGTAGGTCGAACCCCATGAGCGGCAGTCAGGAAACCGCGACCCGCCCAACGAAGATCGACATTCCGGAATCGCTGTCGCTCCAGCTTTATCGCGATGCCGGAGTGGAGAAATTCGGCTTAACGCCGCATGCTTTCTCGGGCGTACTGCAAGAGGTCGCAACGAAGTATCTCCCTGCCACAGCCGGTCCCTCCGAAGTTTCGGATTTCCTCACCCGCCTTCGTGTTGAGGAGCTGGCATTGGCACGCGGATGCGCACTAGGCGACGAAACTGCCTGGGAGATCTTCTTGACCCGATACCGCGAGAAGCTCTACACCGCGGCGCACTCTATCGTACAGGGCGATGCGAATGCCCGCGAGCTTGCGGATTCCCTCTATGCCGATCTCTACGGAACGCGTGCGGCCGATGGCCGGCGAATCTCCAAGCTAAACTCATTTACAGGCCGCGGCTCTCTGGAGGGCTGGCTGCGAGCCGTCCTGGCGCAAGAATATGTGAATCGCTTTCGCCGCCAACAGCGGTTGGTGAGCCTGGAAGAGCAAGCCGAGGCAGGAGTGCAATTTGAAGCTGAGACGGCCGACCCCTCCCAAGCGGCCGACTCGCGCTTGTGCGAGACGACTGATCAAGTGCTCGGTTCCCTGTCGGCGGAAGACAAATTCATTTTGGCGAATTACTATCTCGACGGTCGCACGCTGGCGGAGGTTGCTCGCCTGCTGCACGTTCACGAATCCACCATCAGTCGCAAGGTGGAGAAGATCACGGCGTGGACGCGCAAGGCCATCCTCTCCGGCTTAATGAAACGCGGCATGAGCCGGAAAGAGGCCGAACAAACCATGGAGGTCGAGGTTACCGAACTCTCCTTGGATGTTCGCCGCCGGCTAATGCAAGAAAAAGGCCAGCAAACCGTTCCATAATAGAGGAGGGATAGGACGGGCAGATGGGCAGTAGGCAGTGGAAAGGGCAGCGGCAGGCAGTTGGCTGGTAGGCATCGGCGAGAGGTGTAACCACTGCCAATCTGCCTAACTGCCCATCTGCCAGGTCACTTTATGGCTGGATTACCCAAAATCGCGCTCGCACGGCTGAAGGGAAGCCCCGGGACACCCGCGCCCTCCGGTCCTTCTGTGGGGCCTGTCGATTTCCAGGGCGCCGCGCATCCCGACGCGAACCTGCTGGCGGCCTTCGCAGAGAAGACCCTTAGCGAACGGGAACGAACACAGTTGCTGAATCATCTCGCCGAATGTGCGGAGTGCCGCGAGATCGCAGCCTTCGCCCTGCCTCAAGAAGCAGGGGAGCCCGAACTCGTTTCTGCGACGGTAGGGCGACGCTGGACCCCTTGGCCCATCCTCCGCTGGGGAGCCACGGCCGCGGTGCTGGCAACTCTGGCCGTCGTCGTGATGTTGCATCCCGGCACATGGAACAGACGCCTGGAGCTTTCGAGAGAAACGCCTCGATCGGGTACTATCGCCAGCGCTCCCTCGACGCTCCCCGCGCCTCCGTCAGCCCAACCGCCTCTCGAACCCGCCCGGGAAAAGGCGGAAGTGGACGCACCGAAATCCGCCGATGAGATCGCGGTAGCCGCGAAAGCGCCGGCGCCCAAGCAAGATCAAGCCCTGGAAAACCAGTCCGCGGGCGTACACGCCAAACGGCAAATGGCGTTCATCGCTTCATCCCGGCCGCCCGCGGGCGTGCGGGGTACGAATATCCCCACCGCAAGCGGTGAGCAGCAAGAAATCCGGCGAGGAGACGAACCCACCGCTGGGGCTGCTCCCGCACCCTCCATCCTTTCTGCGCCTGCCGGCGAACCCATAGCTGCATCTGACGAGGCCGGGAAAGTGAGCACCCAGTCGCAGTCCCACGTGGAACCTTCGCGTGCGCCAACCTCAAGCGGCTCAGTGGCGAGAGCGAAGGGCGGCGCCGGCGCGGCAGGCGTAGCCAATGCAAAAGGGGCTTCTCGAACGACAACCTACCCCATGATGTCACAAGCACATATGAGCGCATTTCAGTCATTACGCAAGGGTACTGAAATTGGGGCGGCACCACACACTGCTGTCTGGAATGTTTCAGCGGACGGCGGCGTTCAGCGATCTACAAACGATGGAAACGTTTGGGAACAAATCCGCGTTGCCGACCGCATCAAGTTCCGGGCGATTGCCGCGCTCGGCAATAACATTTGGACGGGTGGTAGCGGCGGAGCTCTTTACCATTCCGTCGATGCCGGCGCTACCTGGGTACGGATTGACATTAGCTTTGAGGGGACCGCCGTAACCGAAACCATTACCGGCATCCAATCGAGCGACCCACAGCATGTCACCGTTACCACCGCTTCCGGCTCGCAATGGGTCAGCGAAGACGGCGGCCAACACTGGCAGAAGCAACCCTGAGACCGAAACCCAAAATCGCATCGAACTAGCGTAGGGCGGACCTGCCTTGTAGGTCCGCCGCTCGTTTCATATGGGCAAGGAAAAGCCGCGGACCTACAAAACAGGTCCGCGCTACACTTCTTCCGAAAACGGATTCCTGCCCAATGGCACCGTCCTGTCGCGGGCGCAAAACACGCATAGCCGCTGGGGGTATAATAATAAGGGAAGGATCGCGAGGCTGGAAATCCACATCTCGACGGATTCCGAATTCCGAATTTCAAGTTTCCAGTTTCGAGTTTCCAGGTTTTCGCCTTTCTGAAGGTCGTGTTTCATGGCCACTCTACAGGATGTCCTTAACGCCAACGTTCGCGAGGGCGAGCTTTACGAAACGCTCGACCGCGGTTTTGTGCGCTGCTTCGCCTGTGGCCATTGCTGCCGCATCCCCGAAGGGCAACTGGGTGTCTGCAAGGTTCGATTCAACCAGGGGGGTAAGCTCCTGGTGCCTTGGGGTTACGCCGCGGGAGTACAGTGCGATCCGATCGAAAAGAAGCCCTTCCATCACGCTTATCCCGGCGCGCTTGCTTACAGTTTTGGAATGCTCGGTTGCGACCTGCACTGCGCCTATTGCCAAAACTGGGTCACTTCCCAGGCCCTTCGCGACCCGCGCGCGGTCTCCCGGCCGATGCGCGCGACGCCCCAGGAGCTCGTGCACGATGCGCTGCAACAAGGCGCGAGAGTTCTGGTAAGCACTTACAACGAGCCGCTGATCACCAGTGAGTGGGCTGTTGCCGTCTTCAAGGAGGCCAAATCCGCGGGCCTCGTGACCGGGTACGTATCGAACGGCAATGGCACCCCGCAAGTGCTCGAATACTTGCGCCCCTGGGTGGACCTCTACAAGGTTGACCTGAAGAGTTTCGACGACCGGCACTATCGCCAGCTCGGCGGACGCATTCAGCCCATTCTCGACACGATTCGCAGCCTGCACAAAATGGGATTGTGGGTCGAGATCGTCACGCTGCTGATTCCGGGCTTCAACGATTCCGACGACGAACTGAAGCGGCTTACCGAATTCGTTGCAAGCGTCTCGCCCGACATTCCTTGGCACGTCACCGCATTCCATAAAGACTACAAGATGACCGACCCCGCCAGCACCCAACCGCGCGACCTCCAGCGTGCGGCAGCAATCGGCCGCGCGGCGGGATTGCGGTTTATTTATTCGGGAAATCTGCCGGGCCGAGTGGGCGACCTTGAAAATACTCATTGCCCGCAATGCCACGAATTGCTGATTGAACGATTTGGCTATCACATTTTGAATTATCGCCTGACACCGAGTGGTGCTTGCCCTCAATGCGCCACGGCGATACCCGGCCGCTGGGCGGAGAAGTTCGAAGGCCAAATCGCCGATCTGCCGTACTTGCCCCGGAAGACCGCAGGTGGGAGGTCGTAGGTGGTAGGTTGGCGGGCTGGCGATACGGGGTAAGGCCCCCCGATCTACCACCTGCGACCTGCCACCTACGATTTCCCCACCTTACCGAATCCCAAAGAAGAAGTACCCGGGTCCCACGCGCATATGATGAATAAGCGCGGCCGGCGAGACGGCGGCGATCAGGAGTCCGCCTACGGCCTGGGCCAACGCCAAGGGCCAGATGTTGCGATAGCGCGCGAATACTTCTGCGAAGACAAACCCCGCGACGAAGGTGGCAATCATCAGGATCAGGTTGGGAATGTGGGTGCCGGCGAACATGATTGCCACGAGAGCGGAACTCACATGGCGGTTGCGGATGACCAGCATCAAACGATTATTAAAGTAGGACTGTGTCAGGTATTGCTGAAATAGACACCACGCGCCGTATCCGAACAGCGTCAGAAGGGATTGCCAAGTGGGGTGAAGAAGCACCAGGCGGTGGCGCGCAAATCCGTACAAGAGCAAGGGCAGATAGAGAAGAATAGCCAGCGGCAATACCCATTGGGCGCTGGCTCGCAGGCCGGTGCGCGCCAAGCCGAGCCCGCGAAGCGTGTCGCGATGCAGCACATGGCTCACAAGAATAAATGCCCAGAGCGCCATCCACATGTGAGGCATGGTATGTTGCCAACGCCAGATGTAGGCGAGAATTCCGGCGAAAACCAGCGCCACTTCCAATGCGGCGGCAACTGCAAGAAAACCGCGGGCTTCGCCCCGGTCTTCCATTATTCCCACTGAGGCGCTCTGATGCATGAATCTACTATTCTACTCCCGAAAGCCCCGACGGTGAGATTCCGAGGTGCTGTCTAACTTGAACGTAGCGCCGTCCTTTAGGGCGGCACATGCCGGGCTCAAGCCCGGCGCTACGCTCGAAATCAGGACACTACCGATTCCCACGAAATCCGTGAAGAAAAGACTCCGCACAGAGTACGCGGGGACCACAGAGAAAGGCGCTTCGGCTTGCGCGCGAAGTCTTAATTTTTCGGAGGTTCGGGGACGAGCGGTGGGGCGGAACCGGGCGTGGATCGTGCCGCTCTTCGAAATGGGAATATATACCGGAAGGTGAGGTAGAGCACCAGGGCGAGGACAATCCCCACAAACTCCAGTGCCGCCATGCGCAAGAAGCGATTTGCCGGTAAGCCCAGGTGAGCGCGGAGGCCAATCCACATGCAGTCGTCGAACACATAGGGAGCAATGCGGCAATCGCGCGTGGCTAAGTCGGCCGCATGCAAAACCAGGCCCACAAGGGCGACACCTAAAATGATGCGTAGAGCCTTTTGCATGGCTTCCAAATGATGCGCCGGACTGCGGAAGTTGGTGCACGACCCGACTCCGGCCAATCAACAGCGTATTGTACTCACCCACCCGCATCGAGGAAAGGAGAATTGGAACTTCCAGCATCATTCCTCCTGCTGCCGAGGTAGTTTCTAGTGGGCTGCGGCAAGCTTGATTCGGCCCGCTGCGTGGATGGTCAGATCAACCGAATCGTTGACGCGCAGGAACAGCGTGCTGGGATTCTTCAGGCCCCAGCTCACATAGGGGATCGTGAAACTCGTGTCCGCGCTCAACTGCTCCCCCGCGACATGGGCCTGAACGACCATGGTAAGCGGATGGCCCGCGCCGTGCATCGTGAAGGTTCCGAGAACCTGGACCTTGAAGTCTCCTTCTGGCAGAACCTGCCCCTGCACCTGTAATGGCGTGAAGGCGATCTCAGGATATTGGGCGCTTTCCAGGACGTCTTTGTGCATCTTGTGATCGCGCGCGTGGCTGCCACTGTCGCCGCTGGTAGCGTCAACCACCACCAGACCGCTGGCATGTCCGGTTGCAAGGTCGAATTTCACCGTCCCCTGCTTGAGTTCGAACGTACCGTGAACGGTATGGAGAACATCGCCCAGAGTAAAGCTCACTTGGGTCTGAGCAGGATTAAGTTCCAATACCGCGTCTTGCGCGAGTGCCGGCGAAACGAGTGGGAGGGCAATCAGCGCAAAAGTCAGGGAGAAAGGAATTCTCCGAATCGAGTCGAGTTTGATCATGGGTATGTGGGTCCGTGAAGTGGAGTTTTCAACTGGAGCTGGCGAGCAGCCGCCAGCCCAACCTGAAGAAATTGCCGAAGCCAAACGTCAGAGGAGAAAAAGTTCCGGCATGCGCGGCCAGGAGCCGTTCCAATAGATGGGGCTCTTTTGCCAGGACGTCAAGCGCCCGGCGGCGCAGCCAGGCGCGGTCTTCCATGGCCAGCAGTATCCGGGACATTACCTCTGGCGGGCGATTGATTCGCCGGTGTGCAACCTCGTAACGCACAAGGTCGTCGTGGGCAATCGCACCGGCCAAAGCGCCTGCCTGCTGGAAGGCCAACCCCAGGCCCTCGCCGGTGAGCGAGTCCACCGAGCCCGACGCATCGCCCACTAAAGCGAACGGCCCGCAAGAGACCTTGCGGATAATGCGCAGCGCCGAGATCGCGCCCAGCTCTTTCGTGACGGCCGGGAAACCCGTCAATTTTGATTTGATTTCAGGAAATTGATCGAGGGCCTCTTTCAGCCTGAGTTGAGGCGAACGGGAGGTCACCACGAGGCATATCTCCTCCGGGCTCACCGGCGTTACAACCATCTGGCAGTGACTGCCCCAATGTACTTCCACGAAGTCCGTCCATGGCACGATCGGAAAATGCTGCCGGAACCCGAAGCGAGTTTCCTGCGGTCGTCCTCGATCCAAACCGGCCCACTTACGCACCAACGAGTTTTGGCCATCGGCGCCAATAATGCAGCGGCATCGAACTTTTCCCGAATCCAGGCAAACTTCTCCCCGGCCAATGCTCTTCACGCGCGTTCCCCACCGAGTCTGCACGCCCGCTTCCGCCGCTCTCTCCACCAGGACCTGATGCAAGACGGTCCTGCGAATTCCCAGTCCATAACCCTGAACGAATGCGCCCTCAGCCACTCGTCCTTCACCGATGAAGCGGATACCGCGAAAGGGCACCGCCTGCGACGGGCCCAGCGTCACGCCCAGGGCTTTCAACTCCGTTACCGTCTGGGGCATCAGTCCTTCGCCGCACGCCTTGTCGATCGGCGGTCGCGCCAGATCGGCCACGACCACGCGCAACCCGCGCTCTCGAATTGCAATGGCCGTGGCGAGTCCTGCGGGACCGCCACCTACAATGAAAACGTCGGTTGTCACGACATTCGTACCCATTAATTCCACCTGAGAAGGACCAATTCCGAACAAAAACCCGGCCCCATAGCCGCAAGCAAGGAGTACGTCCCTGCCTCCGGGCGCTGCCGTTTGAAAACTTCCTCCAACACGAGGAGCACCGAAGCGGACGAGAGATTCCCTACTTTGCGCAGGCACTCCCACGAGGCTCCCATTTCCTCTTTCGACAGCCCGAGCGCCGTGCCCGTTGCCTCAAGAATTTTGGGGCCACCCGTGTGCAGAATCCAGCGGCCAATGTCCTTGCGGGCGAGGCCATGGTCCGCCAAAAATGCGTCCACGTCATGGCCCAGATGGTCCACAATCAGTTGCGGCAACGTGGGTGAGAGCACGATCTGGAAGCCTTTTTCGGAAATGTCCCAGCCCATAATGTGTTCTGTCTCCGGATAGAAGACGGATCGCGTATCCAGGATTTCCGCGCCCGGGTCATTTCGTTCCGAGCCCGTTACCACGACCGCGGCGGCGCCATCGCCAAACAACGCCGACGAGATCAAGTTGGCCATGGAGACATCTTCTTTCTGGAGCGTCAGGGAACAGAGTTCCACGGAAAGCAGTGCCGCAACGTGATGAGGAAAGCCGCGCACGTAATCCGCCGCGCGCGCGATTCCCGCGGCGCCCGCCACGCAACCCAAACCAAAAATGGGAATGCGCTTCACGTGCGGCGACATTCCGATGCGATTAACTAACCGAGCATCAAGTGAAGGACTGGCGATGCCTGTAACCGAGACCACAAACAGGGCATCGACATCCTGGGGGCCTAACCCCGCCCCCACCAAAGCCCGGCAGAGCGCCTGTTGGCCGAGATCCTGCGCGCATTCAATCCAGGCATCGTTCGCTTGTCCCCAGGTCGTCATTTCGTAGTAGGCGTCAACCGGCAAGGCCAGAAAGCGGCCGTCAATTTCCGCGTGTGCATGCATCCGGTCAACCACATCGGGGTTGTTGAGGCGGCCGTTCCAATATTTCTTTAATGCCGCGCTGAGGACCTTCTGCGGGTAATAATGTTTTGGGAAGGCGCTGCCGACGCTTGCAATCTGCATGTTTTCAGTTTCACCCGCGGCTATGCTTTGAGGACGGACGAGGCTCGGAAGTCGATGCTCGAAGATCGCACCGCAAGCAAAGGTCTTCCGCGGTTTTCGAGTTTCTACTTTCAAGTTTCATCTTTTCGTTCATTGCAGCCGCGAGAGTTCTCTCCTGTAAAGTTGATTATTGGGGAATTCCTGAGCCAAGTTCCGGAGCAGGTCTTTGGCCTGGTCGCGTTTCTTATCGCGCAGGGCGGCCACGGCAAGCAGAAGGCGCGCAAAGGGGAGCAGATAGTGGCCTCTTGTGGCCGTCAACTGCAACTTCTGGATGCCGATTTCCTTATCCGTCTCCGCACCGTAGAGGCGCAGCAGCCAGCGAACGGGTGCGGGATTTAAACCCAAGATGTAGTTCTCGACTCCGACAGCCAGATAAGCGTCGTAGCAATCGGGGGCAAGCGCCAGCAGTTTCTCCGCCTGAAGGCCGGCGCGTTTGGTGTAGGCGAGGGAGGGCAAGTTACGTTTTTCCACCAGTGCCAGATAATCGGATTCCAGGCCCAAATTCAGGACCGTGGCAAACAGCGCGTTGCGGTCGTCGGGTGAGTGCTTAAGGACTGCATCCGCAAGCTTCTGACTTTGCCCGATGGCCCCATTAAACTTCTCCCTGATCGCGGGGTCGGGCAAAGGTTTCTCTCTATCCATGAATTTTACATTATCCACGAATAACTGGGTCTGTAGAACGCCCAGCCGGTTGAATTCGTCAAATAAGTACGCCGCCCCGTCAGACGTGGGACCGAAAGGGTCGTCGGGATGCGCCGTGACGTAAGCCTGAAACGTTTTATGGGCATCGCTGAATTGGAGGTTATACATTTCGCGATAGCCTGTATCCAGGGGCGTCGTGACCCCAAGGGAGGCGCTAATCGGGCTCAAGACCCCTTGGGCCAGTGCAAAGAAGAGAAGATGAATTGATTGTGACCCCATAGGATACGAAAGCCGCCACCCGGGGCCCTGCCCTTTCCGCTTGAGAGTATAACTGAATGGTTCTGAGAAAACCCTGTGATCGATTATTCGATGCCTGAGTTTGCTCGATGGTTGGAAGAAATGACTTGCAGGCTTACAAATCCGGAGCCAAAAGCAAGGCTATTGGCGGGACTTATCTTGCTGAGAGGTTTTAGGCCAGAGAGCTTAGACAAAACATCGCCGCACGAGTCTACCCTTTGCTTCCCCTCCGGAGAGATGACACTTCGGCGGGAGTAAGTTCCCTCCACTTCCCCACTTGCAATCCTTCCAGCGTCAGCGGCCCGATGCGCGTGCGCACAAGTTTCAAGACTGTAAAGCCTACGGCCTCGACCATCCGCCGCACCTCGCGGTTCTTGCCTTCCGTCAAAACGACGTCCAGCCAAGTGTACTTGCCGCGATCTTCACGCCTCCGCACACTGACCGGGTGTGCCAAATCGCCACGCTTCATTTCCACGCCGGCGTTGAGCTGCGCGATGACTTCCTCGCTGAGCAGCGTATTGGTCTTCACCAGATAAGTCTTGGTGACTTCCGACTCCGGGCTGGTGATGAAGTGAGCAAATTCCGTATCGTTGGTGAGAAGCAGAAGACCGGAGGTATCTTTATCGAGCCGGCCTACAGACGCCACCCACTTGTTCGCTTCTCCCAGGTATTTGTAAATCGTCTCGCGGCCGGCAGGATCGCCGTGGCTGGTAATCACACCCTTGGGCTTGTAGAAAAGCAAGTAACGTTTGCGCGCTGGCTTCAGGCGCTGGCCGTCCAGTTGAATCGTGTCGCGGCCCGGGGTAACCCAAAGGTCGGGATCACGCACAATACGGCCGTTGACCTTCATCCGGCCCGCAAGAACTGCCTGGCGCGACACCGTGCGCGATGCCAGCCCAAAGCGCGAGAGCACACGGTCGAGCGTCATCGTGGGTTTGGTTGGCATAAGAAAGAACAAGTCAAAAGCTAAATCGCAAAAGTCAAAGAGCAAAAGTTGAAACCCGCCGCACGCCGGGTCTTTTTCTCACTTTTGACTTTTGACTTCTGCGCTTTGCCTTTTGACTTTCAGTCCAGCCTCACCTCCCTTCCAACTCCCTGCTTTTCCGCCGCTTCCAGCACCAACTGCGCGGCGACCGCGTCCTGGACAGCGACGCCGACGGACTTATAAAGCGTGATTTGGTCGGCGGAAGTGCGCGCGGGTTTGACACCTGCGATCAGTTCGCCGATCTCAGCGTAGATGTGGTCTTCGCTAATTAGTCCGTCGCGAATGGGCCATTTTAAATCGTTGGCGCCACCGGCATTGGGCGCCAGCGCAGCCTCACGCGTTTCAACGACCACGAGTGATTTCCGGACGGCCTCGGCGTCAACTTCGCACCCGTCCGCATTCAAACCCACCGAGGTTACATGGGTGCCTGGCTGGAGCCACGCGCCTTTCACCACGGGTTCCGCTGCATGGGTCGTCGCGCAAATAATGTGTGCGTCCGCAAAGCTTTGCGCCGCCGCCTCGCATGTGAAGGCTTTGATGCCCTGTTCCTGGGTAATCTCCACCGCCAGCCGCGCCGCTTTTTGTGGGTTGCGGCCGACCACGCGAATTTCGCGAATGGGGCGCACGCGAGGAATCGCCGCGGCGTGGGCGCGGGCCTGCACGCCGGCGCCGATAATCAGTAGTACGTGCGCGTCCTGACGTGCCAGAAGCCGCGCGGAAAGTGCTGAGCCGGCCGCAGGCCGCGCCGCTGTGATGAAGGTCCCGTCCATCAGTGCGCGCGGCGAGCCTGTCTCGGCGTCAAAGACCAAAATCACCGCTTGGTGGCTGGGCAGGCCATGTAATTCATTCTCCGGAAAGACGCTGACCAACTTCGTGGAAAGCGTGCCCGCCAGACCTAGATAGACGGGCATCGCCGCCAGCAATCCGCGCCGTTCGCGCACCAGGGTCACGTTGCGCGGAGGCATAGAAACGCGGCTCGCACTCAATTCGGCCATGGCCGGGCCCAACGCCTCGATCAAGTGGTTGAGATCGAGCAGCCTTTCGACTTCACGGCGGGTTAAAATAAGCATAATCTGCAAAAACAATCCACCGATCTTACAGGTTTCGCCGATTCTTTAGCTTTTCAATCTGTGTAATCTGCGAAATCTGCGGATTCAGGAAGACAGGAATGAAACCTCATCAAGCTGAATGAACTCCTGGACCATGGGCACGGAAGATTGGTCCATTTCCTGGGTGGTGCCAAAGAACGCTACCCGGCCGTCCACCAGGAACACCAAGCGGTCCGCCAGCTTGCGCGCCAGCTTCATGTCATGCGTCACCACGATGGAGGTAAGGCCGGTTTTCTGTTTGACCTTCAGAATCAGGTCGCTCAGCGTTTGCGCCATCAGCGGATCGACCATGGTGGTGGGCTCGTCGTAGAGAATGCACTCGGGCTCCGCCGCCAGCGCACGCGCTATGGCCACGGCGCGCTTCATGCCGGTGCTCAAATCGGAGGGCATCAGCTCGCTCATGCCTTCCAGCTCCACGTGCGCCAGCAGGTCGTCAACACGCCGCTGAATTTCGTCCTCGTTTACGGTCAGCCCCCGAAGCGCGCGCTCGCGCAGAGGGTAGGCAACGTTTTCGCCGACGGTCAGGGAATCAAAGAGCGCGCCGGATTGAAAGACCATGGTCACGCGCCGGCGGACCTCCATCAGATCTTCTTCACTCAGGGCGGACACCTCGCGACCCGCCACGAACACCTGCCCCGCGTCCGGCTTTAGAAAACCTAAGATGTGTTTGAGAGTTACGCTCTTGCCCACGCCGCTGCGCCCCAGCACGGCCACCATTTCGCCGCGCCGCACGTCGAAGCTCACATCTTCAAGCACGGGTTGCTCGTAAAATGCCTTATAGACGTGGCGGAAATCGATGTAGGGACTTTCCGAAGGGTCGGCTTGTGTTTCGTCGGTCATGCGGGACAATTATGAATTATCAACGCGGAATTATGAAGCACGAATAACCATCGCCGGTTTCATGGGCCGTATGGGCCACGGATAGAAGTGGCCGTTAATCGCAGAAGGCTGTGTGTGGCGCCAAACGGTACCTAAACCTCGTCCCTTACACCGGAACCAAGCGCAGGGCATTGCCGGCCAGTATTTTGGCGAGTACCGCGTCAGGCAGGTTCAGCGAAACCAGCAGATCGTAAAGCTTGTTGTTGTATTCGTCCCGTCCGAAGAACACGCGATCCTGGTAGTCGGTCAAGAACTTGCGTGTGAAATCCAAATTTCGAGTCAGCGCTGAATAGCCGGAGCCCGCGGAAAGATCGCAGTTAAGGTTGGGAAATCTATCAAGATATTCCAGCAGGCGGCCCCTTCCCACAATCGGCTTGCCGGTGGGATAAACGAGTGGCTCCAGGTCGGCATCGGCGGAAATTTCCCTCCAGAACCCCGGGGCGTGGCCCAGAAACTGAGTGTGGGGACAAAGCCGCAGCGGCGCCTCCATATTCTCAATTCCCCCGCCATACCACCATTGCCAGTCACTCGGCACTCCGTGCCGGGGGAAAGTCACGTCCAGGTGAAAGACCACCGGCAGACCCAGCTCACCGCAATATTGGAAGAGCCGCAGGGCGTCGGGTTCGTCGTACCGCATACGGAGCTTGAATTCACCAAAGACCCGCACCCGGTAGATGTCTACCGCGGCCTTCAGCCGATCGAGAGCGTGCGGATCTCGGGGGTCCGTCGTAGTCCCGGGAATGAAGCGGCCGGGATAGCGCTCGGCAACGTCGATGACGTCACGAAACGGGATTCCAATACCGGTCGGACTTAGCTTGGCGTAGTAGGCCGTATCAAGTTTCCGTTCCGGGATCTCCCAGCTTAACAGCCAAGCTCGCTCGATGCCGGCGGCGTCCATATCCTGGATAATCCGCGCCCCGTCGTAGCCGATCCAGCGGGGATGATTGTGCGCATCGATCACGCGATGCTTGAGGGTCCGCTTGCCGTTGTTCTGGAGCGTTTGCGCAGCGATGGGCGTCGGCCCGTCCAAAGCAAGCCCCGCCATGAATCCCGTTGCCCCGCACAGTCCGGACCGCAACAACTCGCGGCGCCCCAAGGATAGGGGATGGGCGGATTCAGGTTGCGGCTGCCGGCAGGCAGCGGTTTCTGCAGAAGATCGCGATGCCAGCAACTCGGCCGATGCCCGAGCGGAAAACTCCGCTCGCGGCTCGGCCTTTTCCGTAGAATCGATGCGCGGCGGCACATCCCCAGTTTTGGACACTCTCATAATGGAACCCTCCCAGCCGGAATCTACTTTCCTCAGCCCCAACGAGAATACACCGAGTCGCCCCATTTGGGGACGGCGGGCTAAACGAAAACCGCAGATCAAGACTGCTGCGGTGGACCCAAAGGGCCTCCGGATAGCGACATTGCCGCCCTTTTGGTAACTAGGCTCCGACCATAGCGTATTTCTCTTGACAAGAGTATCGATATGGTATATATTTGTGGGGTCTTTGAATGTGGGTGCCGCCATGTCGCCCGGCAAGTCTCTCTCCCTGACTCCGATTCGTCTCTCACCCAAGACCACAACGCTGGCTCTCCATTATGTTATTGATAATAAAGGAAGTTATCCGAATTTCGCATGACTTGCCCAAAAATACAACCCGCTGATAATAAGCCAGTTAAGTCTAACCCGTTGTGATCGACGCAAAAAACGCGGGGGGGGGAAATGAAGGTAACCTCCATTATGTTGTTGAAAACACATGGAGAAAAGATGACCGAATTCGGCCTCTCCATTATGTTAATGAAAATAAGACAGTTACAGCCGTCTCTCCATTATGTTGATGAAAGTAAATAGGTTATTGGCGTATGGGGTAGATGCCAGAGAATTTGGGAATCGAGTTCGATACCCGAAATTCCGAGGTCCGAGGTCTGCCGGGGCTGCGAGATTCGGCACGCAGTCACGGAGCCTACGTCAAGGACGCCAGAGTTCCAGGCTGCGAGAAGGAAGGTTCCGAATCCCAGATTCAACATTCAAAATTCAAAAACCGAGGCCCGTGTCCCGAACCCCGAACGCCGTGTGCCGTTACTTCAGTATCGCCACAAGAAGTAGATCGTCATTCCCGTGCCAACGCAAATCACCGTTGCGCGCACCCAGCGGGGATCGAGCTTTTGCGCGTAGTAGGCGCCGCCATAGCCTCCGATGACGGCGGCGACGATCATCAGAATCCCTTGCGGCCACAACACTTGCTTCGCGACGATGAACGTCACCACTGCTGCGCCATTGATGGCAGTTCCCAACAGCGCCTTGAGTCCATTCATGGCATGGATATCTTCAATATGGATCATCTCCAACATCGCGAGCATCAGGATCCCCATGCCTCCGCCAAAGAAGCCGCCGTAGAGGGCAATGAAGAACTGGACGAGAGTAAGGCCAATCAGGGTGGGCCGGGAAGCCGGTCCCGCGCGCTTGATGACGCTGCCGAGCCGCCTGGTCAGCCGCTTGCCAAATGCGAAAAGCAGCGTGGCGACCCCGAACAGGTACGGGACCAACTTCATGAAAGTAGCCTGTGGCGTGTGCAGAAGCACCACGGCGCCCGCCACGCCGCCAATAATGCTGATGGTAACCAGCGGAACCATCACGCGCGGGGACTTCGGCAGGCGGCGCCGATAAGAGAAGACGCTCGCCACCGAACCAGGCCAGACGGCGACGGTGTTGGTGGCGTTGGCGGGAATGGGAAGGACTCCCGTAAAGATGAGCGCGGGAAACGAGAAGAAGCTGCCACCGCCGGCAACAGAATTCATGGTGCCGGCCAGCAAGGCGGCCAAGAAGAGAAGGATCGCGTGTGGCAGGTTCATAGTTTGAAGGTCGGGACGAAACCAAATTATGAATTATCAATCATATATTATGAGAGCGAGACCTCTTGGGCTTCCGCAGACACAGCAGAAGTATCGATTCGTTCAGAATTCAGAATTCATAATTTGGTCTAGTCCCGTGTTCCGTGCCCCGTATCCCGTGTCCCGGGACTTTACGGCAGCGCCTCCCGGGTACGGGTAAGGCCGGTCACGAGAAATTTGCCGTCGCTGGAGAACACCGGGTGGTAAAGGTTGACACTATTCTCCTTGGGCAACACAAAGACGTGTTCGTCCGGGGAGCCCGCGGGCGGCTCGGGCGCCTCGAACACTTCGTCCTGGAGAAATTCCGGCCAATTATCCTGGATGAAATGGCGGAACGTGTCGAGCGTGGGAGCATCCGACTTCAGGAATTTCGCGGGATCAACCAGCGCATAGGCCGAGCGGAAATCGTGCAGATGGAGCGCCGAAATAAAGCGATAGATCGTGTAGTCCTGGTTAGTGGAGTATTCGGTCTTTGCGGGAATAAAGGCTTTCCCGTCCCAATGGTAAACGGCATGCGCCTGGAAGCCGCGATGGCCCTTGGGGTCAACCTGAAGGAACCCTGAGTCGGCTCGACCGGTTACGATCATCTCAGCCGGCGCGTTCGCACGGTCCTGGAAGCTCACCCTCCCCTGAAGAAGCGGTTGGTACCGGCTGTCGTCCGCCTGCGCGTCCCACAACAGCATTGCAGCATGGTCCTTTACCTGGAAGATGACCGGATAGGCGCCTTCGGTATCGCCCTCCTGAACGACCACGGCCATGCAGCGCCCGACGGGAGCGCCGAGGTTGACCAGAATCGAGGCAAAGTCCTCGACTGCGGCAACCAATCGCGAGGCCTTCCAGCGTGTGCCGTCCCAGGAGAGCAGGTAAACACCCCAGAGCGGTCGCGAATCCGGAACGGGCGCTACTTCCTCATCGGCAGTGTCATCCGGGATCGCCCACTTTAGGAGCATTTCGGGCACGCCATCGCCGTCCAAGTCGCCAACGGACGCGAGCGTGTTGGACGAAGCGCCGGGGGAAGTGCGTTCAATCCCCTCCCCAATGTGCAGCGCCTTCGCCAACGCAGCAATGTCCCGCGTGGCTACTCCCTGAATCGCCGCCGTGATTTGGGGCAGGAGCGTATCTGGCGCCGTTGGCTGAGCCTCGGTTGCCGGCGGGGGGAGGTCTTTGTCTTCCTCTTGGGCGAAAGCGCTGCCTGCAAATATAAGGAGGCAAGCGGATAAGCCTAACCCCCAGATCCCAAAGGCTGGAGCAAATTGGGCGGACAGTGGAAAACGCTGATGGGGCTGACGTTTCATGGTCACTCGACATTATAAGGTATGCTGACACGGGGAACAAATGCGAGATGTAGGCGCCATTCGATGTGGGGGCCCGTCATGGATACGCCAGCGATCCCCGCCAATGGCCGCATTATGCTACTAACCATAACAATTTCAATGTTTTGTATCGATATCGAGGTTAAAATCTCGAAACTCTACAGACTTTTAGCACTCCTATGCGGCGAGTGCTAATTTGTTGATTCCAGACAAAATTTGATGCTTGACATGCGGGCCATTACGAAGTACATTAGCAGTCGCAACAGGTGAGTGCTAAGCTTCGCGGCATTAACCGTGGGACAGCACAAAAAACAACAGATCAAGGCCTAATTGCACTAGCCCGAGGGGGGCCTCCGGGCGGGCGGAAGTTGCCGAAGTTCGGGGGTGCCGGTCTCGAGCAAATTTGAGGAGGAAAGGAGACTTTACTATGAATGTTAGACCTCTTCATGACCGACTGATAGTGAAGCGGGTAGAAGAAAAGGAAACCATCAAGGGCGGGATCATTATCCCCGACTCGGCGAAAGAGAAGCCGCAGGAGGGCGAAGTGATTGCCGCGGGCAACGGGAAGAAGACCGAGGACGGCAAGATCATTCCTCTCGACGTCAAAGCGGGGGATCGCATCCTGTTTGGTAAATACTCCGGCACAGAGATCAAGGTTGACGACAATGAATACCTGATCCTGCGCGAAGACGAAGTGCTGGGAGTTATCGAGGGCGCGAAAGCGGCAGCGGGCAAGAAGTAATGCGGCCGTGCGATCGTTGCGGCGATGCCACGGGAAACCGCCGGGCTCGCTGCGGGGGCAAATCTGAACTCATCAACTCCGCCATCCCGATGTACTAAAGCGGGAGGGGAGGAAAGGAATTGGAGGGAGGTAAGATGGCAAACGCAAAACAGATTATACACGGCGAAGATAGCCGCCAAGCGATTCTGCGGGGTGTGAATAAGCTGGCGAACGCTGTGAAGGTCACGTTGGGTCCCAAAGGCCGCAACGTGGTGCTGGATAAGAAATTCGGCTCTCCCCTGATCACCAAGGACGGCGTAACCGTGGCCAAGGAGATCGAACTGAAAGATCCCCTGGAAAACATGGGCGCCCAGATGGTGCGGGAAGTAGCTTCCAAGACTTCGGATGTGGCGGGTGACGGTACCACCACGGCGACGGTTCTGGCGCAGTCGATTTACAAAGAGGGTTGCAAGACCGTGGCTGCGGGCGCCAATCCCATGGCCATCAAGCGGGGCATCGAGTGGGCCGTACGCACCGTGTGTGGCTACGACGAGCCCCAGAAGGACGGCTCGAAAAAGCACATCAAGGGCGAACTCGAGAAGATTTCCAAGCCGGTTGAGGGCTCGATGATCGCGCAAGTGGGCGCGGTTTCCGCCAACAACGACCAGACCATCGGCACTATCATTGCCGAAGCCATGAAGAAAGTCGGCAAGGACGGCGTCATCACGGTAGAGGAATCGAAGACTATGGAGACGGCGCTGGAAGTGGTCGAAGGCATGCAGTTTGACCGCGGCTACCTTTCACCCTACTTCGTCACCGATCCCGAGCGCATGGAAGCCGTACTGGAAAATGCGCTGGTCTTGATCCACGAAAAGAAGATCAGCTCCATGAAGGACCTTTTGCCCCTCCTCGAGCAGATTGCCAAAATGGGCAAGCCGCTCCTGATCATAGCGGAAGATGTTGAGGGCGAAGCGCTGGCCACCCTTGTCGTCAACAAGTTGCGCGGCACGCTGCAATGCGCCGCGGTCAAGGCTCCCGGCTTCGGCGACCGCCGCAAAGCCATGCTCGAGGACATTGCCACCCTCACCGGCGGCAAGGCCATCACCGAAGATCTCGGCATCAAGCTCGAAAACGTGAAAGTCGAGGATCTCGGCCGGGCCAAGAAAGTCACCATCGATAAGGACAACACCACCATCGTCGAAGGCGGTGGCAAGGCTGCCGAGATCGAAGGCCGGGTGAAGCAGATCCGCGCCCAGGTCGAGGAAACCACCTCCGATTACGATCGCGAGAAGCTCCAGGAGCGGCTGGCCAAGCT
>JBKQVI010000421.1:0-3598 GCA_052139985.1 Terriglobia bacterium
CTGCCTGGGGCAACTACATGATGGCGCGGATTGAAGAGGAAAAGCGCATCGACGACCTCACCGGCTACAACTGCAACCCGGTGCGCATCCGCGTCAGCCGGGACGAGATGCTTCAGTGGATCGGCAATGGTGTTCGCGAGGGATTCCTGGGCTTGCCCCCGGAAAACGGTCCCATCCAGTGGCCCAACTTTATCCTCGAGGACATTCTGATTCCCTCCACCCAACTCGTCAGCACTCCAGAGACCGCTGAGTAAGCGGTCTCTGGCTGCTGTGCGGCCATCCAAAACATCATCCAACTGCTCGATGCTGGCTGATTTTGTTGAAGTATTCCTATTTACGAATAAGGCGGTAAGAATCTCGGTGTTGGTAATTAGAGGCACCTACCAATTATTTCGAGAATTGCGAGTATTTCGAGTATGTGCTACCATGGAGCCATCATGTCGATAGCAATGCAAAAACCGATCACAGTCCCAGATACTGAGCACCAACAGGTGCAGGCCCTGGAGCGGGTGCTGCATCGCGGTGTACCTGCATTCGTCACTTCCGCCGGGGAACGGATCGAACTGCCCAACACTGTTCTAGAAGTTCTCAGGAAGGTCGTGGGGTTCATGTCCCATGGTCAAGCCATTACGCTCGTTCCGGACAATCAGGTAGTCACGACTCAGCGGGCAGCCGATACCCTCGGGATGTCACGCCCATTTTTTGTCAAACTACTTGAAACCGGCGTAATGGCCCACCACCGAGTTGGCAACCAGCGCCGCGTTTACCTTCGTGATGTTCTGAAATTTGCGAAGAAGCGTGATGAAGAGCGCCTCACCTCGCTGGATCGGTTGTCTCGCGATGCGTTCGAAGCCGGCTTGTATGAGCGGAATGTATTCCCGAAAGGCGGCTCGGACGAGTGAAGCGCGACATTACCGTTTTGCTGGATGCGTGTGTCCTGATCCCCATGCCGCTGGCAGACACACTGCTTCGCCTTGCCGCAGGCCCACGTCTCTATCTGCCGAAATGGTCTGATCAGATCATGGTCGAAGTAAGCCGAACTCTCGAGGAGAATTTCGGTCTCTCTCCCCAAAAGGCCATCTACCGCGAAAGCGAAATTCGGCGGCATTTCCCGGAAGCGTGGGTCGACGGCTATGAGAACTTGATTCCCGCGATGACGAACCACCCCAAGGACCGCCATGTGCTTGCCGCCGCCGCACGAGCGGGCGTGAAAGTGATCGTCACCTATAACCTCAAGGATTTCCCTCCCTCCTCACTTGCCCCGTATTCGATTACGGCGCAAGGGCCATCAGCCTTTCTCAAGAATCTGTACAACATGGCCCCATCTGTGGTGATGCAGACCTTGGACACTCAGGCCGCCGCTATCGGCCAGTCTATGACCTTTTTGCTCTCCAGGCTTCGAATCAACGTGCCAGCCTTTGTCGCAATGATTGAAGAGACATTGACTGAAGCCTCGATCCAGCAAATGACAGATAAAAGTGCCGCTCGGCATCCCAAGTATCTGAGTAAACTTCGTTAATGAATCCGGACGAACTGGCCAATATCTTCGGCTCACGGAGCATTGTCAAAGCGGAGGCCCAATTCAGAGAGTCAGAGGGTGGAGGCCACGCAAATTCGAGCGTATGCTCTCCTAATCAGGAGTTCCCATGGCAAGCTTAACCTACCCGATAACGCGGTATGCACCTCCTCCGATCATCGATCTGACGTCGAAGCATGAGCGGAAGCGGCTAAGTGCATCTGCCCTCAAGGCATTCTTCAACATCATTCAGTGCTGGAAGATCCGGGACGAAGATGCGCGCCTGCTCTTGGGCGGGGTGACGAACGGTCCCTACTATGAAATGAAGAAAAAACCGGGAGGCAGACTACTCGATACGGATAGGCTGCAACGAGTCTCCTACTTGGTGGGGATCTTCAAGGCCCTCAATATCCTTCACGGCCAGGAACTTGCCGATGAGTGGGTATGCCTGCCCAACACAAGCCGCATCTTCAGCGGCAGTACGCCTCTCGACTACATGATCAGAGGAGGGGTTCCCGCTATGCAGACCGTGCGGCGACTTCTCGACGCGCGCCGAGGAGGGATGTGAAGCTTAAAACGCCCTCGTTTACTGAGACCTGAAAGCGGCGACAACCCGCGGCTTCCGGTTTTCCGAGTTCGCCGCCACGACACTCACCAGCTCATCCCCTCCAAATGCAGCATCGGGGAAAGCAATGTTCTGGCACGGATTGCGGACGAAAACAGCCACCTTGCCGACATTTTCGACTTGGACAACGCAACAAACGACCGCATCCTTGCCGAGAACCAACTGCTGCCTGGAATCGGCGCGCATGAACTGGTATTTGGGCTTCCCTTTTCCAGCATCGATTCACGCATGCCAATCCGCTTGGCAGCCGCTTCAATGGTCCAGACAGGGGAGTATGGTATGCGGCGTTCGACCTTCGTACCGCACAGGCAGAGGTCGCATTCCACAAAACGGTGCAACTTGCCGAGGTGGGTCGCTTCAATGACGAAGTGACCTACGACGACTACCAGGCTGACTTTAATGGAGAATTCCATGACCTGCGAGATGCTCCACATTTCGCTCCTTGTCTCGCTCCCGACAGCTACATGGAGTCGCAATTGCTCGCGGAGCATCTGGTTGCAGATGGGTCTCTCGGCGTCGTCTATCCGAGTGTGCGCCGTCCACAGGGGACGTGTATTGCTTGTTTTCGGCCAGCGTTGGTGACGAATGTCCGAAAAGGCTCAACTTTCCGCTTTTGCTGGAATGGCCTGTCTGTACCGAGCATCAATGAAATTGTGAAAACATAGTGGGCGATGCGGTTCGCACACACGCAGCCGCGTCTATTGTGCGCAGGCGCTCCTTGAAATACTTGAAGACCCTGCTCACCTTATGCCCCTGACTGTCGAGTAAGAGCACCCTACAATTCCATAAAATGTGAGCCTCGGGAACTGTTCCCTTCAGGCTATGGTGTGGTCATCATCGCCGCCCTCCTGCCCTGCAACTCATCGCCGCCAATCCGGCTCTCTTTCCCAATTGGAATCCCCAAGGCCGTCATGGCCAGCACAGAGCCGCGCCTTTGCGGCATCGGTGCGTGAGCCCGCTCCATCACCACCCACAACTTTTCGAGGTTTCACCATGCCTGAACAGCAACAGAACAGCATCTCCCTGCGCGAACTGGTCCGCATTGCCGCTAAAGCCTACAACGACGACGAAGACCCAGAAGGAGACGAGTCCGCCTGGGACGAGGTCATCGACAGTAACGGCCGCCTGATTGCGCGCGGCAAGCTCGGCGACACGTTGGCTGATTTCATCATCATCGAACTCGCAGAGACCTACGACCCGAAGGCGCGTCGCGAGGACCAGCTTGAGGAAGCAGAACGTCTCATGAACTCCGCCCTCGCGCAACTCTCCCGCGTGTCTCGAGCTCTCTCCGACCTCCAGTAGCCCCCATCCCAACCCATAAGCGAGCCTTCCATGAAGACCCTTTCCACGATTTTCGATTACATGCGGGCCTATTCTACGGAGCTGTCCGACCGTATCCTCACCACATTCCGGCCGCTGCACAGTCCCGCGGAGCCGGTTTCACCGCTGTTGGGGTT
>JBKQVI010000422.1:0-7071 GCA_052139985.1 Terriglobia bacterium
GTAGCGATCCACGCAGTGGAGAATCTCCGGGGCGGTGGCGCGGTCAATGGCGTGGAGACCAGCGCGGGCCTCGGGCGCCCAGACGGCGGCGATTCGAGAGCGTCTGGGCGATTCGGTCATGAACCGAACTCGCGCTGCATATCTTCGTGGGGAATGCCTTCGCCACGAGCGAGGGAAGTGCGGGCGCGCTCGAGCGCGGCGGCAGTGTCAGGTGTGATCTCTTCCTCTTCTATCGGAGCGGAAGCCAGCGAACGCAACAGCGGTTCCACCACACTTCGAGCAAGCCGACCACGGCGGTGAGCTTTTCTTCGGGCAGCATGTCGAGCAGCACGTGCGCGTGTTCTTTGGGGTTACTCATGAAGCTTCCTTTCTCTCTATTGTAACGCAACTCACCTGCCGGCAGTAAACTCCCAGTATTGCCAACGCGAGCCTGCCCGCACTGACGGGGACGGCGGGGACCGACCGTGGGGACAGGCCCCATATTTCCGATTTACCGACATCATAGCTTCCGCCGCCTTCCACTAGGGATTAGGGATCGGGAATTAGGGTCCTGCCAGGGATTAGGGGTTAGGGATTAGGGGTTGGGGATTAGGGGTTGGGGATTAGGGTCCTGTAACCATCCCCCGGCGCGAGCGCGCCGTCCCCCTCCTAAATCAGGAGGGGAGCCGGTCCGCCCGTCCGCCCAGGCAGCCTAGGGCGCGGAGCATCCGCCGGTTTCAAACGCAGTGACGAGTGACATTTGACGTGTGACGAGCGAGAAAGAACAGTGAAGGTTGGTCTGGGGGATTGGGTAGGTCGCCCCTTCAGGGCTCGGGGTTGATGGGGGTTCCGTTGACCCAGGCCGTTGGCCTGGGCTTCGTCATTTCGCCCCTTTGGGGCTCAACCCCCCGGCCTCGTGGGGCCGCACCTTGGGGCTCAAAAACCTGGGCCTCGTTTGACCACCCCTTTGGGGCGCAAACCCCCGGCCGCGTCGGGCCGCACCTTGGAGCTCAAAAACCCGGGCCTCGTCGGGCCGCACCGCGGGGCTCAAAAACCTGGGCCTCGTTCGACCACCCCTTTGGGGCTCAACCCCCCGGCCTCATTGGGCCGCACCTTGGGGCTCATAACCCTAGGCTCCGTTGCGCTTTACCGGATCAGGTTGGTCTGCGGCACCGGAAATGTAGAAACCCAGATCATCGACCCCGCAGAAATCGAATATCGTGGGGCGATCCTTTCCGCGGGTTTCACCCACGGCTCATGATGTTCGGCCCAGTCGGGCCAGCGGATCGACACGACTTTGACGTGACCCCGCACCGGGCCGTGCGCGGTTTGATTCGGTTGGTGGGCTTGGTCACTTGTTCTGTCGCCGGTCCGTTCAAATTCATGCCCGGTCGAAGGGCGAGCGAAGGTCTCCCGCGGAGTCGAATTCGGCGGAGAATGGGTCTTGCCCCAGGCGCCAGAGTTGAGGAGAGTCAATCTCATCACGCAGCCGGGGGGAAATGGCAATGCGGTTCAGGCTGAGGGTGTTGCGGATCCAAACGCAACGTTGGGCGTCCGGATCGGGACTTCCCAGGTGGGCAAGGGCCAGGTCCAAAGCGGCGCGGTCCGACGGCATGTGCATGGGCAGCCGAGCGCCCTGGGGATGCAGCGAGGTGATGGCATTGACGTACGTCTTCTGGAGGTTGATCTTCCGGTAGAATCGCTCGTGGATCAGGTCGGCGTTGCCCACACCCACAGCGTTTCCGCCACTCTCGGGGGTCAGATTGCGCGCGTAGATGAAGGAGATATTGGGGCCGAGGCCGGGCGCCGCGCCGTCCGCCCGTCCCACCACTTTGGTGTCCATGCCGGCGCCGCTGATGTTCTTGCCCATCTCATCTTCGATCAGCAGATCAAGCCGGAGGAATGGCAGCCGCGGCATTAACGCCCTGGCCAACGCAATGGCGGATTCTTCCGTGGCCACAATCTCCTCTGACCGTGCCGCGCGCACATCCGCCACGGCGTGCATTTCGTTCTCGATGATGGCGACGCCGAACAGAATCTTTCCGCTTTCCAGGATTTTCGCGGCGACCGCGCGGATGGTAGGTTCAAACCCGTACTTCCAGATTTGCGTGTGAGTTTCGGTGGCGCCCTCGCGCTTGCCCAGCCCGATGGCCATCATTTTCAACATGCCGCTTTCGATTCCGCCGCTTAAATCGGAATGCGGTTTCACGCGGTTCACCACCACGATGCCGTCGGACTCCCACGCCAGGCGATCGGCGAAGACGGGGAATCCCTGGGAAGTCGCCGCTACCTGGAGAGTGTCCGCACACGAGCGGACTTCCACGCCCACGCCGGCCTCCGTGATTCCATAATCGGCCAGGATTTGTTGTTGGCCTTCGGGTGTTCCTCCCCCGTGACTGCCCATTGCGGGAAACACGAACGGTCGCGCGCCTTGCGCCTTCAGCCCATCGCAGATGGCGCGCACAATCGGCTGCAGGCTGGCAATACCGCGGCTTCCCACCGCAACGGCGATGTGCCGTCCGCGGATTTTCTCCGGCGCGAAGTTGAGGCGGGCAAGTTGGGCGTGAACGAATCCGGGAAGATCGGCCAGGGCCGGGCGGCTCGGCGCCCGTCGTTCCAGAAAGTGGAAGCGGGGCAACGGAAGATGATGGTTCTGATTCATGCTCCAAGAGAAACGTAACTTACGTCCCACGCCTTGTCAACAGAACTTCGTGTAACCCCCGGGGCGCGGAATCCGTCTGCTCATGAAGGCAGCAAGGAGCACTGACAACAATGAGGCATGACGAAGGCGGCCGGAAAGGGACGATCGTGCCGGGACCCTTGAAAGAGGCAAAAGAAACCTCCCACCCGGGTTACACACCGTCGGGTCACCTCGAAAAGGAAGATATGATCATTCTCTTCCTCTCCGTCGTACTGGTCATTGCCACGATATGGCTTGCCACCAGAGTATTGTGACCCGCCGCCGATTAGACTCTTCTGTGCCGCCGGAAGGCTTAGAAGCCGTGAAGAAATAGGCTGTTCACCACTGAGCCACTGAGGCGCAGAGAAAAGAGTCTATATTCTTCAACCCTCGGTACTGTCCTAATTTGAGCGTAACGCCGCCATCTTGGCGGCTCCTGTGCCGGCTGGAAGCCGGCGCTACGGCTCAAATTAGGACAGCACCCAACCCTCCGTGCCTCTGTGGTAATTTATGTTCGGGGGACAGTTGATGTTCCCAGCAACAGGGCGGAAGGCGCTTCACCGTCAGTTTAAGCGCAGCGTGTAGCCAACCCACGGCTCGGTGATCAGGAATTTGGGCCGGGCGGGATCGGCCTCAAGCTTCTTGCGCAGTTGTTTGATGAAAGCGCGAAGGTATTCGTGATGTTCGCTGTGCTCGGGTCCCCAAACGGCGGTCAAGATTTCCCGGTGGGGGATGGGTTTGTCGGGATGATTCGCCAGATAATGCAGGACTTCAAATTCCTTGCGCGTAAGCCGGACGTCCTTCCCCTCGACGGCGACACGCCGGTCGCGAAAATCAATTTCGATACGTTCCAGGGTGAGCTTGTGCGGACCCGATTCCGGGGAGGCGACATTCCGGCGGAGCGCCGAGCGGATCCTGGCCAGCAACTCCGGCATGCGGAACGGCTTGGTGACGTAATCGTCTGCGCCCGCGTCCAGACCGGCTACGATGTCTTTCTCACCATTTCTCACACTGACAATGATGATTTCAGCTTCGGACATCGAGCGAAGCGTTCGGCATAGTTCGAGTCCGTCCACCCCGGGCAGGCTTAGATCCAGAAGAACCAAGTGGTACCGCGGGTCCTCCATCATCTCTAAGGCTTCCTCACCGCTGGAAGCCGTATCGACTTCATACCTCGCCGCCCGGAGCGTTACTTGCAGGACGTGGCGGATTTGCGCGTCATCATCAACCACCAGAATTCTGAATTCCACGAGAGCGATACTCCTTAATTACCATCCTTCATTTCGCCAGAGAAACAACGCAGCCGCCCATGACGATGAGCACGCCTCCGAGCAGAACCATCGGCGTGGGTTTCTGGCCGAATCCGAGCCAGGAGATTAACTGCGCCATCACGAAGAAGAAGGCCACGTATACGCCCAGGAGCCGCCCGAAGTCCCACGGCGGAGCATTCACCGTGTAGCCGTAAAAGGTAAGGACCAATCCGCCGAGGAGGAAAAACAGAGCGGCGCGTATGTGGGTGGGGCTGCGCAAACCCACGCGCATCAAAGCATCGCCACCCGCTTCCAGACACGCCGCGCATAACAACACCAGCATCGCCAAACTGTAACGCAAGGTTAGGTCCTCCTTTACTTTACTTAGAGAGTATACCCTGACGCGCCTGCCCCGGCGCTTACGGTCATTCCTGCACCCATAAATGTTATCTATACTGGCCAAAACAAAAGGTTTTTCCTATTCCTAAAATCCTTATTCGCTCTTTATGTTTTCTTGATGCCGCTCACCCTATGCTTGATTTGGGTAGGGAGTTATCCGCCGCAACTAAATGGTTTCAACCTCGAGGAGGTACGTTTCTATGGCGTATTCCAGGATGGGTGAGATAAGCCTATCTCAACCCCACGCACACTCATTCAAACTACGTAAGAAGGCTGCGTTCGCAGTGGCGCTCGCGTTAATGTGTTGTTTGTCACTCGGTCTCAGTCCCGCTCAGGCCGGATCGGCATCCGCCGATGTTCACGGAGTCACTCTCAATGCCCTGGGAACACCAGTGCCCGGCGTGCAGGTGTCGGTGCACAGCGTGGAAGATAACACCGACCGGAATATCGTCAGCGATCGGGACGGGACTTTCGTGGTCGAGAACCTCAGGCCGGGACGCTACCAATTGAGGGCGATTAAGGAAGGACTGGCCAGCGCCGCGGCGACCACGGTTGACCTGGCGGCACGACAGGATCTGCGAGTGGACATGACCCTGGTTGCTGCCGATGGGCCAAGGGCGGCGATGAACCCAACCCGGACGGCTGATTTGCACGCGCCCGCAGTAAATGAAAACTCGAGTGAAGCTCCTCTCACCGATAGGGAAAAGCTCCTGCTGGAGCGCTTGGACCGATTGGAGCAACGATTGGAAGCGATGGAAGCGAGGGAGGCAAAAGGCGTGACCCCGGCTTCCGCCCCGAACGGCGAACCGGTTGCCGCGCCGGCTCCTGTAGTGGCGGCCACGCCAGCACAACCCGGTCCTGTGGCTGCACCGGCCAACGCCGGCCCTGCGACGGCAGCGGCTCAACCGGCAGCGGCGAAATCAGCCAGTCCGGGGCTCGCTTCCACTGCAGCCCCGGCTAATCCCCCCCTTGTTGCCTCGCTCGGTGGTACGGCAGGGATTAGGTCTGCCGATAAGTCCGGGACTCTTTCAACTCAAGCCAACACCATAGCGGCGTCGATACCCTCCACACCACCATTGCCGGCCCTGAACGTACCATCTGGAAGCACGAATCGGTCCGTCGCCGCCGCCCCTCAGGAGGCTGCTCCTGCCCCCGACCCAAAGAAGAAGATCGATCCCTTCTCGGATGCAGATTGGACCTGGCTCAACGGCAACCCCCGCACGAAAGACATCTACTGGGACTCGAAATTCTTTACCCCGGAAATCCGCTCTGACGTCACCGCCACCTGGGACAACCAACATCCGGCGGACCACTCCATGGGAGGGTCGAGCGAGCTCTTCCGCGAAGGTGAAGTTCAACTGGAGCAACTTGGCATCGGCGGCGACTTCCACTACGACAACGTTCGCGCCCGATTTATGACCCAGTTTGGCGCCTATTCCACGGCCACCATCCGCAATGACGGCAGTTACGCCAACGGTGAATGGGACCTCGCCGACGCCAACCGCTACTTGTCGGAAGCGTACGGAGGTTACCATTTTAACTGGATGTATGGGGTCAATGTGGACGCAGGAATCTTCATGTCCTACATCGGCCTGTTCAGCTACTACAACTTTGATAACTGGGCCTACCAACCCTCGTATGTTTCCTCGAACACGCCGTGGTTCTTCCAGGGCGTGCGTGTCCAGATTTTCCCCACGCCCCATTTGAAGATTGAGCCGTGGTATATCAATGGATGGCAATCGTACGCCTCGGCCAATAACCGGCCGGGTCTGGGAGGTCAGATCAAATGGACTCCGAAACCGTGGATAAACATCATTTCCAACAATTACGGTTTGGGCCACGATGATCTGTACGCTCCAGGGCGCAATCGTCTCCACACCGACAACAGCATTGAAGTCAAATACTATGACCGGCCGAAGAAAAAGGGTCTCGACAAGATGGCGGTCTCCTTTACCGGGGATTTAGGTTGTGAATTTGGCAATGGTGTGAGTTGTACCGGCGACCACGCAGGCGGTCCCAAGCAGAGTTTTATCGGCGCTATGTTTTACAACCGTTGGTGGTTTGATCGGGACCAATTCGCCCTGACGCTTGGGGCCGGCGGGATCAACAATCCGGGACGCTACCTCGTGCTGCTCCCGCCCATCAATGGCGAAACCGCTGCTTCCGCAGCCCTAAATTCACCCTACTTTACCGAGAATCCTGGGGACAAATTCAAAGCCTGGGACAGTTCACTCACTTTTGACTGGATGCCCAAGCAGTACATTACGTTCCGGATCGAGCCGGACTTTCGCCACGCGGATATACCGTATTGGTCGGGTCGAGGGGGGATTACGCCTCCTGCGGCTCTGGGCGCCTCCGTTCTCACTCCTAACGGGTTTCCCTCCGAGTACGCCTGTCTAGACGGTACCCCGTCGGCCACGGGGAACTGTAGCAATGACGGCGGCCTCTGGCAGCCGAGTCTCGTCAAAAATGAGTTCCTGATCGATTTTGACATCATGGTGAAGTTCTAGCGTGCGATTGTAGGGGTACGGCTTGCCGTACCCTGGAGGCTCTACATTTGCGACGACCGCCAATGTTGTAAAGGGAGACCGAGTTAAGTAGGCGTTCCCAGCCCTCGCCCCCTTGGGGGAGAGGGTGGCGGGCATCCGGCGTGGTCATCAGCCGGGGACCGCCGGGTGGGGGGGTCAGGGCTGTGAATACTCCGCATGCCTGTCATCATGCCACGCACCCTCGCGCCCACAGCAGGTCGATGGAGAGAACACC
>JBKQVI010000423.1:0-18934 GCA_052139985.1 Terriglobia bacterium
ACCCGCGCGATTGGCCGTACTCAGGCTCGTGGATGTTTGATTGGAAGAAAGCTGTGGCGCTCATTGAACAGTACAACCCACCCTGGAAGTAGCGGCGGGTTTACCCCGCCATTTTCGCGGTGGCCTTACGCCGCCTGTCGCGAGGTAAACTCGCCGCTACATTTGCTCGGCTCGTTATCTGGCCCTGTGTGCGGAGCGGCTTTCGCAGGGCCATCAAACGCGGGTGCTCTGATCGCTGACGTCGCCGGTGCGACATAGCGCCCATGATAGCCTTGCACCCCGTGTCCGCGAGCGGTCATTTCCCGACATAATGCCGCGGAGGAGGGCCAAGTACGCCCACCTCCGCTACCTGCTCTGTGCCTCGAGGGTTTTTGCAAAAGAGAGCCTATCTGTGACCGGTTGTGATGCTATAATGCATCACATGAAAAGTGCCACCGTGCGAGATCTGCGCTATCGTTTTCGGGAGGTCGAGAACCTGCTTCGGGAGGGTGAGGAGATTCAGATTACCAAACGGAGGCGGGTGATTGCGAAGCTCATGCCCTGCCCCCAGGCGCCTCCTCTGCGGCGGCCGGATTTTCTCGATCGCTTGCAGACGGTATATGGGAATACGCCCCTCAAGGTTTCCGGAGCTGAGCTGATCGCCCGCGAGCGTGGCAGATCTTGAGCGCATACGCCGATACAAGTTTCCTCGTCTCTCTTTACGTGCTCGACGGGAACTCCGCCCTTGCTGCGGCACAGATGAAACGTGTCGCGCTGCCGCTCTCGCTGAGCCCCTTGGGCGAGATCGAGATCGCCAATGCCTTCCAGCTCCGGCTTTTTCGGAAAGAGCTCGATCATTCCAAAGTGAAGGCCGCCCAGAAACTCTTCCGGGAGGATGTGGCGAACGGGGTAATTGCACTTCGCCCTTTGCCCCCGGCGGCATTTGATGAAGCCAGACGCCTGGCGGAAAAGCACACTCGGCGTCTTGGCACACGTTCCCTCGATGTTTTGCATGTCGCCTCCGCCTTGGTTCTGCGCGCTGAGACTTTCTACACGTTCGACGAGAAACAAAGAAAACTGGCGAAAGCGGAGGGCCTGCTTGTGCCCTAGCCGGTACTCGGCGCAGCCGTAACCTGCAGCGTATGGCCCAGCCGCGCTGGACCTTTGGGCCTTGGCCGAACGCCATTCGGCCTACATCCTCCACGGCTCGTCACCTGGCCCCGTGTCCGGAGCGGCTTTCGCATGGCCATCAAACGCGGGTGCTCTGATCGGTGGCGCCGCCGACGCGACGTGCCGCCCATGATAGGCCTTGCACCCACGTCCCCAAGCGGTCATTTCCCGATCTAGCAAGCTTGTAGCGCGGACCTGCGGCTCAAGGTCCGCGGCTCTTCCGGCATTCAGATTGGAGTATTCCCGTCGACGGACAGACGCGCGCGGTCAATGCGAAGTCCGCATCTCAGCACCTGGGCCTCCGCGCAAGCTGCGCCGTGCTCCGCCATGCTCGACCATTTCCTCAAAGGCCGCTGACCTTGGAAAGCAGGTCAGCGCTACGTGCCCCTGTGGTTTCGTAGCGGCGGGTTTACCCCGCCATTTTCGGGGCGCCGTCACGTCGCCGTGTGGCGAGGTAAACTCGCCGCTACATTTCGGTGGCCCGTCATCTGGCCCTGCGTCTGGAGCGGCTTTTGCATGGCCATCAAACGCCGGTGCTCTGATCGGTGGCGTCGCCGACCCCACATGCCGCCCATGATAGGCCTTGCACCCGCGTCCGCAACAGGCCATTTTCCGTTGTAGTGCCGCGCAGGAGGGCCAAATATGCCCGACTCCGGGCTACCTGCTTGTTGATTTCTTCCAACGCCTACTGCTCTTCCCCTCCCATGCGCAATCCCCCTCCTCTGCGTCCTCGCCAGTGGCCCTTCACCCACTCCCGCCGCTTCACCCCATACCACAGCACTCCAAAACCGGTTCCCCAAGGGCGGATACATGCGCAGCGATATTCTCACAGTTTCAAGACGCGTGTCTGCGCCAGCCTGCCCGTTGCCTGCTTGCCGATATCGCTGGACCCGGACAATGGCCGTTGCGGTGCACGGGAGTTCGCCGTAGAATTCGTGCGGCCGAGTCTGCGCGTCTCCGGCGCGAAAAGCTGAGCTGTTCGGGACGGCTTGGCCTTTGCGGTCGCGACACTATTTCAATGCTGCCAGACGCCAGGCATTTATAGTGCGCCAAGTCCTGAAATCGCGACATGGATGCGAAAGGCGGAACCGGCGCAGGTGGAGGTTATCCCCATGGTCAGTCTTCGCAAGACGGTGGTACATGCGGCAGGATTGAGCATTTTGTGCTGCGCAGTGATCATCGGCTCTGATGCTGGTCACTGGCAAAGCCTGGTCGACGCCGGCAATGGGGCCGTCCGAAGGCATGATTACGCTGCCGCCCGCAAGTTTTTCGACCAGGCGTTAGCGGAAGCGGAGCGCTCCGGTTTCGACGACCCTCGCGTGGGCAAGAGTTTCAAGGTGCTGGGCGATCTCTATTTCGCGCAACAGAAATATGATGAGGCAAAAACGTACTATTCCCACGCGGAGGCGGTTGGGGTCAACGCCGAAAACTTCCGCGCGGGAGAGATGGCGTTTGCGGCAGGCGACTTTGCCGGAGCGAAACGAGTCGCCGAGATGAGTCTAAAAAACGCGGAGTCAAAGGTGGGCGGCCACGATGTGCTTTTGACTCCTTCTTTGATTTCCCTCGGCAAGGCCGAGAAAGCCCTGCTGCAGGACGCCGCGGCCGAAGAAACGCTCAACCGCGCGATCAAGCTCCTTCAGTCTTCAGGTGCGGAGAGCAAGGAGCTTGCCGCCGCGCTGGACCTCCTGGGAGAGGTTTTTGACGACCAGAACAAATATGCCGACGCGGAACCGCTGCTGAAGCGCTCCCTGGACATCCGGCAGAAAATCCTAGCAGCCGAAGATCCGCAACTGGAAACGAGTTTCAACGATCTGGCTGAACATTACCGGCGAATGGGCCGCACGGCTGACGCCGAATCCTTCCAAAAACAAGCCTCGGCGATCCGCGACAAGGGCCTGCTAAACCTGAAAGAATACGTGGACAGGGAGAACGGGTTCCGGCTACGCGTTCCCAACGCGTGGTCGAACGCCTCAACGTTGTCATCGTACCCGGTCCCGGGGGCTCTGGTCGTGTTTCAAAGCTCCGACATGAGTAGTGCCGTCATGGTTCAGCGTGTCCCGATACCACCAGGCAGGGATTCCTCCGTCTACGAATCGTTCGGACAAACTATGACAACCATGGGCATGGGGCAGGACGTAGGAGATGAAAACGTCGTCTTATCAGGTCTGCCGGCACGCCGGGTCCTGTTGGCTATGGTCAACGGAAAACTAAGACTGCGGGATTGGTCCACCCTGCTCGTCACACAAACCCAGTTGTGGGTATTGCATGTGATTGGGCCCGAGGAGGCAATGAGTTCGCCGGATAGCTCCTACTACCGGGCTGCCCAGAGCATCGGTGACTCATTTGCCTTTCTGGAGCCGGCTCTGCAAGTGATCAAAGCCCAAGAGGTAGCTCCGCCGCCACCTCTTCAGACGATCACCGGCGATTCGGAGCATTGCCGCCATTATCAGAACCGCGAAGTGGGAATGCAGATTCTTCTTCCGGACGAATGGCGCGAATCAGGTCAGACCTCCCCTTCGTTTCGGGAAGGCAAGACCGTCGTGCTCAACCGCGTTGGGACGCTGGCGGTGGTCATCCTGGGGCGCGAAGAGCTGGAGGCCTCACCCGAGCTCTACTTGAAAACCCTCCAGGCTTCCCTCCGGGAGGGTACAGAGAACCTGCAACAGATTTCGGACGAGAAAGTCACGCGCCAGGGACATCCAGGGACGCGAATGGTGCTGGTAACCCGGGAAAACGGCATCGATTATCGCAGCGTGCTGGAAGTCTTTTCGGCCGGCAAGGAACATTTCCGTGTCATCGCGCGCGCTCCCACCGAAGTCTTTGACCGTTATGCATCGGCTTTCGATGGCATGCTCCAATCTGTCGAGTTCCCCGCGGTCGCTGGCCAGCCGCCAGTCAACAATCCCATTCCGCCTCAAATCACAACGGCACCTAAGCCCTGAGGTTCACACGGCAGCAAGGCTGTGTAGGGCTTCGGGGCTGCCGGCGCTCCCCGTGGTGCGGTGGCGCAGACATTGGGTTTGATGTCTGCGTCCCCATCCTCGCGTTACGGCCTCTTGCGCCCTAGTGTCCACGGCAGCGGAGAAGAGCAGGGGTTCGGGATTAGGGGTTAGGGCAGCACTCGGGACACGGCGATTGGCGATTGAGGCTTGTCGATTGCCGATTGAGGACACAAACGGGGCTCGGGGGACCACGAAATTAAGGCCGGCACCAGTCGATGCGAACGGAGCGAAGCTTTGGAGTGCGTGCAGCTTGCTGCCGCTTTCCCTCGCGCAAGCTGGCTTGCGAGAATTGCCATCACCAGCACAACCCCCATTGTGACCTCAATTTCCTTGTCATGAGCGAAAGTCCCAGCCAGCAAGCGGGCTGGGGCAAAAGCGGCAGCAAGCTGCACGCACTCCAAAGCTTCGCTCCGCATGCCATGAGAGACTCGGGGGCGAACACATGGGGTTCGCTGTCGGCGTCCCAAGCGGAAACCCTTGCCCCGGCGCCGATTCCGCCGTACTATAGGCGCATAGGTGTTTATCTACCTGAATGTATAGGTGTTGAAATGGAACAAGCTGTCCGCTGGAACCTCAAGGTCTCGAAGGAGACCGATCTCACCCTGCGCACCTTTCTGGGCGCTCGGGGCATGAAAAAGGGCGACCTCTCGAAATTCATCGAAGATGCCGTCCGCTGGCGCGTGTTTCAGCGCACCATTGAGGACATCAAGGCGCGCAACGCCGATGCCGACCCGGACGAAGTTCAGCGCATCGTCGATGAGGCCGTCGGTGAGGTCCGCGCCGAACGTCGCGCCCAACCGAAGGTAAAGCCTGATGCGCGTGGTGCTCGATACCAACATCCTCGTCTCCGCCCTGATCGCTCCGGCCGGCAAGCCCGCCGCGATCTATAGTGCCTGGGTAGAGGGAAAATTCACGCTACTGACCTGCGCGTCGCATCTCGACGAGTTACTTGCCACGCTGCAAAAACCGCGCGTCGCCGCGCTTGTCAAACCGTACAAGGCCGGCCACTTAGTCAACCAGATCAAAAGGCTCGCCGAGGACGTGGGCCGGCTCCCGCCCGTGAATCGCTCTCCCGATCCTGCCGACGACTTTCTGCTGGCTCTTTGCGAAGCCGGCAACGCCGACTATCTCGTGACCGGCGACAAGAGCGGGTTGCTTGCCCTCGACCGCCATAAAGGCTCCCGGATCGTTTCCGCGAGTGATTTTGCTGCATTAGTCGCATGAATCCATTCCAAGGTGCGGGTGGCGCAGACATTGTCGTTTGTGTATCGGGATATGGGACACGGCACACGGGGGATGAGAAACGGGATTCGGGGTTAGGGGTTCGGGATTAGGAGATAGGGCAGGGCTCGGGACACGGGACACGCGTATTACCAATTGTCGATTGATGATTGTCGATTGAAGACACCAAGGGGCTTGAAGCGTTACGAAATTAAGGCTAGTCCTGCGCGGCGTGAAAAATCCGCGAGATTTCGATGGTGTGTTGTTTAAGCTGATACACCGCGATATAGGGCAAAGGTGGGAAGGATAGTTCGCGCCACCCGCTCAGAAGGTGTCAATAAATACGGCTTTCACCACTGAGGCACAGAGACGCAGAGAAAACGCCTTCAACTTTCAAGACTCAGTGCCTCCATGCCTCAGTGGTGATGAGCATTTCACGGTTTTTTCACAACCTCTCATGCGGCGACTGGCTCGTTCCAGCTTGGGGAAACCCCTTAACGTCCTGCCCAAACTCATCGGGCCTGCGCCCTTGTTGGGTCGCTCGCTCGGTGAGCCGGGCTTCGACATGGGAGTCGGAATGTACTTCCATGGTCTTCAGGATACGGAAAAATCGGCTTGCGGGCACGAGTATTGCTTGGCCGAGTATTGATTAGCCGCATTGATTGGCGGCATCGTGGTAGAGATTGAATTCGCGGGTGGCCCCGGGAAAGCGAATGGAAATTGGAATCCATGCCCTCTCCCGTCGGGAGGGAGGACCGCGAGGCGGAGGGGGCCCCACGTCTGTACGTCGTGGGGGAGAGGGGTCTTCTTCAATCCTATCGGACTTTGACGTGAGCCTTAGAGCGGCCCAACTTCTTGGGGACAAATTGTCAGCCGGAGTGCTACACTCACCGGTTTGGCACAGGGCTTACACGGATTTGTCCCAAAAAACGGAACGTCACAAGGAGCCGGAAACATGGCGTCACAGCAGGGTGACCGCACTTTGGGCATGAATGCGCGGATTTGCCGGCGGGATTTTCTGAATTCTACGCTGTTGGCTTCTGGAAGCGTTCTGCTTAAATCGCTGACCCCGCTACAGCTCCTGGGGCAGCAGCCGGACTGGGGAGGATACACCGGCATTGGCGATTACGCCGGCGCCAACGGAAACACGCAAGAAGTCATGCTCGCCGCACATGCCGTTCGGGATGGGGCTTTCGATTCTCCCTCGGCGCAAGCGATCGATACCGGCGAGGTTTTCGATTTGGTGGTTGTGGGCGGAGGCATCAGCGGCCTGGCTTCCGCGCTTTACTTCAAAGACGCGGCGAAGCCCCACCAGAAGTGCTTGGTTCTTGAAAACCATCCTATTTTTGGCGGCCAGGCGCGGCGGAACGAGTTCATGGTCGATGGGCACCGGTTGATCGCTCCCCAAGGTTCCAACTGGTTTTGGATACCCCCATCTTCAAAGGAGGTGGGAGAGTTCTACGCGCGCGTTGGGGTGAATCCGAGCGAGTTCAAATATCAGGTGTGGGGCGGACCTCCGCCGCCGATGCCGTTGAGCCGCACCAGCTATCACTTCGCCCGCAATTTGCCTTCCCCTCCGAACTTCGGCTTCTACTTCGGAGAAAAGTTTGGTCAGCAGCCGGGAAAGTGGGTGGTTGATCCCTGGAAAAATCTGGATAGCCTTCCGCTGTCGGCGGAAATGCGGTCCGATTTCGCCAAGTATCTTCAGGCCGTCATTGATTATCACAAGTCGCCACGGCACGATACCGAGGCGGAAATGCGCCACCTCGATACCATGACGGCAGAGGATGTCCTGATGCAGCGGCACGGCCTAAGCCGCGAGTTTATCCGCCTGTTTGTGGCGCCGCATTTGGCCGCCGCAATTGGGGCCGGTCCCGACGCCGTCACCGGTTGCCGGTACACGGTATATGGGTCGGGGGATAATTTGACGCGGCACAGTTTCCCCGGAGGAAATACGGGCTTTACGCGGCACATTGTGAAAACGCTTCTGCCCGAGGCTATTTCCGGCCCTCGCACGCTCGAAGCCGTGTGCAGGAACCGCATTAATTTCGCCGTGCTGGACCGTCCGGCCAATCAGGTTCGTATCCGCCTGCACTCAACCGCTGTCCGCGTAGAGCATGACGGCGAGCCGGAGAAAGCTTCCTTGGTCCGAATAACGTACACGCGCGACGGCATGGTGTATCGCTTAAAGGCGCGCGCCGTGGTTATGGCGGGAGGCGGCTGGATTACCAAGCATGTGGTGCGCGACCTGCCCTCCACCCACCGTGAAGCCTATGACCAGTTTAATTATAATGCGACGATCGTGGCGAATGTGGCGCTGCACAACTGGCGATTCCTGCACAAGCTGGGGCTTTCCGGCGGACGCTGGTTTGAGGGTTTTGGCTATTGGACCGAGGTGCGAACCATCGCCACGTTTGGCTCCGACGCGCCCACCATTGGACCGGATTCTCCCACCGTCTTGTCCTTGATCGTGCCGTTCTTCTATCCGGGCCTGCCCGTCGCCGAACAGTGCAGCAAGGGCCGCGCGGAGATACTCTCCACGTCCTTCCGTGATTTCGAACGTAAGGTCCGCGAGCAGTTTACGGAGATGCTTGCGATGTCCGGATTTGACGCTCGGCGCGACATCGCCGGTATCATCCTGAATCGTTGGGGCCACCATTTCATTGTTCCCCAGCCGGGAATCACCTTTGGAAGGGACGGGAAAGGTGGTCCAGCCGAGGTGCTGCGAAGGGGACCATTTGGCAGAATTGCCTTTGCGAATACGGATCTTTCAATTGATTCCGGTCATGATCGGGCCATTGTCGAGGGCCACCGCGCCGTGACGCAGCTCATGTCGGTCATTTAGTCTGGGCGCATCCGGATTCTGCGGGCACCGGCGGGGAGTGGTGGAATGGCCACGGTGTAAAACAGTTAGCAAAATGGACTCGGCCTTCCAAATTATTCTTACGAGGAGCAAATGAAGAAGCTGACTCGCAGATCGATGCTGCGGCGATCCTCCGGTCTGGTAGGGGCCGCAGCCACCTTGGTCCCGACGGGAGCTTCCAATGCGCAGCCGGCGCGCCCGACTGCGGACAGAAAGCTGAGAGTGGTCGCCGTGGGAGGCCACTGTGATGACCCCCAGACGTGCGCTGGCGGAACCTTGACGCTCTATGCCGATCAAGGGCACGATGTGGTCGCCGTCTCGCTAACCGGTTCGGCGCCTGGCCCCGATGCGAATCCTGAAGATCGCATGGTCAAGGACATTCGAAACTGTATAAAGATGGCGGAGATTCTAAGGATGCGCTTGGATTTCTTGAACTACGGCGGGTCGAATAGCGGCCAGTTTACACTGCCCATCCGCTATGGGACAGGATCAGAGATCACCGGAGAGCGATACAACGAGTTCACCGAAATCCTGTTGGACAAGTATAAGCCCGACATCGTCTTCACCCACTGGCCGATCGATTTCCACATGGACCACCGGGCCGCTTCACTGCTCACCTACAGTGCTTGGTTGGCCAGCGGAAAGAAATTTCCTCTCTACTACTTTGAGGCCGAATTGGGAACGCAGACGCAAAACTTCTATCCCACGAACTACGTGGACACCACCTCGGTTGAGGAGCGTTACCACCAAGCCTTTAAGGCCCAAACCCTGTTTTACGACGCGATTTGGCCAATCCATGACATGATGCGGCAAATGCGGGGGCATGAAAGCGGATGCAGCAGGGCGGAGGCCTTCAACCACCATCCCCAAAGTCCTACAGTCCCGGCGTTGCCCTGACCCACGTTACGGCTGCGGGGGTTAACGCATCCGCGTACAGGACTCCAAACCCGTATCATGACGGGAACGTTCGACGAAATTCAGGGCTTGGCCGGTGGCGCGGAGATTGGGATGCGCCCGTCATGAAGCGGTTTGTGGTTCAGCATGAGAAACAATACCTGCAAGTCCCCTCTGGAAGTTTCAAGAGGGCGAACCACCCCAACTACGGTTTGTCCATCCTTGAACGTACTAATTCGAATTTTGGGACCATCACCAGCACGAACCCCAACGTGGGACTGTTGCAGTTGGGATTGCAATTCGTATTGTAAGTGTAAGCTTCGGGAAACCGCTGTGGCGGATGAGCGATAGATAGCCGCTGTCTTGGAGGTGCCGAATCGTTCGGTGTCTCCCGGTTCCGCCCCGTGAACGGGCGTGAGTCCAAGGTAGCGGATATAACAACGAACGCCGTTGCCTACGGCTACGCGATGTTAGCCCCCAAGGCTTTTAGCGGTGGCTCGCACGGAAGCAAGCGGAGGTGACGGCAGACCGCCCTCAAGCCGGCGCCGCTCCCCCAGCCACCTCGCTCTACCGGCGGTGGCGAACGCAGTCGCAACACTCGCGCTTTCCAGAGAGTCGCGCATTTGCCGATCTGGGCTACACTGCCACCGGGACGATCATTTGGCCCATTCTAATTCGTGACCGGCTTCGGATCTTGCCTGGTTGATCTCCTTCGTGCATCTTGCGATGTAGTCATCTAAAGGAACCAAAGCGAACTGCTGAATCAGTTCTTCGACGGTAACTTCTGGGTCGAGTGATGCCAAGGTGAACCAGTCGCTGTCGTGATACCAGGTAACTTCGACTCTCGACCCGTATTTCTGCTGAATTTGCTGCGCCTTCGGGGCATTGTAATCAACCTCAAAGAGGCGCTTGCCCAGGGGGAGCTTTGCTCCAGCCCAGTCCTGATATTTCCCGGTACTCGCCAGGACCTCGCCCGTAATGTCGTAGACGTGAGCCGACCCATCCATGGTGGCGGAAACAATGTAGTACTCGTTCATTAAGGCCAAGGCGGGGAGCTGGTGTGCGGCTGGGTAGGCCGACGGCCAAAAGATGATCTGCGCGCCTTCGTCCTTCAACCTGCGCCACCCGTCGCGCCAGTTCGAGTCAAAACAGATCTGGATGCCAATCGTGCCAAAATCCGTGCTGAACACGGGCGGGGTAACGTCTTCACCGGGCATCGTTCCGTCTCGGAGTTCGCCTTCGGTGGGATGGATCTTGTTGTACTGCCCCGCGACCTGACCTGTACGGTCGAGCAGGATCGCGGAGTTATAAATCCTGTTCCCCTTCTTGGTTTTCAGCCCAAAAATGACGTAAGAGGAATGCATGCGTGCCCACGCCGAGACCCGGTCGGTTACCGGTCCCGGAACCAGTTCCGGAGCCCGGCCGCTGAACAATTCGGGAAGGCAAGCGATGTCCGGCTGGAAGGAACCGGCGCGATCAAGGCGCGCCATCGTTGACTCCAAAAGGTCTCCCTTACTACGATCGAGTCCCTCCTGGCTTAAAGTAACGACTCGGACGATGCGGTTACGGCCAGGCTGGACCTGCCCAGCAGCCGGGCACCTAATCGCACCTATCGTGGATACTACGATCAAACCGATATACGAAAGGATAACGAACCGCATGATGCTTCCTCCCCGAAAGAAGCCCCCACGCCGGGTCTTGGTTTTTTAACACCCTGGCATCTCGGCGACGTTCCGGACAGTATACAGGAGTCACGGAAAAGATCATCAGGAGTAGTGAGTGAGAATCCAACAAGGGCAGGAACGGCTAAGCTCCCGCCCCGTGTTCTTCGCCACACATGTGCCCTGCTCTGTCACGCCGGTGGGCGCGCTTGAGCCGATCCAGTTTTTACTCGGCCTTGTGAACGTCCGGGCGACGGTAGGGTAGGGCTGAATTATTGTGTAGCTCTTAATTTAGGCTACATATTGCGGATGTGATTGCTCCTGCGGAGGTTATTGGTGGACCTGGAGAGGTTCGAACTCTCGACCTCATGACTGCCAGTCATGCGCGCTCCCAACTGCGCCACAGGCCCACAGACGGATGAACACTAACATCCCATTTGTAACACGTGCTCACTCGGCTGTCAATAATGGCGAACGCCCCTCGATGTGAAGCGCAAGTGCCTTCCGACCCTAAATGTTGGTGCATTTTCTAACAGCTTGCCAGCGTTGCTGCGGGGACGCGCAAGAGTTCGTGAACTTTGCGCTGGATGTCCACCGTATGCGAACAGGCGGCCGAGCAGACCGCGCACGACCGGCACATCTCAAGCCCCGCGTTCGCCGGAGCCTCGGCGAGCGCGAACCGCGCTTGGTCGAGGTTCGCGTACTGGAAGACGTACATATGGCTTCGCATCAGAGTCGGGACATCGACCCGCTTGGGGCAAGACCCCAGGCACTCGCCGCACTGCTGGCAGAATTCCAGGCTCGCCTTGATGGCGTTGTTGGAGACGAATTTGCGCTCGTCATCCGTGAATGCCAGATTCGAGGCCACGGGTATATCCTCGTCGATCTGTTCGAACTTGGTAAAGCCTGGTATCGCCGTAGTCACGAACGGGTGGTGCAGAACCCACTTGAGCACGGCCGACTGACGGACCGATGGCGGAAGGTCACTTCCGAGCACCTCTTGCTGCGGCGGCTTCGAACCGCCGGCTTGGGTCTTCATGGCCACAAGACCGACTCCCTTTGATGCGCACAGCTTCATGGCGTCGAGCATCGCTTCGTTGTCCGACATCGTATAGTTGAATCCCACCAGCGCAACGTCCCAGAAGCCGCTGCTTGCCACAGCATTCAGAACCTCCGCCTGCCCTCCGTGTGTAGAGACCCCGGCGAAGCGGATCTTACCCTCCTGCTTCAGTTGCGTTACGGCGGCCTGGACGCCCGCATCGTTGACGGGTGATGCATCGCCAATGGCGTGCAGATAGAGGATTTCCACGTGGTCCATCTGGAGCCGGCTGAGGCTGCCTTCAAAGGTCCTCAGCATGTCCGCCTTGGTCTCCGCCGGGTCGCGCTGGCCCGCTCCCTGAACATGCGCTTTGGTGGAAATAACCACCTTGTCGCGCACCCCGAGCTGGCGGATCGTCTGGCCCACCATTTCCTCGTTGCGCCCGCCCTGGTAACCCGCGGCGGTGTCGAAATGGCGGATGCCCACCTCATAGGAACGCACGATCAATCCCGGGGCTTCCGCGTTCATCACGCCCATGCTCACGATCGGCAAGGAAATGCCGGTCTTACCGAGTGGGCGCATGATCAGTTTTGCGGCCGGTGCGGAGTCCGCCGCCCTTAGCGTTCCGCTCGTTAACACGTCCGCACCGACACCTAGAAGTCCGGCTGAGGCAAAGTAGGCGAGGTGTTTGGTCATGAACTCTCTTCGGGTGTAGTCTGCGTTATTGGAACTCATCGTGTTTCCTCCCATTAGTACAAGTAAGATCTGATGTTCCGAATCACTTGCGCGATTACCGTATGGACCGAAGGTGGAAGGCGGTAGCTGCTGCTACCGCACTCCAAGGCGCTTCGCGCAAGCTTAAACCATGGCTCGTCTTAAATGGCCGGCTTAGGTCACCCAGTTGATGCAAAATTCATCCCTCACCGTTGCTGTCGGAAAGCAGCATCTGGTTCTCAGGATTCCGGGTTTCGCCCACGCTGGTCACCCGCACTGCGGCCTGCCCTCGCACCGGGCACTTGGCCTCACAAATCCCGCAACCGATACAGAGGTCAGGCTCCACGTGAGGCTGCTTCACCGTGACCTTTTCGCCCTTGAGGTTCAGAACCTCGACTTCTTCAAACCAGATCGCTTTCTTGGGTGTGGGGCAGTGTTCCTCGCAAACGATGCACGGGCGTGAGTAGGCCCACGGCATGCAGCGATTTTTGTCGAAGTACGCCAAGCCGATCTTGATCTTCTGTTTCTCCTCCACGCTGATCTTCTGGATGGCATGGGTCGGGCAGACTTGCGAGCAGAGATTGCACTCGTATTCGCAATAGCCGACAGTCATCTTCATCACCGGAGTCCACGCGCCCTCCAGCCCGCCTTCTAGGGTCGCCGCCTGGATAGCGTTGGTCGGGCACACCTTCATGCATTCACCGCAACGGATGCACTTCGCCAGAAACTCAGATTCCGGCAACGAACCGGGTGGACGGATCAACGCCGGGTTGAAGGTCCGCCTCGAAGCCTGGGGATGAATCGCGAAAAGCAAACTTCCGCCCAGGCCGGAGAGCCCAGCCACGAGAACCGACCGGCGTCCAAGATCCAACCGGGACTCCTTGGGTGGACGCGCGAAATCAGCGACCCACCTGGACAAGGGTTTCAACATCTTTTCTCTCCTGCTTGAGTTGAGAAGTGAGCGTCACGGCCTGCGACGGGCAGTCTGATATGCAGTTGCAGCAATAGAAACACTCCGAAGCTTTCCACTCCGTGACGTTGCTGGAGTTGGCGCCGCCCTGGCAATCCACCAGGCACAAGCGGCAATTGGTGCACTGTTCGCCGCTCTTCTGCAAACGAACCAATGGATTCTTGCCCACGACGCCTAGCAAAGCGCCCAGAGGACAGATATACCTGCACCAGAACCGGGCGCGATAGAAATTCAGCGCTACGACTCCGATCAAGAGGCCGCCGATCAGCAGACTGCCCCAGTAGTAGGGCTGCTCGACCGCCAGAAAGCGCGCCCGCAGGAAGGAGTAGATCGGCTCGGCGATTAACGAGATTCGCACCGAGCCAACGCCGGGATTCACGTTGTAGGTCCACGTAAACAGCGAGACGACGGCCGAATTGATGGCGGGATAAATCGAGGTGGTGAGGGATCGGAAGAAAAACGAGAAAGGATCAAGCCAGCCCGCTACATTCACTCCCACAAAGGACGCCACCAGAAACGCCACCAGAATGTAGTACTTTGCTGCCTGCCATCGGTTGTACCCGCCCACTTCCAGTTTCGGTTTGGCGCGCCCACCTCGCAAAGAGGTGAAGAAGTTGTGCGTAGCGCCGAAGGGACAGACCCATCCGCAGAACCACCGGCCGCAGAGCAGGGTCACGGCCAAGGTCACAAGCGATAGCAGCATCGCCCGTTCAACCTTATGCGTCGCCAGCAGGGAATTGAGAGCAACCAGCGGGTCGAGATCGAAGAACAGGGTCACGTGGCTTCCGGCTCGATTGATCGGATGATCCGTAGTCTGTAGGAACAGGTAGATGAACAGCGCAAAAAAAGCGCTCTGAGTGAACCTGCGCAGCCAAACCACGAGTGGAGTTTTCTGTTTTTTGGCCATGGGATTACACTTCGAGCTTTCGCGGCGAAAGAGAATTGAAGTTGATCGTGCCCAGGCCCCGCGCATTTCCCTGTACGATGTGCCCAATATCTTCGGGTTTCAAACCCAGCAACGTGGCGCCCAATGCATCCACGGCCACTTGGTCTACGCCGGCCACGATGGTATCTTTCCTCCTCACGTCGGCAAGGTTCCCGCCCGTCGGGCCGTTGGCGGCCAGGACGCGGATGGCATCAAGGATCGTCAATTGAGGCTTGAGGAAAGCGGCGAGGTCCACCAACGTGTTGTCAATATCCTGGTGAAAGCGGTTGCGCGCTCCGCCGGTGACGCCCATCAGGTTCTTCATACCCAGTGTCGCTTTACTCAGGTTGTGGCTCTTCACGATCGCGACGTTGATGAGCCGGTCGGCCTCCACGACATCCTGGTAAATTTGCCACTCTTTAAGGACCTTGCCGTTGACGGCCATCTTGCGGAACTTGCGCTCGTCGAGGAAGAACACCTCTGCCCCGGCCTTCTCCGCGGCCTGCTGAATGCCACTGCGCGGAAAGGTGTTGCGTGCTTCGTTGCAGGGATTGTCGCTGACCAGCACCTTTTTCGCCCCCGCCTGGAAGCACATCTGGACCACGGTGGCCACGACGTCAGGGTTGGTGGTGGCGGCCTGCTCCGGGCGACGGTCCCAGCCGATGTTCGGCTTCACCCATACCGTGTTCCCGCGGGAAATAAAGCGGCTCATTCCACCGAGGGACTCGATGGAGCTACGCGTCAGGCGCTTTGCTTCTTCGGCGATGCCGTCGGGATCGGCCGGCGAACTCTTGTAATGTGCCATCACCAAGGCGGGCGAAGGCGCCGCCCAAAGAGATCGAGAATCAAACAAACCGAGCGGGATTCCTGCGCCTGCAATCAGACCTGCTTTCAGAAGACGACGTCGATCGAAACCTGCCACAGTGACCTCCTAAAACGACGAATTAAAATGCGGGTCGGCAAGATGGTCCAGAACCGCCTTCAGGAACGGCTCCGGCTGGGGAGGAGGATTGACACAAAGGACGGCATAAGTTCCCCGCGAGAAAAAGATGATCTCCCCCTCGTACTGATTGGAGCCACGAAACCCGCCGGCAACAAGGTCCGGCCGCGGCTCGGTCTTGCCGGACTTACGAAAATAGTCCTGCAATTGATGGACCCTCTCGGTGGCGCCGGCTGCATCTGGAGCCTTGGAAATCAGCAGGAGCACCGGTTTCCCCTCGATCGAATAGGTGGCCTCGATTGCCGGCGACAAAAAGTCGTGTCCCAGCGGGGCCTTATTGACGAACTTCTCGGACTTTTCCGCGCGACCTTCCACCGGAAGAATAGAAAGGGCCGTGGGCATCGACTTTTCCGTCCCGATCTTTGCGGAAATCGCCCGCGCCCAAGGCATGAGGTCCGGGACGGATTTCCCGTCGTTGCTGAAGGCAGAGAGCTTCACGTAGAACTCGCCCTGGAAGAAGTTCAGGATGAAATCGCTAACATATCCTTCGGCACCCAGAGGCAGAAAGTGATAACTCGGTGAGCGCTCGGCAGCATATATTCCAAAGGCATTGAGTGGTGTGCCCATGTCGTAGACGTCCAGGGTGACGTCAGCATCCGTGGTTTTGTACTCCTGGTGGATCATCGCAGCCATGTCAAAACCCAGGAACGCGTCCGCCGCTCCGTCGATATACCGGTAAAGATCGGAGGAATAGAACTGCGGCTCGCCAGCGGGTTTGGTGCCGGCTGCGGGAGGTTCCGGCAGCAGCCCAGCGAGTCGCGCCTGAACACCAGCCGGAATTGGGGCGGGAGAGGAATCGCCGTTGCTATCCTGGCCGATGAGCAATGCCGGCACCATCGCACTGACGATTAGAAACAGGAGGACTTTTTGCATGTTGAGTTTCTCAACGGGTGGAGCACTTCGGCAGGAAAACCTGATATAACGAGTAACAAGCCAGTCAATGATTGAAAACACGGCAGTATCATGGATTCGAGCCAGCGCTACGCCCTACAATAATTGATAAATGTCAATAATGTGATGACTAAATATCATACACAATATCATTGTGATGCATCATTCCAGATGCCTCAAGACTTATAGACGCTAGATGTCAACAGAGTGTTAACGGCGGGGGACCTGCGGAGCGACCTTGGTGAAGAGCGATGAGCTTGACCTTCCAATTGCGAGGGTTCCAGGCTAGACGAGACGTAGCGAGGGTGGTTAGGGAGAATCGTGATCGCGCCAAGTTCCTTAAGGGGAAGGTGCTGACGCCAGAACCGGTTGTGCCCGAATCGCTTTCCACCAGCGGTCTAGCATCTCGCTGCTGCCATTCAAGATTCCTTCGCGGGTTGCTCCTGGGGGTAGCGGAATAAAAGTGGTCATGCGGTCAATGATTGCCGCTCTTTGGGTCCCCGTGGTTTTGGGGATCAAGTGCCAAAGTGTCAGAACATCCTTCTTGCGGGCCTCGGCCAGGACGCTCGCGAGTGCCTCTGTCCGCGCGTTGACGTCGAAATCGTCGAGGGCTTGAATCAAAGCCGGTGAGGCATCGGCGTAATAGGGTGTGCCTGGGCCCCGATCTTTCCGGGCTACGCAGACCGCTCCCGCCAGGATATAGGAGTCGCGTCCGCGCGACTCGATGGAAACCAAGCCATGGGTGACGCGCACCACCGTATTCCCCTCGTTGTCTACCTCCAGACTGTACGCGCAACCCAGGTCCACGGTCACGGCCGAGGGCGTATCGACGAAGAACAGCTTCGGACGGGCCCAGATGACGGCATGCAACTTCCCGCGCTCCAGCGAGATGCGATGCCCGGAACGGCCCGACTGGGTCAACTTCAGAGAGGTATTGGGCTCCATTTCCAGGCTGGCCACATGCCCGACGGAAATCTCGGCTCTCGATCGCTCGTCCGTCTCGATCAATTCACCAATCCTGAGCCGCGCGTTGCCGAACAAGTCCCTGGAGCCAAGCCGGGGAACGCCTGCTACCGGGATAACAATCCAGTCCGGCCCGGAGCGGCGCCACGCGACAAACAGCGTCAAGATGACCATCGCCAGGGCAGCGGCGGCAAATCCCAGAAACAAGGGGCGGCGAATTACGGCCGTCGGCCGGGCGGACATTCTGGCCAGCGGACGCACCGGACCGCCCAACCGGCCCAAGACCTCCTCCAGATGTGCCGTCTCCTCATCGGGTTCTCCCGACCTGTCCCACAAATAGTCGCTGCTCATCGGGAATCCTCCGCACTGAGCTGCTCCCGCAATAACTTCATCCCCCGGTGCAGATTTACGCGAACCGATCCTGGCGTCATACCCGTCAACTCCGCAATTTCCGGGCCCGTCATGCCCTCCACGAAGCGGAGAATCAATGTTTCCCGGTAGGCCTCAGGCAGGTTGCGAATTACTTTAAGCACGGAAATTGCCTCGGCCAACGGGGGATCAGCCGTTGCGAGTTCGTCGCTAACTTCACTGGATGCCACCGCTCCCCGATAGTAGTCCTTGGCGCGGTTTCGGGCGATCATGGCCAGCCAGCCCCCGAAAGAACCCGGCTCCCTTAAACTCTTCAGCCGGCGCATGGCCTGAAGGAATACATCTTGCGTGAGATCGTCCACCTCGCCTCGGGGCACCAGTCCCAGCAGGATGCCGCGGACCATGCGTGCGTAGAAGCCATAGAGCCGGCCAAAGGCAAGACGATCACCGCTCCGCGCGGCGGAAACCAACGACTCTCTCTCCAGGGAGTCACCCGCAGCCAGCGTACTCGGGGGAAACAGGCTCAATCCACAGTCCAATCGCACCCTTCTTCTGCTTAGAAGACGCCAAAGAGGGTAGGAACGTTAACAGTCTACTCCAAGTTACCAAATCCTACCGGTAGGAATTTGGAAAGAACGATGAGACATAATTTCCGTATCTCCAGCCCCTTCGCCGGCATTGCCTCCGATCCTGGCCGCCAACGTGCTAGGCTACAATGCGGAGAGCTGTGTTGTGGTGAAAGCACGCAGTACCGTTAGGTGCCGGGTGTCGGGTGTCAGGGGGAGGTGCTGGGTGCTAGGTGCTGGGTGCTGGGATAAAGATGTTAAAAATGAAGAGTGCTCCCAATAGTTGATTGAAAACAAAGGGTCAAAAAAAGTGCTCCCAATAAGTTGATGAAAACAAGTTGGTTATTTAAATTTAGCCTTATGTCTATGAAAATGCTGTACCTATCCCATACTCGGGCGGGAAATTCAGGGCGCCAATCCGAAGTTTCGGGAGTTATCGGTAGAGTCAGGTGAGGAACGAACCAATCTGCTGGCTTCGCCAATCGGCAAGCACGAATCGCCAATCTTAGAACACCCTGCCGCCAGTGTTGGGTGCTATCCTAATTTCGGGTGTAGCGCCGGGCTTGAGAGGCTGCGAAAGAACGTGTAGCGGCGGGTTTACCCCGCCATTCGCACGTTGCGATAGTCGATGTTATGGCGACGTAAAGTCGCCGCTACGTGCGCCTGAGAGCGCACTTGGTTGGAGAGGTGAAAGTCCTCTCCGGGTT
>JBKQVI010000424.1:0-99348 GCA_052139985.1 Terriglobia bacterium
CCGCGGAGATTCACTAGAAGTAGAACTTCGCACCCACTTGGCCAATTCGCTGATTGTTGGTAATGGTGTTTGTCACGAAGCCGAAATCCGAGTTATTAAAATTTCCGATCGGCGTTGCGAATTGCGCGTGGTTCCAGGCATTGAAGAATTCGCCGCGGAACTCGAGGCTCATCGACTCCGTCAAGCGGACATCCTTGGTGATGGACAAGTCAAAGTTGTTCCAGCCCGGCCCGTTGAAGGCGCGCCGATTGGCATCGCCGAGTTGTCCAAGTGCCTCCCGGGGGAATAGAGCGGTGTTGAAATAGGGATTGCAGCCATTCGGACACTGAGGAACCGTCCCCGGCAGAACTTCGGCTCGGGGATTCAGGATACTCAGGCTGCCGGGCAGGCGATTCGGTTCGTCGATGTCATTACCCTGCCCGACGCCGCCAGTTCCCAGAATCGAACGGTCGTCAGTTTCCAGGATATACACGGGGAATCCCGTCGCGAAGCGCGTGATGCCGTTCAGCATCCAGCCATTGGTCAGGCGTTTGGGGCCGGGGAGTTTGTCAAAAGGCATCCGATAGGAATAACTGACCACAAAGTTCTGCGCGACATTAAAGGCGGAGAGTGCCTTGCTGACGGCGGGGTTGAAGGGGTTGATGTTGTCGCCCTGACCCAAGCCGTTGCCGGAGGAGTTATCCAGCGACTTGGCCCAGGTGTAACCGGCCAGGAATTCGGCCCGGCCGAGGGTGCGGCGCATCGTGACCTCCAGCGAGTTGTAATTCGAATTGGCCATGGTAGAAATGTAACCGTCGCTGGCGAAGGCTTCGGTGGGACCGTTCAGGCCGGTCACGACCTCGTTGAAGGGCGAGCGGACGGAGTAAACCAGTTGGCCTGAGGCATTGGTAAAGGGACCGGAGTCCTCGTTGTTCGGACCGCATCCCGATGCCGCCAAGCTCTCGCACAGTGCCGGATTGGAAGGATTGCCCGCGACGGTGGCCAGCAGCCGGTGGCCCTGCGTTCCCACGTAGCTGACCGAGAGGATGGTCGCCGACCCGAATTGGCGCTGGAGCGAGAAGTTGTAATGCTCCGCATAGGGGAGGCGATTGTTGATGGAGAAACCCGGCGAGCTGCCGATGGGCACGAAGTTAGCCCAATTGACGGAATTGTCGGGGTTGGAGGCGCTGATATTCAGAGGAGGCACGGGGAACGGGAACCGCTGGCCGTAGTTGGTTCCATTGTTACGCGCCACAAAGGGCGTCGTGAGATCCGGTTGATAACCAAGCTGGTACCAGTACCCGTAGGGCGCGTCCCCACTCTCCTGCTCCACAATGCGGTTCTCAAACGAGCTGTAGTAAATGCCGTAAGCGGCACGGATACTCGTTTCGCCCGATCCTCCCAGCAATTTGTGGAAGAAGCCGCTTTCCGCGTGCGGAGAGTAGGCGATGCCCAGGCGCGGGGCAAAGTTGTTGTAACGGGTCGGTGAAAGCGTGGTGGGAACGCCCGGGTCGCCGGGGAAGCACCAGCCAGCCGGCGCGCCCGGATACTCTTTCGATTGGCAACCGGGAACGAGGGCCTCAAATTCATTGTGGGCCTCCCACCAGGGAGAGCTCACTTCCCATCGCAATCCATAATTCAGGGTCAGGTTTTTCTTGGCCCGCCAGCTATCCTGCACGTAGAGGCCGTACGTCCGGGCACGGCTGTATACGGGTAACTGCAAGCCCTGCGAGTAGCCAGCCGGCGCGCCCAGGAGGAAATCTGCAAAGTCATAACCCGTCTCATTGCCGTTAAAGCTAAACGAGCCATTCAGGTTCAGCGTAAAGCGATACTCCACCTGGTCGTAGGCATAGCCCCCGCCAAACTTGAGGGTGTGCGTGCCCATGACTTTGGAGAAGTTGTCCGCGAAGTTGTAAGTGTTGTCGTACACCCGCAGGAAATTGTTGGCAACCCCGATGTTGTAGTTGTTGAAGCCCATGGGCTCAACCCCTTCATAGGCAGGATTCATCGGAAAGATGCCGGTAAAACCTTGGGACGCCAGCGACACTCCCATGCCTCCCATCGGGGTACCGGAGAATTGCACGTCCCGCATGTAACCGATGTGGAGTTCATTGACGGAGTTGGCGCCAAACGTCTTGGTGATGCCCAAGTTCAACATCTGTGCGCGGCCGTTGTTTCCCGAGGCAAAGCCCGGGATATTGTCCGAGGCATAAGGATTCACTAAGGTGAAATCGTCAACAAAATAGTAGCCCGTAATCATCCCCAAACGGGTATTCCCATCGATTCGCACGCTGGCTTTATCGTCTCTCAGCGTTTCATCGTAGGCGGACGTGCTGAAGCCCCCGGCGGTATTGGGGGTGGGAATAAACTTCGCGTCGGCCTTGGCGGGAGCCGAAAACGCCGACTGAGGAATGACGGCGTTCGGAAACACACAGTTTTGAGCGGCGCTGGTGCAGAGTTGGGGTTGGGGCTGCTGGCCGGGCGGCACTGGTGGAGTATAAGTGAAATACGGCTCGCCGGCCGTGACGGGATAGCCCAATTCCTGCGACAACGTGTTGGCCCAAGCAGTTCCATTTACGCTCGCGTTCGCACTGACGAGCGTCGACGCGACATCCGACAGGTTGCCGGTCTGGTCTTGCGCCGAGGGGACGGAAATGACCCCGCTATCGAGGCCGTTCACCATGCGGGTCCCTTGATAGTCGGTGAAGAAGAAAAGCTTATCGTGCAAGATGGGCCCGCCCGCCGTGCCGCCGAACTGGTTCTGGTGGAGAACCGCCTCGGTGGGAGAGTAGAAGTTCCGGGCGTCCAAATGGGGGTTGCGAATGAAATCAAAGGCGTCACCATGGTACTGGTTGGTGCCCGACTTGGTGATGACGTTGATCATCCCGCCGGAGTAGTTGCCATATTCGGCGTCGGCGTTGTTGGTAAGAATGCGGAATTCCGCAATGGAATCCAGATTGGGGATGATGGCGGTGTTGTTGTAAAGCCTCTCCTCAGCGTTGCCGCCATTCACGATAAAGCCGTTCGCCGCTTCCCGCTGCCCGCTGACAGAGACCCCCCCGGGATTCAGGTTCCCGGAGACGGCCATGCCGGACCCCTCACCGCTGCTGGCAGGCGCTACGCCGGGTTGCAACGCCAGTAGGTCCGTGTAACTGCGGCCATTCAAGGGCAGGCTCGTCATTTTGGTGGTTCCGATCACCTCGCCCATTTGCGTGTTGGTGGTTTCAACGTGGACGGAGGTGGAGGAGACGCTCACCTCCTGACTCACGGAACCTACCTTCATTGCGGCATCAACACGAAGTGCGGTGTTAACATCCAGAACCAGCCCTGTCTCCCGGAATTCTTCGAACCCGGTGGCCTTAATGGTCACCTCATATTTCCCCGTCGGGAGGGCCGGAAAGGAGTAGTAACCTTGCGCATTCGTCTGGGTGGAGCTGTCAATTCCTGTGTCGGTGTTGTGTGCCGTCACTGCGGCTCCAGGGATGACTGCGCCGGTGGGGTCCGTTACCGTTCCAGAAATACTCGCCGTGATTCCCGCCCAAATCGTGCCCGTGGCAACTAGTAGCAGAATTGCCAAGGCACCCAATTTGTTTTTCATGTCTAGTTGATCCTCCGGAGTAGAATTCGCCGACTTACCGACTGTCCGACCCGGAATCCCCGACTCAACGCAATCCAGCGTCCGGCGGGTAACCGCCCAGTTGCTGGTGAAATTGTATATTCCTTGGTTCGAAAGGGAGAAAGACTACCTTTTGTCCAGGAATGAATCTACTTAATACTTTTTCGATACTAACATTAACGACAGAACGAAGTTCCCAGCCCACTAAGAATAAAACTTGAAACCACTGCTGCTGTTCTGCACCGCCTTGGTACCATGAGCAGACTCCCATGTCAAGCTGAATTCTGGCACGATCATCCGCCTTGCCACCGTTCTCGAATGATGCCAAACGCCTGGTCACTTTCGTATTATAACGAAAAAACGGGGTATGGGCTTGGTTTGAAGCTCCTAGGGGGGAACCGAGCAGCATGTCGGTTAAGTGCGCAAAATTCCAAGCCGAGAGGCAAGCTGGGTGTTTGTTCTTTTTGTGTCAAAACTTACCGCAGATGCCGATCCTTATGAGCAACTTCATGCTGCAAGGCAAACTTTCCTTGACTTCGCCAACTGGTCCGTATTAGAAGACACTGGTGCGAAAGCCGACAGCGGTAACGATTGGGTTCGTAGGTTATAATCCGCAATTTGGCTTTGGAGTTGGATCGCTGGCCGAGGGTCTATTAGACCAGCGATGTCTTTCAATCTGCGCAAAACATACCGAGGAGGAAATTCGATGCCGATGTCATATCGCTTTTCATTTGGGCCGTGGAATCTGAGCGAGGGGGCTGATCCCTTTGGGCCACCTGTGCGGGATTCATTTACTTTTGCCGAGAAACTGAAAATTGCCCAGCAGCTCGGGTTTGACGCCATACAATTCCATGATGATGATGCTGTCCCCAATCTCGATTCGCTCACGCCTTCCGAAGTCACCGCCCAGGCACGCGCCACGAAACAGATGCTTGTTGATCATGGCTTGGCCGCGGAGTTCGTGGCCCCGCGTCTATGGGAGAATCCCCGGACGATTGACGGAGCTTACACTTCGAACGATTCTGCGGAGCGCGCTTACGCAGTGGAAAGGACGATCAAAGGGGTTGATATCGCCAATGAGCTGGGTTGCCACCTCATGGTGCTTTGGCTGGCGCGGGAAGGGACGTATATTCGCGAGGCTAAATGTGTTACCGACTCGATGCAGTACTTGGTGGACATGATCAATAAGTTGTTGGAATACGACAAACAATTGCGAATTCTCATCGAGCCCAAGCCCAATGAGCCCATGGACCAGGCATATATTCCCACCGTCGGCCACGGTTTGGCCCTGGGCTACCGCACAGCCGATCCCTCACGCGTGGGAATCCTGATCGAGACGGCGCACCAGATTCTTGCCGGGCTGGATCCCTCCGACGAAATGGGATTTGCGCTTTCCTTCGATAAGCTTTGGAGCGTCCATTTGAACGACCAGAGCGGATTGAAGTTTGATGAGGACAAATCGTTCGGCGAGGTCGATCTCCGGCGAGCTTTCAATCAGGTGCGAGTGCTGGAAGAGAACGGCTATGGAAAGAACGGGGAGTTCGTGGGTCTTGATGTGAAGGCGATGCGTACGCAAAGGAAGAATGTATCGATGAAGCACCTTGCCAACAGCAAGCAGACTTTCCTTTGGCTCGTCGAAAAGGTCCGCACCTTCGACCGAAAGCTGCAAAGTGAATTGATCAAACAGCGAGACTACGAGGAACTGGACCGCTACGTGACGGCTCATCTGCTAGGGTGCGCATATACGCCCTCCGAGACTGTCAAGTTGGCGTAGGGGCGCCACACCGTTGCGATCTCGCCCAACAGAGATTCTGACTGGGGGGGCGAAGCCTGCCTTGGAATGCGGCCGCGAAGCTACCGCATTTCAAGGCCCTTCGCGCCATCGCATCCGACAACCGACGCGAATCGAACAGGAAGGCATTGAAGTGTCTCTTTAATTGCACCTTGGTATCGGACGGGGGTTGAAGATGATGGGGAAGAAAGCACTTTGGTGGTTGGTGGCGGCAGCCGGCGCGGTACTGGCATCAGTTTCGATGATCCTCGCGCAAGGCGGCGGGCAAGCGCCCATTTATCTCGATCCGAAACAGCCCATTGAGGTACGGGTCGATGACTTGATGAGGCGGATGACCCTGAAAGAGAAAGTCGGGCAGCTCAATTTGCCATGCGGCTACGTTGGTGAACTGGGAAAGGACATTCCCGCGAAGACGGAAGCTTGCAAGAGATTCACGGCCGGAACATACACCCCAGAGATTGGGCCCGCCTGCGGGTTCTTCACCCTCGCCAATGAGATTTTGAAGCATGGCGCACGCGAGCAAGCGGAGTACTTCAACGAACTGCAAAAAATCGCGCTCACCGAGACACGCTTGAAAATCCCCGTTATGCAAGACGAAGAAGGCACGCATGGAGCCATGTTTCCGGGGGGAACGGTCTTCCCCGAGGGCTTGGCCGTGGGAAGTTCCTTCGACCTGGATCTGGTGAAAGCGATCTACTCGGCGGCAGCGGCGGAGGCGCGCGCGGTGGGGGTCCACATGCTTTCCACGCTGGTCATGGAAACGCTTCGCGATCCGCGCATGGGTCGAAATGAGGAAGCTTACACCGAAGACCCTTACCTTTATATGCGCATGGGAGAGACCATCGTGCGGGCAACACAAGGCTATGATATCTCCGCCCCGGACAAGGTCGTCGCCGTACTCACGGATTTCCCCACGCAAAGCGAACCCGCCAGTGGTCTCGAGCGCGGGGCGATTGAGGTATCGGACCGCTCCATGCGCGAGAATTTCATGCCGCCCTGGATTGGGTCCATCACCAAAGCTGGCGGCTTGGGGGTAATGGCGGGTTACCCGGAAATCGAGGACGTACCGTCGCACGCCTCGGAGAAGTGGATGAACGACGTCTTACGGCGAGAAATTGGTTTCCAGGGAGTCGTCGAGAGCGAAGGCCACGGTTTCCGGACGATGCAGTATGAACACATCGTTTCCACCCAGAAGGAAGCTGGTTTGCTGGGATTGAGGGCCGGAGTCGATTTGAATATCACGTACGAGCCTGCCTACATGGGGCCATTGGTCGAGAGCGTGGAAGAGGGGCGCGTGCCCATGGCGCTGGTGGATCGGGCCGTGCGCAGGGTTCTGGAGTTGAAGTTCCGGCTTGGCCTTTTTGAAAACCCCTACGTTGATGTGGACCGCGCTGTCCAGGTCGTACACTCGCAAGCGAATCAGGACCTGGCTCTGCGCGCCGGCCGCGAGGGGATCGTATTGTTGAAGAATGATAAAAACGTGCTGCCGCTCAAGAAGGATTTGAAGTCGGTGGCGGTGATCGGCCCCAACGCGGACGATGTGATGAACCAACTGGGCGACTACTCGCCCAAGGGGGTTTTGCAGCATGTGACGACGGTGATCGAGGGGATCAAGGCGGTGGTTTCACCCCAAACCAAAGTCACCCACGCGCGCGGCTGCGAAGTCACCGGCACGGATAAGAGCGGATTTGCTGAAGCCGTGAAGGCCGCCAAGGGCGCCGAAGTCGCCATTGTGGTCGTGGGAGAGAGACAGCATGGGACGAACGTCGACGGCCGTCAGAGTGGGCCAACCGATGGGGAAGGGCACGACGTGGCGAACCTGGACCTGTCCGGCGTGCAAGAGGACCTGATCCAGGCGGTTTATGCAACCGGGACTCCCACCGTGGTGGTGCTGATCAATGGCCGGCCGCTCTCGACTCGCTGGACGTCCGAGCACGTGCCTGCTCTCGTAGAGGCGTGGGAACCCGGCGAGCGGGGCGGGGAAGCGGTGGCCGATGTGCTCTTTGGGAATTACAATCCTACCGGACGGCTGGCGATTTCAGTTCCCCGGCACTCCGGCCAGTTGCCGGTGTATTACAACTACAAGCCCTCGAAGGAATTCATGATTATACAGGGCGGATATCCGCTGGGGCCAGGCTACGTAGACATGCCGGCCACGCCTCTCTACCCCTTTGGTTATGGGCTGAGCTATACCCACTTCGATTACAGCAATCTGCGCGTGGAGCCGGCGGAGACCCATCCGGGTGGCGAAGCACGTGTTACGGTGGACGTGAAAAATGCCGGGGATCGGGCCGGCGTGGAAACTGTCCAGCTCTACATCCACGAGAAATATGCCCCCGTGTCGATTCCCGTCAAGCAGTTGCGCGGATTTGAACGGGTAGCGCTCGATCCCGGAGAAACAAAAACCGTATCATTGAAGTTAACCCCGGAAGATCTTCAGTTGCTCGATATCGACATGCACTGGCGGGTGGTGCCGGGGGATTTTGAGATCATGGTAGGAAGGTCTTCGGCAGATATAGCGCTGCAAGGAATACTCAAGGTGACGCCGTAGACGGAGCTTTCGTCGTAGAACTCTGCAGCGTGGGGAGTAGCGCCGTCCTTGAGGGCGGCACGTGCCGGGCTCAAGCCCGGCTCTACACACAAAACAGAACAGTACACGACGTGTGTGAGGCATCATATTCCTAACCCATGGAGCCGCTATGCGGAATCCCGGAATTTTACTTGTCCCTGTCCTTTTTGCGGCTGCGCTAAGCGCGCAAACCACATCGGTTTATGTGAATACGGGATCGGACAATCAGAGCTGGGTAATCGGAAACGCCCTCATCGAACGGAGCATCCATTTTGACGCCAAAACCGGACTCTACACGGCAGCTTGGCGGCACACCTTGACGGGAACGGATTTCATCAAGCCGGCGCCGGGTGAGAACACACGCGGTGCGGAGTTCTCCTTTCAGGCTGACGGCGACCGCTTGGTGGGTTCCGGGGGCGCCTTCGATTTAGTTGGCGCTGACACGCACGACCTTCTGCCGGGCGGAAAAGTCCTCGAGATCAGACTAAAGGGCCGAACCAAGCCTATCGCCGTTTCAGTCTTCTATGCCGTGTATCAAGGTCATCCCGTAGTGCGAAAGTGGATTGCGATTACCAATCGCGGCACGGCGCCTATCACCCTGTCGCACTTGAGTTTCGAGGCCGTACCGTTGCGGGCGGGCAAGCCCTCTGAAATCGAAGTGTCGGGTTTCTATGGAATCCAGCCGCGCGAGATTTTCTTCACGGGCCGAGTGGAGGATGCCGCGATTCTGGAGCGCAATTCATTTACCGGCGAAGGATTCGTCGTGATGAACGAGGCCCCCGGCTATACGAAGCGCACCGAAATGGTGCAATGGGGAGAAGGTATCGAGGTCATGTACGACACCGATATCTTCCCATTCCAGAGAACGGTTGCGCCGGGTGAGACGTTTACCAGCGCGAAGAGTTCCGTGGCCCTGTTTGCCGAGGGGCGGGGCTTCGCCGACCCCCACTGGGTCGTGCCGTCGTATACTTCAGAAATCCTCATGAAGAAAGGGGCGGCCTTCAGGCCTCCTTGGATCTACAACACGTACGAGCCTTTCTATTTTGGTCTTCCCAAGTCCACCGTAGATGAGTTGATTCCCATTGCCGGAAGGATGGGACTGGATATCTTCACCCTCGACGCGGGCTGGGAAAACCTGTGGGGCGAAAACGAAATCGCGCTAAACCGGTATCCCCAGGGCCTTGATCCCGTTCGCAACGAGGTTGAGCAGCACGGAATGCGGCTGGGACTCTGGGTCCCGCTCGCCATGGTGCGCCCGGAGACCCAGGTTTACCGAGAACATCCCGAGTGGCAATGCAGGGATTCTGAAGGGCGGCCCAAAACCTCGTTTATGGGCAACGATTGGGGCGGCAACCTTCCGGTCATGTGCATGGCTTCGCCTTACCGTGAAGTTGCCGCGCGCCGCATCAGTGACCTGATTTCCCGCTACCACCTGGGATACGTCAAGATGGACCTCACCACTGTCTTCAACGCTTACGGCGAGGCGCCGGGTTGCTACGCGAAAGGACATTACCATCACAACTGGGCCGAATCGCTGCAAGGCATTTATGAAGGAATCCAGTATGTCACTGACGCGATCTATCGCGAGCATCCTGACGTGCTGCTCGATCTTACTTTTGAGCTCTGGGGCCAGAAACATGTCATCGACTACGGCCTCCTGGGAGCAGGCGATCTGGACTGGCTGAGTAACATCAATGATGCCACTCCGGATTCCGCGGGACCTCGGCAGGCCAGGACTCTTCTCTACCAGCGGTCTCTGGCCATTCCCGCGGAGACCATGCTCATCGGTAATATACGAGCCGAGACGTCGCCCATCGAGGAGCGGTTTGCCACGGCGATAGGTTCGGGTCCGGTTCTCCAAGGGGATTTACGCAAGCTTACTCCTGAACAACAGGATTGGTACGGGGAGAAGATTCGCTGGTTTAAGGATTTTCGAAAGGCGATTCCCGTCAACGAGAGCTTCTTTCCGCTGGGAAACTGGCTCCAGCCCAACGCTGCAACTGTCGACGGCTTCGCGCGGCTGGACCGTGAAGGCGAAGGGATGATCGTCGTTTTCAGGAACGAAGCGAGCCAGGACAAACTCAAAGTGAATGTGCCGACCTTCCCCGAGGGTACATTTCACCTTACCTCCAAGGTGACAGCAGCCTCGCTCGGAACGTTTTCGGGCCAACAGATCCGGCAGGGAATTCAGATTTCAATTCCGGCCGATCACAAAGTCGAGATTTTAGAGATCCGAAAGTAGCCGCGCTGTGTGGTGAGATCCTACGTGATCTGTATCTCAATCCACTCAATGGGAGCGCCGCTGTCGTCGCGCTCCGTAAGGGGGAGCCGCAGCTTCCCACCCCGCATGGTGATTTCACGATGTTCTATGCGGCCCCCGAACGAATGCTCCGTCACCCTCGCCACGGTCGAGCGATCGTCGTCACGTCGGATCGTGACTTGGCCATCGCCGTAAGGCACGACTCCAAGCCGCGATGCACGGCTGATTCCTTCCGCGGTCTTGGAAGCGACAACGACCGAAGCATTGGTCTCGATAATGTTCTGGTACTTCCCCGTCCCTGAACCACCCTGCAGGCGATCCTTGCGTAGCGCCAGGAGCACGACTTCTCCGTTTTCTCTTCGAACCCACGAGGAAGTTCTCGCTCCGCGAGTGGGGGAAGCGTAGTCTCCGGCATCGAGCGGCTCGATCGAGAATACGTTCGAAGTGCGCAGCAAGTTGGCGAGCCCATTGTACTTCGCGACCCGTTCTGGAGTGGCCCCGGTGTCTTGCTCGTCGCCGGAGAAACTGTTAAGCGAGCCCAAAGTCCCAATGGGAGCAGAATCGAACCAAATGGAGGGCATCGTGGGCCAGTCGTATCCGCCCGAGCCATAAGTGGGCATCCCCAGTTCTCCCAGCAGACTACTGAAGAAGAAGCGGCGATTCGCCTCGAGATCGTAGTCTCCTTCGCACAAAAAGAGGTCATCAGGGCTGTGCTGATCGAAGACATCGATGAACAACGGAGAGAGTGAGTAATAAATCACCACCATGTCCGGGTTAACTTCGCGCAACGCTTTGACAAGTACTTCCACGCCTTTTAGAAGGAGCCGTTCGCCAGCCAGGCTCATGTCTTTCGGCGCCGCCTCGGAGAGCAAGGGAAGTTCGTATCCGAAATCGAACTTGATGAGGTCCGGTTTGTAGCGCCGCATAAACCGGCGCGACATGTCGCCCAGCACCTGCGCCACTTCCGCTTGGGTAAAGTCGATCAGGTAGTATTGCGTTGAGCCTTCTTTGGCGAGGTAGGGCGTGCCGTCGGGTTTGTGCAGCATGTGCGCCGGCGTTAAGCCTAAATCGCGCGGATCTTCGCAACGTAGAAACGCCGTCCAGAAGCCCAGGCGGTAGCCTTCCGCGCGAACTCTTTCCAGACAGCGGTCGAAATGCGGGAATCCTTCCGGCGACGGATCTAACTCGCCGTATTTCCCCAGCCATTTCTGATCGAAAACGAACATTCCGGGCTTCATTCCGGAGGCTTTCAGCCCATCGAACATGGTGTTGAAAGTGGGCTCGTCAAAGCCAGCGACTTCCTTGCCGAGGGCCACCTCCGCACCCCAGGAATTGAACTGAGGAGTCGCGACGACGTCATTCTTGTGAGCCGAGTTGGTTTTCTTCGAGATGACTCCGGCTTTCACCAAGCCCAGATAATAGTGACGGATTGCCTCATAGTAGTTTGCTCCCATCGCCCAGTACAGCCGAGCGCCCAACGACAATCGGCCGGGACCGCGGAGATGTCCCCACACGTCACTCTCATACCGAATGATGATGCTTTGCCGTCCGCTGTCCGCTTCGAGAAACATATCGCCGGCCGGCAATTCAGCAAGCCCGCAGCAAAAGGCGTCCGAAAGGTGCTCCTTAAGGGCTCCTTTCAGGTTGATCGAGTTGGTATTACGGTGGAATCCGCAAAAGTAGTGAACGGGCAGCGCCCACTGTTGCACCAAGCCTGGGCTGGGAGACCCATGCCCCAACCAACTGGTCAAGTGCAAGCCCATTTCGGAGTGGATAATGGGGCTGATCTCGGACGATTCGCTGATGCCGGGATGAACCAGAAAATTGTGCTCGAAGGCCGGCTTTGCCGATTCACCCGTAGCCTGGGCGAAATAGTGGAGTGAGACTACGTCTTCAGCACCAGAGCTTTCATAGCTTACCGGAGCGAGCCATGCCCCATCGCCATCAAAGGTCCAAGCTAGTGATGCCTTGGCTGACTCGTTTACGCCCTCATAAACCACCGTAAGCCGGTTATCCATCACTTCCCAAGTGGCGACCTTGCCCGACGTGCAACGTCGGACTCCGTGCTGGCCAACGGCCTGGACGACAACGGCGGGTTGCAGTGAACCTTCCGCCATCACCCGTCCCTTCTTGTCGATAAACCGGAACCGGTCGTTCTCTGCCGTCCATTCCCAGTTGTAACTTTCTGCTTCCGCCCGCACCTGCTTTCCCGACTGACTCACCCGGGGCGGATTTGCGGCACTGGCACGAAGTCGCGCGCCACCGAGCAGCATGGTCGCCGCCGACACTTGTATAAACTGCCGCCGATTGACGTTGGTCATCGCGAGATCGATCCTCTCTTGGAGCTTTGAATGCTTTCTCAGAACAGTCCGCCGAGATTCAGTACGGCTACGGATACCAGAATTACAGCGACTCCGGCGGCCAACAGTCGCCTGCTGCGGAGGGATGTGGAATCCCACTCTCCTGTCAGGATTCCGAGCACCGTTGCTGACACCACGCCCATCGCCATAAAGAGCGTGAATCCAATGGACGTACCGTACACCCCCACCAGAGTGGCTCCCCACCCGTAGAGAAATAGTCCCGACAGCCATATCACCGCCATCGCGACGGGGAGCAGCGTTTCCTTGAGCCAGCCATATTGGAAAAACGTAGTGAAAGTGTGGTTGCGAGCGAGCAGATAGACACAATAGAGAATGTTGGGAAGGAATCCAGCACCCAGCACCAGACACCAGACGGAATAGCCCGCAGTAGCCGGCAAGGCGCCTGCTTCCATGCTCTTGCGGAGGATGTCGCCGCTGAACGCAAATCCCAGGTTAAACGCCGAACTAATCGTCCCAGTGAAAATGCAAAGCGCCAAGCCTACTTTGAAATTTTTTACCGGCACGGCGGCATCGGCATTGCGCGATGTCTGTTCCTTCTCCCGCGACCGGCCGGCCACGGCATAAATGGCCAATCCAGCGAGGAGAATCGGGATGCTGCACAAAAGGAAAATGCCGCGTGTGTGCAAGAGAGCGGAAGGATTCATAACGAGGAGCGGAACCAGCGCTCCCGAAGCACAAACCAAACCCGAAACGACCGACACCGCGACCGCCATCCCGACGGCTACGAGGCTCAAGCCGTAGGTAACCTGTGATATGCCCCAAAGAAGGCCGAATAGGACCGCCCAAATAATCACGCGCGGCGGCACCGACCGATAGACCTCGGTCAGATGGGGTACAAATCGAAAGGCCATGAACCAGGGCAAAAACAGAATGCCGACGATTGAAAATACGAACCAGGTGTTCTCCCATTTCCAGTGCTTCGCGTACTTGAGCGGCAAGGCAAAACTACCATTCAAAATGCCGCTGAAGAATATGATGGCCATTCCCAGCCAGAACCTTTCAACCATGATCTTCCCCTTTTCGGTATGGCGTGCGTTAGTCGAGATGCGTGGCTCATTTCATCCGGACGCCCGTCGATATAAAGACCGATTGAGCCCGTAACGGCGGTGCCCGTTCTCTGCCAGCCCGTTGGCCCACCATGCCCCACACCTCGGGGCCGGCAAATGGTGAAGAGGCCATTTCGCCGTTCTCACATCAAGCTCGCACGTTTACTTCCAGCCACTCGACGGGAGAACCTTTTTCGTTTCGCTCTCGCAAAGCCACGCGCAGCACGCTATCGCGAATCTCAACGTGGCTTTCCTTGGAGCTTCCTCCAAAATAGTGCTCTATCACGATTGCTTCGGAAGCGTGCGAGTCCGCGCGCTGGATCGTCACTTCGCCCTGGCCGTAGGGTACGACGGCGAGACTGGCGAACTTGGCAATTCCATCGTTAGTCTTGGAAGCGATAACAACTGACGCGTTCGTGTCCACGACCTCGCGGAACTTCACCGGACCCTCATTTCCATCCAGGCGAAGCGTGCGGAGGGCAACGGCTACCAGTTCATCGCTCTCAAACCGCGCCCAGGAAGATGAGTGCGCTCCCCGTGTCGCCTCAAAGTAGTCGGCATCCAGGGGCTCAATCGTAAAAATGTTAGTGGTTCGCAGGGCTTGGGAGAGGCCGTTATACTTGGCGATGAGATCGGGCGACGGCATCTGGTCCTCCTCATCGCCGATGAAACTGTTCAGCGATCCCAGCGCGCCGATTAATGCCGTGTCGAACCAGATGTTCGGCATCGTCGCCCAGTCGTACCCGCCCGAGCCATACGTGGGCTGCCCAATCTCTCCCATCAAGCTGCTGAAAAAGAACCGCCGGTTCGCTTCAATGTCGTACTCCCCCGCCGTCATGAAGAGGTCATCGGGGCAGTGGAGGTCAAAATACTTATGGAAGAGCGGAGACAGGCAGTAATACATCACAACGATGTCAGGGTTTGCGTCTCTCATACCTCCCACGACCACCTCGAGCCCTTTCAGCATTAACCGCTCACCCGCCAAACGCATGTCCTTGGGTGCGGCAACCGACAGCGGCGGCAGTTCGTAGCCGAAATCGAATTTCACCAAATCCGGCTGGTAGCGCTCCACGAACTTCTTTGCCTGTGCCCTCAGTACCTTTTCCACCGCAGGCTGAGTGAAATCCAGGATGTAATACTTTGAATCGCCACCGCCTGATATCAGCGGTTTCCCGTCAGCAAGGTGTAACATATGCGAGAGATTCAAGCCCATGTCGGCGGGATCCTGGCACCGCATGAAGGCCGCCCACAAGCCGAAGTGCAGACCGTCGGCACGCACCTGCTCGCGGAACTCTTCAAAGTGCGGAAGTCTCTCCGCTGAGTGCTCGAGCTTGCCGTACTTTCCTTCCCACTTATCGTCGATAACGAACATGCGGGCTTTCATGCCCGAATCTTTCAGTCCTTTATAGAAGGAATTCAGGGCAGCCTCGTCCAAGTGCGGTCCCTCTTTCCCGGCAGCGACCTCTGCGCCCCAGCAATTAAACTGCGGAGACAGGGCCACAGAGTTTTTCTTCTCGGAGTTCGTCCTTTTCTCTACGATTCCAGCCGCGACAAGGCCCCGGTAGTACGACCGAATCGCTTCGTAGTAGTTCGGCCCGATCGCCCAGTAGAGCTTCGCGCCCAATTCAAGCCGCCCCGGTCCGTGCAGGTGGTGCCAAAGATCGCTTCGATAGCTCATGATCAAGCTGTGCAGCCCATCGCGAGTTTCAAGAAACTGATCTCCGCTGGGAAGTTCGGCAAGGCCGCAGCAAAACGCTTCGGAAAGATACTTGGTCATCGACGACTTAACGGCACCTGGTTCGTTACGATGGAAACCGCAGAAGAAATGGGCGGGCAATCCCCATTGTTGGAGTAGTCCGGGGGCGGGGGACGAACCACGTCCCAGCCAACTGGTGAGTTTCAAACCGAGATCCGAGGTGACAATCGGGCTTATAGCGGAAGATTCGCTGATTCCAGGGAGAACAAGATAGAAATTATCGAGCGTGGGCCGAGCGTCCTCCCCGGTTCCTTGCGCAAAGTAGTGAAGGGCTACGACGTTCTCAGGTTCCGAGGATTCGTAAACGACCGGCTCCAGCCAGAGAGCCTCATCCTCGAACCGCCAGATAACGGCCAATTTCCCGTTTCCATTTACGCCTGCATAATGAACCGTGAAGCTGCCATCCTTCGGGGTGTGGGTGGCCGGCTTTCCTGGAGTACATTTCCTGGCCTGCTTATTCGTGCCGCGTTGGACGATCACCGCGGGCTGAAGAATTCCGCTGGTCATCACCAAGCCTTGCTTATCGAGAAGCCGGAACCGATCGTCGGCCTGTGACCACTCCCAGGTGTAATTCTTTCCCTTTACTTGTACTCCTTTGGCGGTCTTGTCAACTACTGCCGGAATGCCAGGCGACGCGGGAAGCTTGACACTATTCAACAGCAAGGATGCGGTGGATGCTTGTATAAATTCACGCCGATTCAATCTGATCATGGCAATTGTCTCCAATTTTTCGACCTGTTTTCGGTTAGCAGGACAACAGCAGCGTTTCGGTTTGGCATTGGGGCGGCTTTACGCCGCTACATGGCGAGGTGAACTCGCCGCTACAAAGCCGGATCGTGAGGCGAACTCGCCGCTACAAAATCAGAGGGCGAGATAAACTTGCCGGCACAAAGCCAGGCTGAGACAACACCCCCGCAATGCGTGCGGATGCCTATTTTCGGATTTCCAGGATCTCCACTTGGTGCTCTGGCGGAAGGTGAACCTCGATCCCCTGGCGAAAATTCCCACCCGTGCGCGTGCCCACGACTTGCCCGGTCACCGCCGAGCGGACACGGAAAGTTCCATCGGGAAAAACCGGCAGCTTTACAACAACTCGGTCGAGGTGCGAGTCGTTCTTGAACAGGGCAATCATCCCCTCGCCCTGGCGGCTGAGTCGCGCAAACCCGTCCCAGGTCGCGGCTCCCGGTTGCTGCCAGTTGCCGAGCGGGAAGAACCCTTCCATCATCGGAACGCTCTTGCGCAGCGCTTTGAACCAGCGAATCTTCTCGCCATACCAATCCTGCTGCGCGGGCGTCAGCTTTCGCAGGTCACCGAGGAAAAGCGGACCAGAGCCCATGGCGGTCGCCAGCCGATCCTCGATGGACGACATCTCCGCCTGTAGGTTGCCAATCAGCATGGTTTCCGTGGGAATCGCCAATGACCGCAGGTAAAGCAGGGTGCGAGCCTGCCGCCCACCGGCTGCCCCCGGGGTTCCATCATCCACGTTGCTTAGCCAATCCAAATCCCCCGCCGCGAGCAAGCCGTAGTCGATGATGTGCTTTTGTCCCCAAAGTTCAAAGGTGAGGTCAAGCAACACCTCGGGATGATCGCGGTAAATGTGGTCGGTGACATACTGAATGCCTTCGTAGATGCGCCCCAACGATTCGGCCCAGGAGCTGTGGTCGTGGCCCTGGGCATAACACCCGGGAGATTCACCGTAAGCGTTAAATACGGTGGTGAGGTCAACCTTGACGTAAGCCAGGTGATAGCGGCCAATCAATTCGCTGATGCGCTTCGCGGCCACGTCGCGGTAAGGGGTGGCAAGGCACATCACCGCATCCGAGCCCTCCATGGTCCCCGTGAACTTGGGTTTTCCGTGCATGTCTTTGCAGATCCACTCCGGATGTTCCCGAGCGACCGCGGTTTTCATGCTGATGGCGGCGAGGGGCACCCACAGGCCCAGGCGCATCCCTTTTTGTTCCACCGCGCTCTGGATTTCATCCAGGCCGTTAGGAAAGAGTTTAAGATTGATCGCATTGTCACCGTAGTCGGCCTGCCACCCATCGTCAATGGTGAAAACATCCAATCCCATGCGACTCGCCGCGGCGATCAAATCCATGGTGATGCCTTTAGTGATACTCCGCTCGAAAGGCTCCCAGGTGTTGTAGATCCAGGGTGGCTGATATGCTGCACCCTTCTTCATCAAGGTTTGCGAAGTGTACGAGGGCATGATCCATCGGGGATCGGCGAAGCCTTTTCCATCCGCGAAAAAGGCGATGGAGCCTTTCGCAGTGGTGAACGTCTCATTGGGCTGCAAGGTGCGCTCGAAGGGAAACAGATCGGTGTCGTACATCAGTTGTACGCCGTCGCCCCACCCCACCAGTTCACTCCGCTTCGTATAACCGGGCGCGCCATTCATCGCGATATAGCCCTCGCCGGTCAAGGAGTTCCTTTCCAACACAGCGGTGTCATCAACCCTTCCGGTGAAGAAAATCTCCCGCGGCTGGGACGCATAGAACCCCGACACCTGCAACACATCGGGAGGACCGGGTGCAATGGTCAAGTTCTCAAAACTCAAATGCGATAGGGTCAGAGCAGATGTGCCGCGATTGGTGATGGCGATCCACTTTTGGACGACCGCGTGTGCATCGTAAACGGCGTAAAATATGGTTACGTCGATCGGCTTCGTTTTCGCCCGCAAGGTGATGGCCAGTGATTGCCCGGATGGCGCGAGCTTGTCGGTCTTGGCCTCCATAAACTCCCAAAGAGCCCTAGTCGTTCCCGCCAGAGCATCTCCGTCCACCCAAAGCGAGAACTCGCCACCGCGGTTTCTTCGCTTTCGAGGGGTCTCCATGAAGTCGGTCCCCGTCACCTTGTGGAGCCAGCTCTCAGTATGCAGTCCCTGCTCCGGGTCGAAGTGAACCTCTCGTTCTACAAGAGCGTTGCCGACGGTCCAGCTTTTCCCCTCGGCGTTCGTGTGCACAAACGCCGTGTCATCAGCCATGGCCGGGCTGCCGGGTGACGCTGAAACCTTAACGCTCTCTAGCAACAACGATGCGGTGGACGCCTGTATGAACTCGCGCCGGTTCAATCGGATCATTGCAAATGCCTCCGTTCAATTAATTGGTTCCTACTTTCGGATTTCCACGATCTCCACCTTGTGCTCGGCCGGAAGTTGAATCTGGATCCCGTGGCGGAACTGTGCTCCCTTGTGCGTGCCCAGTGTCTGTCCGGTCATTACGGAGCGAAGCCGGAACGCTCCGTCGGGAAAGGCCTGCAACTCGACCGGCACTTGGTTGATATGCGAATCGTTCTTGAACAGCACAATTATCCCTTCGCCCTGGCGGCTGAGGCGCGCGAATCCATCCCAGCTCACAACGTTTGGTTGGCGCCAGTCGCCAAGAGGGAAGAACCCTTCATTAATCGGCACAGCTTGGCGAAATTCCTTGAACCACTTGATCTTTTCCGCCAGCCAAGTGACTTGCTGTGGAGTGAGCTTTCTCAGGTCGCCCAAAAACAGGGGGGCGGAACCGATCACCGTGGCGAAGTGTTCCTCCAGAGTCGGCGTGGAAGCCCGCAGATTTCCGATCAGCATGGTTTCGACCGGGATGGCCATGGCGCGATGGTATAGCAGAGTACGCGCCTGGCGGGGACCGGCAGACTTGATGGAGGTGTCGTCCACGTTGCTCATCCAGTCCAGGTCGCCGGCGTCGAGCAGTCCGTAGTCGATAATGTGCTTCTGGCCCCAAAGTTCGAACGTCAAGTCCAGAAGAACTTCCGGGTGCTCACGATAGATTTGGTCTGTCACATATTGCATTCCTTCATAGATCCCGCTCAAGGATTCGGCCCAGTTGCGATGGTAATGCCCTTGCGCGTAACAACCCGGCGCTTCACCATAAGCGTTAAAGACGGTGGTCAAGTCGATCTTTACGTATCTCAGGTTGTGCCGCTTGATGAGTTCGTCGATGCGCTTGGCGGCGAAATCACGGTAAGGCGACGCGAGGCACATGACGCGATCGTTAGGTCCGGGGAAGGCAGCGGTTTTCTCGTTTCCATGCAGATCGCGGATGATCCACTCGGGATGATCGCGGACAACGTGGCTCTGGGGACCCATCACCACCAGCGGTTCCCATAGACCCAACCGCATCCCTTTGCTCTCAAGCGTGGCTTGGATGTCGTCAAATCCCTTGGGAAATTTCTTGAGATTGATTTCGTTCTCGCCATAGTTCTCACTCCATCCGGTGTCGAGGGTGAAAACGTCGAGGCCCAACTGGGATGCGACCGGAATCGATTCGTTCACGATGGCGTCGTTGTAATCCTGAAAGAATGGCTCCCAGGTGTTGTAGAACCAGGGCGGCTGGTAGGAAGTTCCTTTTTTCATCAGAACGCGCGAAGTATAGGTGGGCATCACCCAGTAAGGGTCGGCCATCGCTCGTCCTTCGGCGAAGAAGGCCACCCCGCTCTTGGCGCTGGTGAAAGTTTCTCCGGGGTTGAGGCTGCGCTCGAAGGGGAACAGATCCGTGTCGTACATCACCTGAATGCCATCTCCCCAATTCGTCATTTCCGTGCGCTTCATCCAGCCTGGCGCTTCGTTCATCACAATAAAACCCTCGCCGGTGCGAGGGTCCTTGGCCAGGATTGCCGCGTCTTCCGCCCTTCCGGTGAAAAAGATTTCGCGAGGATGGACTCCGTAATAGCCGAAGACGATCTGGTCGCTCGCCGGGGCCGCCTGAAGGTTCAGTGCCTCAAACACCAGGTGTGAAAGCCTGATGGCCTGATCGCTCCGGTTGGTGATGGCAATCCACTTTCGGATTACGGGATGGCCCGAATAGACGGCGTAGAAGGCCGAAACCTCCCTCTGCTTGCTCGCACTTCCTAGCTTGATCTCCAGCAGTTTCCCGTCAGGGGCAGTGTCGTGAACCTCCGCCGCCAGCCAATCAAAATCAGCCGACGGCCCCCGCGTTGCACCTGCCAGGTGAGTCGCGTCCGCTTGAAATGAGAACTCCGCGCCCCATCGTGTCTCCGGCCCCCAAGGCAAATCCGTGTCCAAGTGCTTCAGGAAGTTTTTGCCCGTTACCTTGTGGAGCCAGCTCTCCGTATACAGGCCCACCTTCGGGTCAAAGTGAATTTCCCGCTCCACAAGAGTGTTTCCCACAGTCCAACTTTTGCCTTCGGCGTTGGTGCGGACGAAGGCGGTGGCGGTTTGATCGGAATTGACCTCGTCGCCAGCCGAAGCGGTAACCTTTGCATTATCTAGCAAGAGCGAGGTGGTCGATGCCTGCATGAACTCGCGTCTATTGAGTTTGATCATGGCCTGACCTCAATGGTGCGCAGGAAATCCTTTACCCTTTGCGCGCGTTCCTCGCGGACTTGCTCAAATCGCTTGGCTTGCTCGTCGGCCTTGGGATCTTTGGTTCTTTGGTACAAAATCATAAGATTCAGATTGGCGGTGTAGTTGTCGGGGTCGATCTCCAGCGCCTTTTGCAAGTCGCTTGTCGCGTCCGGGTAGTCCTTCTGCTTGAGGTGGACGAGGCCCCTCTCGGCATAGGCGTCAGCATAATTAGGGTAAGTCTTGAGCGCCAATTCCAGTTGCGCAACGGCCTCCGGGTAGTTGCCTTGCTGATTGGCAATTCTGCCCAGATAGTAATGAGCGCCTGCGGCGGTTTCTCGATCGTTCGCCACCGTCAAAATGACCTTTTCGGCGTTCTCATCGTCGTGACTGGCGAAATAAGCGGAGCCTAAAGCCAGGCGCCCGCGCGGGTCGTGGGGCTTCAATTGGCAATACTTCTGGAAATACGGAATCGCTTCGCTCGACTCCTCGCGCTGCAGGGCGACCGCCCCCATCGCGTAGTTGTAATAGGCATTGTTCGGGTCGAGGCTCACGGCTTTCTTTAGGGCGCGATAGGCTTCTTCCGCAAGGTTCATTTGCACCGAGACCATTCCCCAGAAGAAGTGGATGGAAGCATTCTGGGGTTCGATCTGCCGGGCATGAGCCAAGTATCCCAGCGCGCCCGTATAGTCCTTCTGATCGTCGGCTACTTGGGCGAGGTCCAACAACAGGGGAACTGAACCAGGCGGAATTTGCGCCGCTTCATCGAGAACCTTGCGGGCATCGTCGAGGCGACCCTGCTGTTTGTACAAAAGTCCGAGGCTGGTTAGAGAATCAGCCGTAGCCGAGTTTCTTTGGCGAAGACCCTCCAAGAGTTTTATCGCGAGCGGCGTATCCTTATGCCGGGCCAGCACGGGAAGGAGACCCACAACGTCGGCTTCCGCCAAGTCGGAACTTTGCAGCATCCGGTCCGCCACTTCTTCCGCCTTCGCCTCTTCACCAGACCCTGCGAGGTCACCACAACGTACCGACATCGCTTGCGAACGGTTTTGGGCGCTCGCCGGCAGGTTCGACAGATGCCGGAGGGAGGTTGTGTAGAGCCCTTTCTGCATGAGAAGGAGCGAGCTTTGGTAGTTCGCTTCCACGTTGCCGGGATCGAGCTTGAGGATTTGCGCGTAAACGTCGATGGCTTTGTCCCGGGCGGCCGCTTGCCGGGGAATCCATTCCTGGTAGAGGTGGCCGAGATTCAGGTACGCGTCGGCAGAGGAGGGAGCGAGTTCAATGGCCTTCTTAAAACTGGCTTCGGCCCCTGCGAAATCCTGGCCCTGCGCCTTGATGACGCCACCCAGGTTGTACAGGCTCGCATCTCGGGGAGACCCCTTCAGCGCTTCCGAAAGAAGCTGTTGGGCGGCTGCCGTGTTCCCCTGCTGAATCAACTCTTGAATCTTCTGTGCCGATCCCGAGGATTGTGAGGATTGACCCAACGAACTGCTTACGGGGCCCAATAGCATCAGCGGGATCGTCAAGAATGAAATGGTTCGGAGCTTGGTGAAGCCAATCCTCGCGCGCTTGCGAATCTCCATTCTTGCCTCCCAGGAAGCTTGGCCAAGCGCCACAATTCTTATCGAGCTGGTATGAGGAGGCAAGTACTATTTGGAGGCGAAACGGGTCAGTCGGTTCTTTCCGTATCGTTGTTGGTTCTTTCCTGAGCCGCACCTCAGGAGGGCCTTTCGGCCCTCCTTGGTGCAGTGCCAGAGGTATTTCCTGGCGGGTTATCTTGCTGGTGTCAGAACGTGAACCTGGCGCCCATTTGGATGGTGCGAGGAGAGGTGACAGACCCATTCCAATCACCGAAACTCGGGCTGGAAATGTCGGTTACAAAGGGAGTGCCGTTGAACGTATGGTAATTCCACACGTTGAAGAATTCGAACCGGAGTTGCATATGGAGGCGTTCCGTAATGCCGATGTTGTCGGTTATCGCAAGGTCCTCATTGTGGTATCCATAACCGCGAACATTGGAAACCGGCGCCCCAACACCCGAATTGAAGTTGAAGGTGCTGGTCGGCTGGAACGAGTTCACATTGAAGAGAGGATTCAGTCCCGAATTGGGATCGAAGCCACTCTTGCTCGCCGCCAGTGGATTGGCTCCAGGCAATATTCCCGGATAGCAGCCCATAGCAAACTGCGAGGGGATATTGCAGTAGCCGGAGTTGAATACGAACGGTACGCCATCTTGCAAGCGAATGATTGTGCTGAGCTGCCAGCCGCCGACGAGCCGGTTGAGCATTCCGCCTTGGTCCAGGAACTTACGGCCCTTGCCGAAGGGCAGATCGTAAGCAAAGGAGATGTTGGCCATCTGCGGCACGTCGTTGCGGGCGATCCCGTAGTTCCGGTTCTTCTGGTACGGCGAAATATTCATATAATAGGTACTGGTCTGCACGTCTTCGGTGGTGGTCATGGTCTTGGACCATGTGTAGTTCGCGAGCAACCAGAGGCCGTGGGAGAAGCGCTGCTCGGCCGACAGTTGCAGGGAGTCGTAGTTTGACCAACCCTGGTTCTCATTGTTCCCGTAGAGATTTCCACAGTATTGCGGGAACGTCTGGAGGGCCTGGGCCACGCTGGGCGCGCAAGCCGCCATCTGCCCCGCCCAGCCCGTATACGGCTGGTTTACGCCGTCAAGGGTGGCCTGGTTGGTGGTGAATTGATCGTTCAGCGCCGGGCCGACCGTCGTCAAGAGCGAGGGGTTCAGGGCGTTAAGAGGCTCCATTTGCGATAGCAGCCGTGAACCGTGGTTCCCGATATAGGCGCCGGTCAGATGTAAGTTCTGTTTGACTTGGTGCTCGACGGTCAGGTTCCACTGGTAGGCGCGTGGCACTTGGTTGGCATTAAACGGCCGGTAGTTGGGACCGCCCTGGCCGTTATCGAAGCTCTCATTGATAAACGGTGGCGGTGTAAAGGTTTGGGGAACGCCGTTCTGCAGCAGGAAGGCCGGTTGAATGCCGCCCAAGCCGCTGCTGAAGCCGACGGCCTCGTTAAACCCGTCGGTGGCGATTCCCGCGCCCCATCCCGGATAGAAATTCTGCATCATGAAGATCCCAAATCCGCCGCGGATGACGGTCTTGTCGGTTAATCCATAGGCGACGCCGACGCGAGGACCGAAGGCGCGGTGGTAAAGATTCTCGGGATAAGGACTTCCATAGCTGGCGCTGCCGTACTTGTTGCCGGCAAACACCAGAGCGCCAGGAAGGTTCCCAGCTCCCGGATTCGGTCGGGTTGGATCCAGGAAAGAAGTCTGGTTCTTGGCTTCCTCCGAAGGCTGGTACAGATCCCAACGGATTCCATAGTCGATGCTGAGTTTGCGGGTCGCTTTCCAGGTGTCACCGGCAAAGAGGCCCATGGACTTCGCTTGCGGCCGGAAAGCGCCGAGCGAGTAGTAGTTAATCGAGGCCGAGCTCACTTCACCGAGCAGGAAGCTGGCATAGGAGTTGCCCGTGGGAGTTGGGTAGTCCAGCAGACCTGTGCTGCCGGAGTAGAAATCAAAAGTACCTGAACCGTTCGCGGTGGTCTGGGTGGGGTAAGCCAGGTTGCGATACTCACCGCCAAACTCGATGGTGTGCTTTCCCTTCACCCACGTGGCCATATCGTTGGCGATCCAGGTCGGACGGGTGGAGATAAGATCCGAGTTACCACCGTAAGAGGAATAACTGTCCCCGAAGTTGATGGCCGACTCATGCTTGTTGCTGTAAACTCCCGCTATTTGAGGAACATCTTTCACATAGGGGTCCGACGAGTTGTATTCCTCGGTTAGCAGATCAAGGTAACCGATGGCAAAATGGTTAAGGAGGTTCGGCTTGAAGGTATGGTCGTAGTTGAGCCGGGAAACCTCGCTGTAGTTGGGAATACGAGTATTGTTGGTATCGATCTGCGCAGGAAAAGCAAATTGCGTAAAGGGAAGCGTGCCGCGATAATGCCAGGTAACGAACACGTGATCCCGGTCGCCAATATACTGGTCGCCGCGGACATCCCACTGATCGGTGTGCGCGTTCAGAGCGTTCGCCAAGGCGTAAGGGGATTCGTAGTTGTCGGCGAGACCCGGACGGTTTGGCTGGGGTACGTATTTTAGCCAACCTGACGCCAGAGACGACAATAACTCGGGATTGGTTGGGGGAATTACGTTGCCCGGAAACTGCGTTCGAAAGTAGGGAATGTTTGTGGTCGAAGCTGCTGCGCTGGGGTCATAACTTGGATTGGGCGTGGTGCTGGTCGGGTCGTAAACAGGATACGGCCACTCGCTGAAATCGCCCTCTCGCATCTTCGCCGTAGGCACCGTCAGGACGGGCTTGTTCGCTGCGCCTTCCGAGCGGTAGGCCTCAAAGTTAACGAAGAAATAGCTCTTCTTGCGGCCGGACCAGAATCCTGGCAAGTGTATGGGGCCGCCGATGTAACCGCCCAAATCGTTTTCAATGTCTTTGGGGCGCTCGGCGACGCCGAATTGCCGGGCATTGAAGTCGGTGTTGCGATTGAATTCGTAGCCGCCGCCGTGAAATTGGTCCCCTCCGGCTTTGGTGCTGGCCACGGTAACGGCGGAGTAAGTGTTTCCGTACTGGGGGTCGTAGTTCGACGTGAGTAAGCTGATCTCGCCTACCGCGTCGGGGGAAATGGGGAAGTCGGCTTGAATTGCCACGGTGCCGCTTTGGCTGAGCAGACCCTCAATCATGCTGACGCCGTCAAGGACGGCTTCATCGGAATCCTCTTCACCGCCGTTGAATTCCGCGTAAGCGGCGCCTTGGCCCCCACCGATCGTGTTAACGCCCGGCATGATCACCAGGAAACTCGCCGCCGATCGCTGCGCTCCTGCGACCTCCAGAGGCAAGGCCGTGATTTCTTGCGTGCTAACGCCTTGCTTCACTACGGCGTTTTGGAAGTTGAGTGGTGAGGCGTTGGCTGAAACCTCAATCGTCTGGGTTGCCGCGCCAAGTTTGAGCGAAACTGGAATGTTGACCACGTCATTCAGGTGGAGGGTGATCCCTCGTTGAATGAAAGTTTCAAATCCCTGGGACGTGCACTGCAATTCATAAGTCCCAACGGGAATGTTAGGGAAGGCAAAAATTCCGTCTTGCCCGGTCGTAGCCTTCTTGACCGTCCCGGACGTAGTCAGGGTCAGCGTGAGCTCCGCGTTGGGAACCATGGCGCCACTTTGATCCATGACCGTACCCGTAATGCTAGCATTGGAGTTCTGCGCATGCAGGGGAATAGCCCAGCACAGCAGAACGACCAGTACGAGACCGGAAACTCTAGCTGCTAGTTTGTGCATTCGGCGCTCCTTCTATAATTTTGACTGAGGACCCAAAACGTGACGCAGTACTTCAAGCCCGCAAGTTGGGCGCAGTAGTGCAGGAGGATTGAAGAGACCACAAGACATCGCGATTGTCCCGCGGATACGCGCGGGGGCCGCAAAGAGGGCGCACGATCAGTCCATCTCCCGTTACTAAATGTCCGAGATGAGCCGAAGAGTAGCGATCCCCCAAGTTGCGGCGCGCCACAACGGCTCGCTGGCCATCCAGCGGGACCTCTTTCAGGGTGCCTTGTTGCACGACCGTGTTAATGAACGCGCCTGAAACCGCTTGCACGCCTTCACGTCCTTTCCAACCGTGCTGAGGTCGCACGTGCGCGCCGGTCGAACATCTCTGCGGAGCGTGCACGAGCACGGACGGTGTAACATGAGCGATTTTCAAAGTCAATAGAATTTATTTATCTGCGCCATAAGGTGGGGAGCGACCGGACCGTGCAATGGGGTCCCTCATGATGCAATGCACCCTGGCTCATGTAAGGTTCCAGACTTCCTCGATGGCGACTGGGGCGTTTGGTGGTGAGGAGGGGATTTATCGCTAGCTATGCAGGGACATACCCTTTTGGTGTCCGCATAAGAAGAAGTTTCTCGGGGCTCAATCCCGATTGCGCGCGCATGGGACGGCCTTTGCTCATCTGCAAAGGGATTACCCAGATTAAATTTAACAAGAAAATTGCGAAACATGACGGTTGTCATTGACGCAACTGACGCATGTCATTGACAGTTGTCCATCAAGGGTATTAACTACGGGCATATGGCTGTGTGAGGCCATTTTCCCCTAAATAGCAATAAGCTGCAAGTAGTTACCGACCCGGAGGTCAATGTCATGAACGTTGCTCTCATCGGTGCGGAACTGGAAGAAAACCTCGCCATACGATACATCGCTTCTTCCCTCGAAGCTTGTGGTCACAACATAGAGATTGTTCCCTTCAACTCAGAGCATGACACGGAGTCCGCCGTGCGTCAGACCCTTGCCTTCGAACCGCGAATCGTGGGTCTATCGATGATATTCACGGCGCGAGGGGGCGAGTTCTGCCGCCTTGCGAAGCGCCTTCGAGAGGCGGGGTTCGACGGTCATGTAATCGCCGGCGGCCCATTCGCCTCGTTCAATTGCGAACGTCTGGTCACCCAATTCCCAGCCTTCAACTCCGTGGCGCTGGGAGAAGGCGAAGAGCTGATGTGCTGCCTCGCGCAAAATCTGGATCATCTGGACCGCGTGCCTGGCCTTTGCTATCGCGACGATTCAGGGTTGCCCCAGATCAACCCAGCCCTCGGGAACCCCGACAAACTCGACGACTTGCCTTGGCCCAAGCGCACGACGTTCCACTCCTACTTCGACAAGCCTATTGCGAGTGTCCTCAGTAGTCGCGGGTGCTGGCGCGATTGCGCCTTTTGCAGCATCAACGCCTGGTACGAGCGGGGTGGCGGGAAGAAGTTCCGCATCCGGGCCGTGGACAGCATTGTCGCCGAGGTGAGTGACCTCTATCATCGTCACGGAGTCCGCATCTTCAATTTCCAGGACGATAACTTCTTCCTTCCCAATCCGGTCAGAGCCGTGGAGCGGTTCTCCGCCATTCGTGATGGACTTCGTCGCAACGGCGTGGGTCAAATCGCGATCGCCGTCAAGGCACGGCCAGACAGCATTACCGAGGAGTCGATCCGCGTCCTCGACGAACTGGGACTTTTCCGTGTGTTCCTGGGCGTCGAAAACGCCTCGGAAAATGGTCTCCGCAACCTGAACCGCAAGCAGACGGTCGAGCACATCCTTAATGCCCTGAGGATTTTGAACGACTTTGACATCCATGTTGCGTACAACTTGCTCATGTTCGAGCCGGACAGTACGCTCAGTGATATCCTCGTCAACCTGCGGTTCATGGAGCGCCACAACGAGAACCCATTCAACTTTTGCCGCGCGGAGGCTTACCCGGGTACCGGGCTCGAGCGCAAACTGATGAGTGAGGGGCGCCTGCTGGGCGACGGCTTCGGATATGACTATCGCCTCAAGGATTCACGATCGGAGGCGTTTCACCAGATCGCCAACTACGCCTTCTTCGATCGCAACTTCAACGACTACGGCCTGCAATATTTCAACATGCAGGTGGACTTTGATTTTCAGCTCCTGCGGCGCTTCCATCCGGATTTGCTGAGCCAGCGGCTGAGGGCTGCCGTCCGCAATTTTATCAAGCAGACCAACCTGGATACCTACGAACGCTGCAGCGAAATCTACGATTTCATCGCCGCCTGCGATCCAGCAGATCAGGTTGCCCTCCGGAGTTATGCTCGTGAGGCCCGTGCGCGCATCGACCAGCACAGCCAGGAGCTGATGGCGCGCGGGGAACGCATTGTGAATTGTTTGGAAGAGACCTACGTCCGGAAGGTTTCCGGAGTCCCCTGCAACGCTGCCGCCGCGCCTGAGCTCCTGAGCTCGGGCCCGGCGGATACGCCTAACCCAACACCTGTCATCCCAGGCCTTGAGTTCACCCGTCCCGGTTCCGGCTGGGAGGCGGTGGACCTCTTCGGCGTCGCTCGAGCGCCGATGCCCTACAACGTCTTCCGCGCTCGCCTGGCGGAAGATAAACGGACCAGCGAAAATGCTGTCTTGCACTAGCCCATAAACAGTCGCTGCTCCGAACCCCACACGGACAAGGCTAGGGTCCGCATCTCGAGGGAGGTGAAATGTGAGCGAAGCATCGTCTGTACGGGGCGGGGCCGAGCTGACCCAGCCCGCAGTCGTTCGCCTTTACAATAACCTGACCCAGGTGTACCGGATCATGCGCGAGCGCCAGAAGGAGATCGACGCGGCCTTCGACCGCGTGGCAGCGCAGATCGGGTTCATCGTGACAACAACTCTGCCCGTGCGGGTGGAAGTGGCCGAGGAAGGGGCCGTCAAAAAGGTCTCTTTCGATGGCGAGGCCCTGCGCGGCACAATCTTTGAAAAAGAACTCTCCGGTTTTCTTCACGAATTTGCCCACAAGCCATTCAGCGGGGTGCCGGCTGGAACCTATCGCTTTTACCTCATCTGGTACGACGCCTTGAACCTCAAACTCCGGTTCGAATGGACCGAGCCCCCGCACCTTCTGCAAGCTGTGCTCGCGTCGCAGCGAGCAGCCATTTCCGCTTCTTCCCTGGTTCGCCCCGAGGTGAAGGAGCCTCCCCATTGGTTTGATCCGGGTATTGCCATCGCCGTCGAGGAAGCGGTGGTTATCCTCGCCATCGACGAGGTGTATCCTGAGCTTCGCCTCGCCGAACGTATCTCTGCCGGCCGGCTCGCAATCCGTCGATCCGGGTGGGTGGGGGTGCGCGAAATGGCGCCTGTTTCCTTCAGTGAACAGCTCGTAAGCAATGAAGCAGAACTTATGCGCCGGCCCGGGTGGGTCGGGGTACGCGAAATGGTGCCTCTTTCCTTCAGTGAACCGCTCGTAAGCAAAGAAAAAGAATCCGACCTTCTCGCCAAAATCCGCGCCCTGCTGGGTAAGTAACCCGGCCAGGCCTCACTCGCGGGGCCGGTTTCGACCGGCCCCGCGTCAGCTCAGAGTTATGACTTTAACGGGAACGCCGCCGCGTTTAGATAAAGGAAATGGCTGAGTCCTGGATCGTCGTAACCACTCGGAAAATACTCTCCGGTTGCGAAGTTATCCGCCGACTAAGCGCACGTTCGGCCGCTCAGAAAGGTCTGCCCTTCGGGTTCAGCCAGGGAAGTCGCATTTCTAAGAAATTGACGTAACAGATTAGGGTCGCCGGATAATGTTAGGAACAGCCCTTCCCACTAACAATCCTGCAAACTCCCGAGAAACGAAGGTTCATCCGGCTATGTTGACGAAAATAAGGCGGTGCGACAAATTGTCATGTTCGGGCCCGAGCCACAACTGCGGGACCGGCGGTCCGCCGGTCCGCGGGGTGCTGGAACGTCGTATGTGAACCGTACTGACGAGAGTTTGGGTGATGCCTTGCGGTTACTGTGCTTGTAGCCATGAAGATTGTAAGTGGGGAACTGAGCCCTTCGTATGTTCCTGGGAGACTTCACGGAACGTGCACAGATTCGACCGCAGCGCGACCAAAGGGTTCAGGTAACAGGCCGGAGGAAATGGAAGGCCGCTGACGATGTTATCCACAATCAGACGGACGGCGGTCTGACCCTGCATATAGGGGCGTTGATAGACCGAGGCGAGAATTGTCCCTCGCTTGAACCATGGCACCATGTCAGGAAACAGGTCAGTGGTGACCAGTTTGACCTTTCCAGCAAGCCCCGCGGCGTCGAGGGCGGCGCAAACGGGTAGGCAGTTGACGGTACTGATGTACATTCCGTCGATGTTTTTAACACGCTTGAGCAGCGCTGTACACTTCTCCAGGGCTTCCGCTTCCGATTCGTGATTCTCGATGACTTCGATAACCTCGCCCCCATTCGAGAACTGCTGGAACGTCTCCGAAAAGCTCCTGACCTCCTTGTAGTGAACCTCGTGCTCGAGCATTCCGGTGAAGATAACTACGCGCGCCGCTCGCCGAGTGAATTTGCCCATGAGCTCAGCGGCACATCTTCCGTTTAACTCCGGGTCCGAGCAGACGGCCGACGACCGATGGCAACCCGCAACATCCCCGGCGATGCAAACGACGTGTATCTTTCGCTTCTCCGCTTCGTCGATCAATCCGCCCAGGCTGCGATCGATGCCGGGCGCCAGGATGAGCGCCTTGATATCACTCCTCAGCATCTCTTCAATCTGCTCACGTTCACCCTCGCCATATCGCTCGAAGGGGTGGTAAATGGTGTTGATCCCCACGGATTCGAAATGGGCGGCCTCTTGCAGGATTCCGTCCCGGACTTGATCGAAGAAGAAACGAATCTCCCGGGGGATGCAAACACCGATGGAAAGAGGGGAGCGTCCCATGACCAGCATCCTCGCCGCCGGATGCGGCTTGTAGCGCCGCTCCGCGGCAATCTGCACGATGAGCTCGCGAGTCTTCTCACTGACGTCTCCCCGTCCGTGGAGGGCGCGATCGACTGTTCCCCTCGATACATTCGCAAGGCGAGCAATATCTTTTATACCAATTCGCTTCATGAGACCGGCTTTCGGGCGGGAATGATAGCGCTCCCTCCGCCTGCCGTCAAATGTTCGCCGACCCGATGTGGCTGACTCGATCCGGCTGGTGAAATTGCTAGGTTGCGCGAACGACCCGACTCATCTATCGGATCGTTGGGAAGAATCCCCGAATTTCGAACCGTGATGGTGTGGCGCAAATCGCATCGAACCTGGTGGATCACGGCCACGCGGAGCAAGCCGTCACCACTTCTCAAGCCGCTTGAGGATGCCCGGCTGGTCCCGCTCCTCGGCAGGAATGCAAAGGTAAAGGCCGTCGGGCTTCGTCGCCGCGATGAAGGGCTCCAACTCGCTCAGTTGCAAATCCACCACCACACCTTTGCCGGCAGCTTGGATTTTCTTGACGACCGGTAACCACTGCAGGATGGGGAGGTCGTCTCCCACTCCCTGAACCCACTGGATGGCTTGAATCTGAGGAATACTTAAGATCAGGTCAAGATGGCGAAGCATGCCCTTGCCGTCAACGTGGAAAACGTTGTGGGTCGTATGCCGGACTTCGTTTTGGAGAGACGGCAGATAGAACTCGCAGAAGTCTCTTGTCGAAATCATGGATGTAAAGTCGCAACTCGGGATGTGCATTTTGCCGCGCGACGGAATGCCCATCCAGGTGACGGAGAGCTGGCCGTGGGCCTTGAGCCTGGCATCGTAATGGTCGAACACCGGCAGGAAGTTCTTGTTGGCCGCAGCCAGCATTTCTTGAATTTTTTCGGGATGGTCGAGGATGTCAAGGCAAAGTTGCTGCGGATCGCGCCAATCCGCAACGCAATCAAGGCTGCCGTGCAAGTCGGTGTAGCCGACCATGAACCTGCCCTCGCATTTCTGTAGGGCGACGCGGGTAAGTTCTTCGATGCCGCGGAAGTATTCGTTCTCAGGGCTGAACTCCAGGCGTTGGAGGTCGTCCCAATCGTGGACGCAGTGGCGAATCCACGAGGTGACTTCGCCGTAATCCAACTCCGCACCGTGGAACGCGGCATACACGTTGGGGCCGAGGTTGGGCCAAAAGATAGGGAAGGTCTCGCCGTGGAACGCATGGCCGCGAATCGATTCGAGAAAGAAGTCCACCTGAAATTCGGCGTCAAACCAGCGTTCCTTCAGGCTTGGCCATGAGCGCCCCGCCATCGTGGGCGAGGCCGAATACTCGGCGTTGTGCTGCGCGAAACGCACCGGAGGGCGATCGAGTGTCTGATGGTTGAACCATGCCTCGATGCGTCGCATGGCCTCCTCGAAATCCGGCTTTCCCTGTAGCTTCACGTAATTCCTCCGTATGATTTGGCAACATCGGCGACTGGCCGTAGCAACCGGTCTCTCCTGCGGCGGGGCAAGGAAACCGCCGAGGCGTTTCGAGGTCCCGGTTTTTCGCGGGGACTGTGATTTTCGCGCCGCCCGGCTGCGCTCTGCTCCCACCTGGACGCGATGGTCTCAGAGGCACGAGGAGCTAACCCGTGCACGAGCACGGATGGTGTACCACTTTAGGTGGACTGCCGTCAAGATTTGTCAACGTCAAATATCGGTGCATGGCGAGACACACCGTCGATGGACAATGGCATGGGAAAATGATACAACTAAGACTGGTTACGGAACATCAAGTAACCTTGAGACTAATGGTGAATTTGCACGTCAGGGTTTGATGCTCTGAGTATTTCCTTGGTTCGGAACTCTTTCAGCCGGGAACGAAATGTATCAGCGAAAAGCAACCTTTCATGGTCAAGAGGTGACGGATATTACGGCGTCCCCGGAGAACTTTGGATCCGATTCAAATCGCAAGCTCCTTTTGTTACCTCCGTGCGCAAGTCCGAATTGGGCACTTTCTTGGCCTCAACGTGTAGCGGCCGTCAGCCCGTTTCTTGAAAGTACAGTTCTAGCACATCTTCTGCATGCCGCTAGCGGGCTGATATTAGCGCTCCGACGGAGACCGCCGTGGAACAGCCGATTCGGGTTGCGGCCGCGAACCGCCCGCGCCTAATGCGTGAGATTGATCTCACGGCGCCTTCCGACCAACCCGATACTGAATTCTCGGCGAAATGGCGGACGAGGCCGATATTCGGGCGAGTAACTACTCGATTCACTTTTTGGCTTCTCCCGACATTCACCTGCACGGCGTCGAGGTTTCGAAGGGTGCGAGTCCTGGCGTTCTCCGAGCCAGGGTCACTTCGATGTGCGGCTTGAGCTGAGTTTTCCGGGCCCTTGTAAGGAGCAAGTAATGTTGCGTATCCAGAATCTCATCTTGCGCAGTGGTGCAAGACGCTCGACGAGCCGTGCGCCGGGGGTCGGCCGGTTCCCCCGACCGGTCTTTGTCGGAACTCTCTTTGCTTTGCTTTTGGGATTCGCCGTCGCGCCCACCACTCCGGCTCAGGAGCAGGACCCATCGGAGCGCCAACAAGAGCAGCAATTCCCACAGCGGCAGCAGCAGCAGCGGTCGCAGCAGAAGGAGCAGTCCGAGCCACGGGAGCAGTCTGAACCACAGGAACTGCCTGAACAGCAGGAACGACAAGAGCGGACGGAAAGGCAGAAGCGGGTCACGGACTGGGCCACGGATAATCTTGATATGGTGTCCGCCTCGCCCACGCAAATTCGAGATGTTCTTACGAAGGTTCCCGGGCTGATGATTGAACTCAAGCGGCTTATGGCCAAGCAGGCCATCGAAAAGGGCCAAATCGTGGCGGAACAGGACTTGATGGACGATGCCATCATGGATCGCCTGACGACCGACACGCACTTCCGAGCCTTGGCAACGAGGCTATTGCAGCGCTACGGCTACCTATCGCCGCAGTTCAATCCGCTATCTCCGCAGGCCAAAGAACAAGATCTGATGATGAGGGCCAGGGCGGAGCGGTTGGCTCGTAGCACACCGGAACTTGAACCGGAGCAGGAGACTCCTGAGGCGGCGTGCGCCGAGGGAACCGACAGCCCCGGATGCCTTATGGAGGCGAGCCGTCGCGAACGGGAAGTCGGGCCGGAAACCGAGCCTGCCGAGACGGAATGCGATCCCGATGACGTTAACGTACCTTGTACGACGCCCGCGGGCAGGCCTGCCACGTCCCCGAATCCCGCCCGGCCTGAGCAGCAAGAACCCGGGACAGAGAGCCCCTCCCCCGACATCCAGCGTCCCGATCAGATGAGTCCGCTTCTGATGACGGCCAGTGCTGTTTCGGCGAGCGGATCGACAAGGACCAACGCCCAGGCCGAGAGGACTCAGTCCGAACAACTCGCCGACGTTACGGGTGGGATACCTTCCGTTCTACCGGAGAATCCCTATCGCCAGTCGCTGCGACCCTCGGAATTACCGCGCCAGCCCAGGTCCCCCTTGATCCCTGAGCCGGTTCACATGGTCCATTCGCCCAACCCTTACGCTTATCTGCCTTCGCTCTACGATCTTTACATGCAGGCCGCGCCGCGGACGGGTCGGCTGGAGCGTTTTGGCGTTGACGTGTTTCGCCGTCGCGACCTGACGCGATCGGGGATTCCCATGGATCTGCCGGCAGGCCCGGACTACGTGCTCGGTCCCGGCGACGGGTTGACCATCGATCTCTGGGGAGGCGTTTCGCAGCGGCTGTTCCGAACCGTGGACCGCGAAGGTCGCCTATCCTTGCCGGAGGCGGGGCCGGTTCTGGTGAGTGGCAAGACCCTTGGTGACGTCCAAGAAGTGGTGCAACGCATTCTGCGGACCCAGTACCGGGATGTTTCCGCCGACCTTTCCCTGGGCCGGCTGCGCACCGTCCGCGTGTACGTTGTGGGCGAGGTGGTCGCTCCGGGCGCGTATGACATCAGCTCGCTCTCGACGCCGCTGAATGCGCTGGTGGCTGCAGGAGGCATCACCTCGCGGGGGTCGCTGCGCCATCTGCGCCACTCCCGGGGCCGGCAACTCGTTGAGGATGTGGACGCCTACGATTTGCTGCTACGTGGTGTTCGCGGGGACTTGAAAAACCTGGAGAACGGCGACACGTTGTTGGTGCCGCCGGTCGGCGCGCAGGTGACCGTGGACGGTATGGTGCGGCGCCCGGCGATTTACGAAATGCGGGGCGAGACGAATCTTGAGGAGGCGCTCGATCTGGCAGGTGGAGTTCTGCCCGCGGCGGCGCTGCGTCACATCGAAGTTCAGCGCCTCGAAGCGCATGAGACGCGCACCATGTTGAGCCTCAACGTGGACGAAACCAGCGATGCGCAAGCGGTTCACCGTCAGCTCGCGACGTTTGCAGTGCACGACGGTGACGAAGTGCACATTTTCCCGATTGCTCCGTACAACACCGCTGCCGTTTATCTGCAGGGACACGTGCTGCGGCCGGGGCGATACGCCTACACTCCTGGCATGCGTCTCGGTGATCTGGTGGCCTCTTACCAGGACTTACTTCCCGAGCCGGCGGAGCACTACGCGGAGATTATCAGCTTGCGGCAGCCGGACTGGAGGCCGGTAGTAGAGAGCTTCGATCTGGCGGCGGCGCTGGCGAACCCGCAGGCGTCGCCGAAGCTAGCGCCGCTCGATACGGTGCGTATCCTCGGCCGGTATGATGTGGAGTCGGCGCCGATTTACTGGCTGTCGGGAGAGGTGCGCACGCCGGGGCAGTATCGCACCTCGGGTCGGATGCATTTGCGCGATGCGATTTACCAGGGGGGAGGGTTGCTGGCGGATGCGTCGCTTGATTCCGCGCAACTGTTCCGCCTTCAGCCGGATGGTTCCCTGAGGATTTTGAATGTGAATCTCGCTGCCGCCCTCAATGCCGACCCGATGGAGAACGTTTTGGTGCAGCCGCACGACCGCATCATCGTGCACCGCAGCCTGTATCGGGTGGACCCTCCGACCGTATACATCCGCGGGGAAGTGGCGAATCCAGGTCGGTATCCTCTGGGCGAGAACATGCGAATCGCGGATTTGCTAATGGCGGCGGGAGGAGCGAAACGCAGCGCCGACCTTAGCAATGGTGACCTGACCCGGTATTACCCGGTGACCGGCGCATCGCGGGGCGGCGAACACAGGACTGTCAATCTGACGGCGGCGCTGCACGACACGACGATGAACCTGCCCCTCACGGATGGAGACGTCCTCAGCGTGCCGGAATTGCCCGCTTGGAAGGATTTGGGTGCATCCATCACGGTGAAGGGAGAAGTGAAGAATCCGGGCGTTTACGGTATTCGTCCGGGTGAGCGATTGAGTTCGGTGTTAAAGCGCGCGGGAGGTCTGCTCCCCACTGCCTACCCGCAGGGCGCCATCTTCACGCGCGTTTCGGTGCGCGAACTCCAGGAAAAGAGCCGGCAAGAACTCATCCAGCGCGTCGAACAGGAAGGCGCGGCAGTGAAGACATCTTTGCAGACCACGGGCTCGGAACAAGCGCAGCTCGCGGCGGAAGCGGCGCAACAGCAGCAACGCGTCTTGGACGCGCTGCGGCGCGCGCCCACTTCCGGGCGACTGGTGATTCGGCTGCATCCTGGCCTGAGGGCATTTGAGCATTCGTCACAGGACATCGAGGTGCGTGATGGCGATTCGCTCGAGATCCCCAAGCAACCGGGGGTCGTCCTGGTGGTGGGTCAGGTGTACAACACCAATGCCATTACTTATGTCGGGGGTAAGAACGCCGGTTGGTATCTCTCGCAAGGCGGTGGCGCGACGCACTTGGCGGACAAGGGCGCCATCTTCATTGTGCGCGCGGACGGAGAAATAACGAGCCGTTCCCAACGAGGATGGTGGGCCACCAACGTGCTCTCCTCGGCAGTTCGCCCGGGTGATACGATTGTAGTACCCGAGCGGACGCTTCTTGGCGATACGCGTTGGAAGAGTGTCATCGCGATTGCGCAGATTGCCTCAGCAGCGGCTATTACCGCCGCGGTTATTCCCTGACGTGTAAGCCGCAATCACTTGAAGGGTGCGGCTCCGTGAGGGTGCGTCGAAGTTGGCCACGGGGCGGGTGGCGGCTCGGAGCGGAACTTATGAGCTTGGAAGTGCGATGGATATTGCCTTTCTCAATACAGGATTGACAGTTTTTCTTTTTATAGCTTTTGACGGGTTGATGCTGTGCGCCATGAAATCCAGCCCCGACAGGCTTCTGAAGCGGTGGGGCCGATGTGAATGAAGCCGGGAATATATTGATGAAGGAACCTGAATCAAGGACCGCGACCGGCCTTTCGGATCTCGAAGCGCCGATCTCCAAGCGTCCGGAAAACGGCGACGGCGTGGCGAGCGACCTGGAAATTCAGCGTGATTTCCCGGAGTACGCCGGTCATGAACAGGCCGTTGCGAGCCTCCGGCTACTTTGGGAAAGTCGCCGGTTCCTAGCACGAGTTACGGGAACCGGCCTGCTGCTTTCTGCACTCCTCGCCATTCTGATCCCCAGCCGTTATCAATCCGTAACGCGGTTGATGCCGCCTGACAATCAATCAGCGTCCGGCGGCCTCGCCATGGCTGCGGCGGCTCTTTCGGGAGGAGGGGCGGCAGCAGGGGGATTAGGAGGAATGGCAAGCGAGCTTCTGGGTCTGAAGAGCACCAGCGATCTCCTGGTGGGCGTCCTCAGCAGCCGCACCGTGGAAGACAAGCTCATCCAGAAGTTTGACTTAAAAACGGTCTATCGCGACCGCCGTATGGAGGATGCGCGCAAGCAATTGGCGGCGCGGACTGACGTATCGGTAGATCGTAAGAATCAGATCATCACGATACAGGTTACTGACAAAAGTCCGCAGAGAGCGGCCGCGATGGCCCAGGCGTATGCGGAGGAATTGAATGGTACGTTGGCCGAGGTAAGCACGTCGGCAGCTCGCCGCGAGCGAATTTTCCTGGAAGGACGTTTACAAGCCGTCAGCCAGGATTTGGAGGCTTCCGAAAAGGAGTTCAGCCAGTTTGCAAGTAAGAACACGGCGATTGATATCAAGGAGCAGGGCAAGGCTATGGTGGACGCGGCCGCGACCCTGCAAGGGCAGCTCATTGCCGCACGGTCAGAACTCGAGGGGCTCAAGCAGTTTTACACTGACGGGAACGTCCGCGTGCGCTCGGCGCAAGCGCGAGTCACTGAACTGGAAAACCAGCTCAGGAAAGTGGGCGGTAAAGACGAGAGCACCTCCCTGGAGACGGGGCCGCAGGGCGATTCTCTCTATCCCTCGATCCGGAAACTCCCCCTGCTGGGCGTCAGGTTCGCCGACTTGTATCGCGAGACCAAGGTCCAGGAAGCGGTGTTCGAGACCCTGACGCAAGAATACGAAATGGCCAAGGTGCAGGAAGCGAAAGAAATCCCCAGCGTGAAGGTGCTCGATCCACCCAACATTCCCGAAAAGAAGCAATTCCCCCCTCGCATCCTGATCGCCTTGTTGGGGGCAGCCCTGGCCTTCTCGTGCGGCGTCATCTGGTTGTTTGGCCACAAGGCATGGAAACAAACAGACCCTGCCGATCCCGGGAAAATCCTTGCGCAAGAAGTTTTTTATGCAGTGAAGGCAGCCCTCCCTTGGGCTTCGCAAAATGGCCGCGGGCTCGGTATAGACCGCAGAGGACATGCGGTGCCAGTCGAACCCCCGGACGCCACGAAGCGACCAGCAAAGTAGTATATGAAGCTCTTGTATCTGATTGTAATAAAATCGGTTAGGTCGAAAATGCCCTGTGAGTGACAGGGCGGAGCCTTACGCTGTAGTGCCTGGTGGTAAGCCCAAGGGTAGTCTTCGCTCGGTAGAGGCTCACAACCGGATGTGATGAGACGTCAGGAAACCAATGGAGAAGCCTCATTCCAGAACTTCCTACTGATACTATAAACCCGCAATTTGACGTCCAGACCGGCGAGGCCAGTATTGCGCCCGGTACCATAGCCCGCAAGGCGGTGCATAGCGTGATAGCCCTTGGCCTTCGTCAGGTTCTCAACGTGGGGATGAGTTCCCTTGGCGGCATTTTGCTGGCGAGGCTGCTGTCGCCATCGGAATTTGGCCTCTTTGCCGTTGTCACGTTCCTCCTCACCTTCCTTGTCACGTTCGGTGACGCCGGCTTCGCTGCAAGCTTGGTTCGGCAGGCGCACGAACCAGTTGAGGAAGACTATCAGGCTGTCTTCACCGTGCAGCAAGTCTTAGTGGTTTCCGTCGTCACCCTTTTCTGGATTGCCGCGCCATGGGTTGCCAATGCCTACCATTTGCCGCGGCATGACAGTTGGGTTTTCCGCCTGCTAGGCCTTTCCCTGCTGTGCACCTCCTTTCAAGCGATTCCGGCGGCTCGACTTGAGCGCCACTTGTCCTTTGAGAAGCTCGCGATGGTGGAAGTGGCGATGTCATTTGTCTTCTACAGTACGGCGGTGGTACTGGCATGGAAAGGTGTTGGTACACTTAGCTTTGCCATTGCCATGGTCGCTCGCTCGTTGACGGGGGCGATCCTGGTGAACAGTGCAAGCCCTTGGCGGATTCGATGGCACTGGGATTGGGAGCGTGCGCGCGTCCACTTGAAGTTTGGAGTGCCTTACCAAGGAATTGGGTTCATCTTCCTCTTAATGTCCAGCATAACTCCGGTCTTCATCGGCCTCCTGCTCGGAGCGGCTTCCGTGGGATACATCAACTGGGCCCAGATGGTGGCGGCTTACCCGGTTCTAGCCTTGATGGTCATGCAGCGGGTGTATCTTCCGGCGTTCGCCCGGTTGCAACTGAACAAAGAGGCGCTAAGTCAATTCGTCGAACAAGTTCTCCGAGCGACCAATGGACTCGTAGCCCCAGTGGCCATATTGACTCTTGTTTCGATTGAACCGCTCACTAAGTTTATGTTCGGCCAGAAATGGCTGCCAGCGCTGCCGCTTTTCTATTTGCTTTGGGGAGCGAATATTTTCGTCCCCACCGCCACTCCCTTGCTTGCTCTCCTGAACGCCTTGGGGCATTCCAGAACGGCCTTCAAGTTCGCGCTGATCTGCATGCTTGGAACCTGGGTTCTTGGCACCCCCTTGATTCTGGCGTTTGGTACGATCGGATTTGCGATAGCAAACCTATGTGTTAATTCAACGAATCTGATACTTTATCGTGTGGTTCAGGCCCGCCTAAGTTTCCGAATCCTGCCCATGATTGTCCCTGCCTGGTGCGTCGCGATGGTGATCGGGTTGGCAGCATATTTCGTTATGCACTTTACTCCCCCAACCGGCCTAGCGGAACTGGGGATCTGTTTCGCTTTGGGCCTAAGTGGTTACACCTTATGCATGCTGGGCCTCTACCGCTCAGAGGTTCGCAAGGTCTGGGCCTTGGTGTGGAACCCGGCATGAAGCCCCGAATATCGGTAGTCATCAATACCCTTAAGAAGGAAGAGAGGGACCATCCTTTGCAGTTCGGTCCATTCTGCCTTCGGTTGACGAAATTGTTGTTGACGTGCACAGCGATGGCCGCACTGGAGAAATCGTTTTGTATTTCGAAGCGAGGGTGTATCTTCAGGGGAGAGAGGGATTTGTTGAGCCTGCACGGTGCTACGCTGTCGCCGAAGCGGCAAGCTGGATAATCATAGGCAGAAAAAAGGTGGCCGTTGCCAAGTTGCTGAGTTCGCATACACCAATTGGTCGAGGTGGCACGCGATGTCTAGATTTGCTCCGCTAGTTTGGAGTCTGTTAAAGCCAATATTAGGAGTCTCGCGATTCGACTTGCGGGTTGCCCGTTTGGGTCTTCGTGAATTTGGAGTTCGACATGCCGAACTAAGCGCCTTGTTTTCGCTCGATGATTCCCCAGGGTCTCCGAACGAGCGATTGATTGACATGCTTCTCGCACTGGTTGCCCGTACAAGGCGCATAAGTTTGTCGGGTTTGTCCCAACGTAACCCCCCGGAGCTGCTTCATTTGTGGCCAGGCGAGCACTACCGCCTCTTGGCGGCACTCATTCAAGAATTGAACCCCCGAAATGTTCTGGAAATCGGGACTTTTACGGGTCTAAGTGCTCTAGCGATGCTGCACTATTTGCCCGTTGACGCACAGCTAACCACTTTTGACATTATTCCGTGGGATCAGATTCCTGGCACTTATCTTAGGCCCAACGACTTCGCATCCGGCCAGCTGCACCAGATTGTGTGCGATCTGAAAAATCCTGAAAACTGTCGAATTCACGCGTCATTGCTCCGAAGGTCCGACCTCATGTTCATTGACGGACCTAAGGACGGGATCTTTGAACAAAGGCTGCTGGATAACTTCGCTTCCATCGGTTTGCAGCCACATACTCTGCTGGTTTTTGACGATATCCGTATTTGGAACATGTTGGAGACATGGAGGGGAATTCCATATCCGAAATTTGATATAACCAGCATCGGACACTTTACCGGGACAGGCTTGGTGGACTGGTTTCCTCTCCAAACGCAGTCCGACCTGTTAGCAGCTACGCCGTCGGTTTAGTTTTGCCATGGTACAGCCTTGCACAAGAAAGGTGGCGCATGGTCAGGAGGAATGCTTGGGATCTCGCGTCTCGGTAGTCATCAATACACTTAACGAAGAGAAGAACCTCCCCTTCGCGCTACGGTCCGTTCAGTCTTGGGTTGACGAAATCGTCGTGGTCGATATGTATAGCGATGACAAGACCGTTGAAATTGCCCGCGAGTTTGGCGCAAAGGTTTTTTCTCACGAACGCGTGGGCTTCGCCGACCCCGCCAGGGCTTTCGCCCTCGAGCAGGCGTCTGGGGACTGGATCCTTCTACTAGACGCAGACGAGATGGTTCCTCTTCCCCTGAGCAGGACGCTTCTAAGTATAGCGTGTGGCGGGAGTGCCGATGCTGTGCGCATTCCTCGGTTGAATTATATGTTAGGCGCTCCCCTGATGCACACCAGTTGCGGCCCGGACCAAGATACACATTTCCGATTCTTTAAGAAGCACCACGTGAGGACGACCTCCACGGTACATAACTACCTTCACGTGGTCCCCGGTAGCCGAGCGTTGACACTTAGGTTCGAGCCTGGACTTGCTCTCGTCCACTTCACTTATTTGGATTCCCAACAATTCATAGAAAGGCTCAATCGCTATACAAGCATCGAAGCCCAGCAAGCATTTGAACGAGGCGAGAGGATCACGCCGGTGGGTACTCTTGTAAAGGCAGCTAAGCATCTTGTGGGACGCTACATAAAAGGGAGGGGCTTCCAGGATGGCTGGCGTGGGCTCTATATCTCGCTATTCTATTCCTTTTATAAGATTGTCACAGCCGCGAAGCTTCAGGAATTGACCGCTCTCGGCCCCAGGGAACGGATCGAATCGCGGTATCGGCAGGAAGCAGAAGAGATTCTCCATGCCTATGGTGGACCCCAATCACTCACTGCTTCTTGAGTTTCCAGGGGCAGGAGTATTTCAACCCTCATTCTGTTGAGGAGATATCGCGGAGACTCTACGGCTCCTCCCTGAAATTCCTGTGCGAGGGATCGCTCGCGGCACGTGGAAAGGCTAGGCCCTAGAGCCGTCGCCCGGAGGCAACGCGGCACTTGGGGCCTTTAGACCGTGAAGCCATAGTGGTTGATGGTTAAGATCTCTGATATCAAGCCGACTTCTCCGGCGGGCCGAAGCCCGCCCCTTCCGCCCGGCAACCAATGGTGTCGCCGATTTCTGTGTTTCGGTGCTGGGAACGCAGCCCGCGAGAAACGAAGCGCGTGTTTGCTGAGACATTCACAAGCCGTGGCCAATAGCACTGAGGATTTCCCCATTCCTGGTCTGCACGTTCCGGTCTCAAGTGAGCCGCTTGAAGGCTTCGGAGGGCGCAAGGCCGTGCTTTCGTTGAGCCTAATGGCATCCGTGGCCGCCGCGCTCTTCGTCTGTGCCCACTGGAGCATCGCGCTTGTAGGTGCGGTGGTAGTGCTTGTACTTTCGGCGATGGAAAGCGAAGCGTTTCTCTTATTCGTCATATTGTTAACGCCGTTCGTGTGGGTGCTGCAAGGCGATGTGCTGGTGCGGAACGTGTCTGTCACTTTGCGTTGTCTGGTGGTTGTTGGGTTCTTCGCTGGCCGGTTGTTGCGGGGACGGGCAGGTATAAAGCATTTATTCCGGCCCGCGATGTCGCGGGCTTCCCTTCTGTTTTTGTGCGCTGCGGTTGCCTCGACGATCTTGGGGAAAGAGGGGCTAACTTACGAGTCCGTGCGAGCCTTATACCAGATGGCCACATTTGTGGGTTTCTATTTTGTGGTCCTGGCTTGGGTGGATTCACGGCAGCGGTATCGTAAGGTTTTGTCGGCACTGCTGTGTTCAACGGTTGTCACGGCAGTATTTGCCTTTTACCAGCAAATTATCGGCGGATATACGTCGCTATGGTTGTACCTCATTCCGCAGGACGAGTACTCTCCGCCGTGGTCCGGCAGGAGCACCTCGTTCATGGGCCACCCAAATAACTTCGCAGGCTATCTCAACCTCGTTCTCCCCTTCGCGCTCGCGTGCTATGCGCTCGGCCGGGGTAAGTGGAAAAAGCTGGGGGGGTGGACGCTGGGGCTGGGGTTCCTGGGTTTGGTCAGCTCGCAAAGCCTCGGTGGACTCGCGGCTTTTGTTTCGATACTTGTTTTGGCGATTTTTTGTTTCGCCCGGAGTCGCAAGAAAAGGCTGGTTCTTCTCGCTGGCCTCTGCGCCTTAGTTTGTCTCTTCTACCTGCTAAGACCTGTTTTGGATCCGACCCACACGGAGGAGATAATCGGATCTGACACGGTCACTCGTCTGCTGCTTTGGGGCACGGCGTGGGATGAATTCATCCACTCCCCAGTGTTTGGCGTGGGGTGGGGAAATTTCGCCGCTCCCTATGGCGGGGAGATTCCCTTGGTGCGCGGGGTGTCAGAACCCCATAATATCTACTTCCAATTACTGGCGGAAACGGGTTTGGTGGGGCTCGTTGCCTTTTTCAACCTTGTCATTAAGTCTTGGCGGCAGGCGCGGCGCCAATTGCGTTCCTCGCTTGACTTCCTGGATTTGGCGTTGGCCTTTGGAGTCCTAGGCGCGCTCCTTTCGTTAATGGTACACGGTTTTATAGATATTCCTTTCTTCGCGCAATCTGGGACTCTCCTTTGGGTACTCCTGGCTTTGCTTGTGGCAAGCGACCGACTGCAGCGTAAGATTGCGGGTGGTCCTCTGCCAGGCGAGCGCTAGAACTGGACTGGGAAGGGTAATGTCCGTATGCGAGTTGGAATCGACGCTCGGCCTCTGAGCAAGCAGCGCACAGGAATCGGTAACTACATTCAAGGATTAGTGGAACTGCTTCCCCGTGTTGCGCCACAACACGACTATCTCCTATATTCGAATCGGAGACTCGATTGGCCGTCCCCTGAAGGCGCATTTCTCCGGCAAATTGATGCGGCATTTGGCTGGTGTCCGGGTTCTTTCTGGCTCTTTGGGCGGGGAGCCCGCTTGGCGCGACGAGACGCGCTCGATGTTTACTGGTCGACTCAGGCTTTCCTCCCGCCTCGAATGCCGTCTGGAGTGCTGAAGATCGTGACGGTATATGACATGGTCTGGCTCCGCTGCCCCGAGACATCCACTCGCTACAACGTCTTTGTTCAGAGTCTCTGTGCCCGAAAGGCAGTTACGGACGCAGACTACGTTGTCGTCATTTCACGCTCCACGCAAGACGAATTGATTCAATGCCTGGGAGTTCCGAGAAAGAAGACAAGGCTTGTTTATCCTGGGGTTGCTGAGCGTTACAGGCTACAAGACCAGGCAAGGGCGGCGGAATGGATTTCCCGTAAGTTCAGTGTGCCGGTACGTTACATGGCTACAGTAGGAACAGTTGAGCCCAGAAAAAACTTGAAGCTCTGTGTCGAGGTCCTTCGGACTCTCAAGAGCAACGGACAACTTGATTGTCCGCTTTTGGTCGCGGGGGCAAGTGGCTGGAAGAACTCGCCGCTATTCCGAGAAATTCAAGCGGCAGGACTAACGGAAAACGACATTCGCTTTCTGGGCTATCTTAAGGATGAAGATATGCCAACCCTGTACGCGGGTGCTCAACTATTTTTGTTTCCGAGTCTTTACGAAGGCTTTGGGCTGCCCCCAGTGGAAGCCATGGCTTGCGGTGTACCTGTCATCGCGTCCAATGCGCCTTGTATGCCAGAAGTGCTAGGAGACGCGGCCATACTCGAACCTATCTCGAGCGCAGATCGGTTTGCGATATCGATCCGCAGAGTATTAACGGATAATGAGTTGCGTCGACATTTACGAGCGAAGGGGATTCAGCGGGCGCAGAGTTTTCGGTACGAGACCTCAGTCAAACAGCTCCTGGAAATTTTTGATGAGGCATCTGAACCAATCTTGGCAAAACTAAATCAGCAAGGCAACGCTGCCGGACTAGATTCTGCCGCAAGACATTGATTGCACCGCCCAGCAAACTCACAATGTTTACCAGCAGGTTTTGAATTGATGACTTACACCTTGGCGACGGACCGACCGCTGCGAGTTGGGATTGATGTGCGCTGGAACAACGACTCTGGTGTGGGTACCTACATCCGTAACCTGATCAATAGTCTCTTGGAACTCGATGACCGCATTGAATATGTTTTCTATCTCAATGAAAGTGATGGGATGTTTTGGGATGCCGGCTGTAAACGCGTTCGGGCGCGCCGAGTCAGAATACCGAAGTACTCATTCAAAGAGCAGTTGATCTTCCCGCGACTGGCTGCGGAAGACCGATTGGATGTTTTCCATATCCCCTTTTACGTCGCCCCTTTGAGTTATTCGGGAAAGACTGTGGTAACCCTGTATGACGTTGAACAGTTGCTCTTCCGCCATTGCGCGCCACGTTGGCCGGGTCAGATGCTTATCCATTTGATGATGAAGTTGACTGTGAGAAAGGCGGATCGCATTATTGCGATTTCGGAGAATACGAAACGTGACCTGGTTGATGTACTTGGGGCGAACCCGGCGAAGATCGAATCAATTTTGATTGCCTGTTCACCGATTTTTGTGGCTGGATCTCCAAAATCAAAATTCGGTGACTTAGCAGAGCGATTGCGCATTAGCCGACCGTTCGTTGTCGCTTATGTGGGCAAGCAGTGGAAGTTAAAGAACACTGAGGCAGCACTGTTGGGATTCCTCCGCGCCAAGCGCGAATTCAACCTTCCGCACCAGTTGGTCTTGGTGGGACGAATGGGACCTGATGGCGAGGCATTTTGGGAGAGTGAACCCATGGTACGAAATCGGGAGTCGATCATTCGCACGGGATTTGTGCCGGATGAGGATTTGGTGGCGCTGTATTCGGCTGCGGAGGCCTTCGTTTTCCCATCGCGGTACGAGGGTTTCGGGCTTCCGCCGCTCGAAGCCATGGCCTGCGGAGCTCCAGTCATCGCCTCACCTCACGGTTCGCTCCGAGAGGTATTGGGCGACGCTGCGATTTATGTTGAACCTGACGACATCCGGCAAATTGGCGCAGCCATTGCTCGTGTTGCAACAGATCCCGAACTGCGAGAGCGCCTCTCTTGCTTGGGGCGAACTCGCGCCCGGGTTTATTCCTGGCGGGAAACAGCACTCAGGACGGCGGAGATTTATTGGAAAGCTGCGGAAAGGACCCTCGCCTCCACGGCGCCAGCCCTTCGATAATATTGGAGGTCGGTCGGCTACGCTTGCAAGTCTATCATCGTATTGACCGACAGCGCCACGTACAGCATAATTCGAGCTGAAAACACCAGAACGACGGGGTAAGCGCTTGGTGCTTCAAGCTCGTACGTCGTGGTGCATTCGATGCTCGATACTTTCGGGTGGCACGACGATAGCCGAGAAACGGACCTATTTCATGAAAATTGCGTTCGACCTCCGTAGAATCAGGAATCCGGGCATTGGTCGCTATATGAAGGATTTGGTTGGGGCGATCCTCGCGCTGGAGCCTCGGGGGGACTATCTCTTGATTCTCCCTCCTGGTTCGGAAGACACGATCCAGACCGGGAGCAGCAGCGCGACGACAATTACGCCTCCTTTGAGATACTACTCCATTCGCGAACAGATTCAGCTTCCTGGTATCCTTCGCCGGCACAAGGTTGATCTTCTTCACGCACCTCATTTTATGCTTCCGTTAGTGCGGCCGTGTCCGTCTGTGGTCACAATCCATGACGTCATTGGCTGGAGGTGGAAGGAAGACATCCATTCACGAGTTGGACGCCTCTATTACCGTTGCATGATGTCGGCAGCCGTACGCCTCGCAGATCGGATCATTACCGATTCGAAGTTTTCACGAGAGGATATCGTTCGTTGCCTCGGCGTCGATCCGGAGAAAATCACGGTGATCTACCCGGGGATAAGTCCCCGTTTTCGCCAGATCAACGATAACGTGCAGCTTGAGAATGTCCGCTCCAAGTACCGAATTGAGAACGAGTACATTGTTTATGCGGGAATCTACAAGCCACGCAAGAATCACGCTGCGCTCTTGCATGCTTTCAGAAGATTTTTGTCCAATGATGGCCATACCAACCTAGTCCTGGTGGGCCCGCTGAACGAGGGGAAACAAGAACTGCGACAATTGGCGGATAAACTTGGGGTGTCCAAGAAGGTGATCTTCACGGGTTTTGTGGACGATTCCGAGTTGCGAGCGATTTATTCGGCGGCCAAGGTGTATGCGTGCCCTTCTCTTTACGAAGGTTTCGGTTTTACGGTGCTGGAAGCGATGGCGTGTGGGACTCCGGTGGTTTGCACTGGGGAAACATCGCTGCCCGAAGTCGCGGGAGACGCGGCTCTTTACGCCGATCCCCGCAGTCCCGACGAATTCGGCGAGGCTCTGCACAAGGTCTTTACGAATGCCACTTTACGCAGTACATTAATCGACAGAGGAAGAAAGAACCTGCAACGGTTCAGATGGGAGGACGCTGCAAAGCAAACGCTGGGCGTCTATGAGGACGCTCGGAAACTCTTTACTCAGGACCCGACCAGGCGCAAGCTCTACCGCGACAACTTGAGTCGCATTTGGTGAGTTGGCGGATGGGGATGTCTCGGACGTACGAAAAAAGGCGCAAAATTGCACAAGCGTTGTTTAAAACGATATCTCCAGTAGATCTTCGAGGAGCGGAAGTTATCTATGATCATGCGTCTTAAGTTGTACCGATTATTCCTGAAAGTAGGGATTTACTTGCTCCCCATTCCTGCCTTCAAATTGGGGTGGTGGACGTGGGTCTGGATTTGCCAGATTCTGAATAGACAAGTCCTTTACTCTCCGCATGGCCACCTCAGTCAAGTTCTGTTCGGAACCTTTGTCTGGGCACTAGTCGCGGAACACCATAGACTTACGAACTTCGATGAAATCTTTCGGGAAAGGACCGGTGCGCGCGCAAGCGGGTCGGCGTGCGTTGCTACATCGTTTGTTCTCTTGGCGACGCTCTATTTTAGCCGCGACCAGACTTTTCCCAGGGGACTACTGGTGTGCGACATGTTCGCCCTGCTATTGTTGGCCATCTTTTTGAAAGCGGCGCTGCGATTTTTGTGCAGAAACAGAGCACACCTGGCGAAACCGACCCGCCTGCTGATTGTCGGAGCGGACCAATTTGCCAGCACCGCCGCGGCCCGGTTGCAGCGCCTGTCGTTCGCTCGCTGCGAAGTGGCCGGGTTCGTCCGGTTGCCCGGACAGGAGGTTTGCGTTACTGGCCACCGGATCTACGAACTCGAACAACTTGGAGCATTGAACTGCCAACATGGAATCGATGAGGCGGTGATCGCCGTTCACCCCGCGCAGTTTGCTCAAATTCCACAAGTAATCCTCGCTCTCAATCACCTTTGCCTCCCCGCGCGCGCCATCTTGGACCTGGGGGAAAACATCGTCGTGAGGGAAAAGCTATTTCAACTGGGTAGTATGCAAATGCTGGACCTCATGTCAACGCCTACGGAATCGCTGGACTATGCCCTCTTGAAGCGGACGTTTGATGTTTGTTTCTCGCTTTTCGTGCTCTTGGTGGCCTCACCCCTACTTGCCTTGATTGCCGCAATGATCAAGCTCACCTCAAGAGGCCCGGTGTTCTTTGTCCAAGAAAGAGTGGGACTCAACGGCAAGACGTTCTGGATGTACAAATTCCGAACCATGCGCACTTCTACTGAAGCGGAGAGCGATAAGCGCTGGACCACGGAATCAGACCCACGGCGGACGCCGCTCGGGGCTTTTTTGAGGAAAACGAGTCTGGACGAACTACCCCAGTTCATCAATGTTCTGAATGGGGATATGAGTATCGTTGGCCCGAGGCCCGAGCGGCCCCACTTTGTACACAAGTTCCTCCAGGAGGTGGCACGGTATAACAACCGTCACGCCCTCAAGGTTGGAATTACGGGGTGGGCGCAAGTCAACGGTTGGCGCGGCAACACGTCTATCGAAAAGCGCATTGAGTGTGACTTGTACTATTTGCAAAATTGGAGCTTCTCCTTCGACCTCCGGATCATCGCGATGACGATTTTTTCCGGCCTGATTAACAGAAATGCGTACTGAAGATCAGTTGTGCCGATCATTCTTGATGTTGTTGCCATCCTACTTCAGAAGGTTTTCCCCACGTCTACCAACCGAGTGCCCTCACGTTGCTCCTCCCCTCATCTCACCGGGGGTCTCGAGTTGGTATTGAACAACCGGACAGGTTGCTCCCGCCAACAGCCTCCCCGCCAAGTGGCCGACTCCGTTGCTCGAGTTTTGCGGCGTCGCCACGGAATTCAGTGGATGGCGGTCCTGCGCTTACTCGTCTGTGCGTTGGGACTGGTTTTCTTCCCGAGCGTCGCGGCATTGGCGGATGCCCCGTTGGGGTCCGTTTACGTGCCGCTGGATAGCTGGGTGTATCCAGCTTTCGACCGTTTGGCGGGACTGGGAGCGATCAACAAACAGTTTACGCCCTTGCGGCCCTGGACAAGAATTCAGTGTGCTGAACTCGTGCAGGATGCAGATGAGAACCTGACAGATGTTGACGACAAGAGCGGTGAAGCCACGGCGCTCTACGATGCTCTCAACCGGGAGTTTAGTACGGAGATCAACTCGCTAGCTGGGGAGGCGACGGGTCAAGTGGGTATAGGGTCCATCTATTCGAGAGCGATGGGAATTGCCGGTACACCGTTGCGTGACGGTTACGACTTTGGCCAAACCATTGCCAACGATTTCGGACGGCCCTTCAATACGGGTTTTAACAATGTCTCTGGCTTTTCCGCGCAGGCTGTTCGCGGACGGTTCTTTGCCTACATTCGCGGTGAGTATCAATACTCACCCGCGTACGCCGGTTTGACATCGGCGCAGCAGTCGCAGATCGCGCAGTTGGATGGAACACCGTCAGCCCCATATTCTCAAGCTGCCGGCGCAGTTAGCCACTTCGATCTTCTCGACACCTATGTGGGCATGCGTCTTGGGGTCTTTGATGTAGCGTTTGGGAAGCAAAGCCTCTGGTGGGGACCCGGAACTATGGGCGCCATGCTGTTCAGTGACAATAGCGATCCGGTGCTTATGCTTAAGGTCAACCAGGTGGAGCCCATCGTCCTGCCATGGATCTTGAAGTATTTGGGGCCCGTGAGAACGCAGACATTCATGGGTAGGCTGTCGGGCAACCAATACCCCCGCGGCCCCTATATCCACGGAGAGAAAATCGTGGTGAAACCCAGCCCAAACTGGGAGATTGGGGTGTCCCGCACAACGGAGGCTTTCGGTCAAGGCATTCCGATGACTTTTCGCAATTTGTTCGCCACCTATCTCAGCGTCAGTGACTTTTGCTGTGTCGCCAATCCGCAAAACTTTCCCGGAAAGCGCCAGGGTGGCCTGGATTTTTCCTACCGCCTGCCGCACTTGCGCGATTGGCTGACATTGTATGGCGATTTCTTCAACGAAGACGATATAAACCCGGTGGTGAACACTACTCGGTCCATGTACAATCCCGGCATTTACCTGTCCCGAATTCCACATCTTCCGAAATTTGACTTTCGCTTCGAGGCTGCCAATACCCATCATGAGGAGACAGCATACTCCAGTTTCTTTTACAAGCAAGCCTACACGAACAAAGGCTTCCTGTTCGGCGATGCTGTTGGCAGGCGCGGGTCTGCCTTTGACATCAGCACGACCTATTGGCGTTCGCCTCGAAAAAGGGTGCAGGTTGGGTGGCATGAGCATTACGTAAGCCGTGACCTGATACCCTCCGGAGGGTCGCAAAACTCAGCTCGCGTCCAGGCAGATTGGCTAGTTCAAAAAGAGATAGAGTTGTCGGTCCTTGTCCAACATGAGCTTTGGGTGTTTCCATTTCTCGCCGCCAGACCGCAGAGCAACAACGTCATCTCGTTGCAGTTTACCGCTTACCCCAAGAAACTCTGGTCCCGTACTGCCTTGCAAACCTCTGATTAAGTAAGATCGCAGCTTCCCCCTGAGGCTTTTGCCAACGCCGTCTGGTTTGAGCTGGAGCCTAGCCTCTCTGAATTCCCCCGCCCCCTCCGGCAACTCCCCATTGATGAACCTGGGGCTATGGCTCGATTGTAGGTCCGCGACGCCTTCCCCCGCCCCTTCATTCCCCGCCGCAAAACCTTGATCCCTTCCTCTCTAGATTTCTGGCGCGTCGCATAGCCAGGCACTTCCGTCCGCAATTATCGGTCAGCCTCAGACAGCACAGTGCCCTACAGTCGTCTCCGCTCAGCGGGGACCGCGGCGAAGCATTATGCATTCCTTTTCCCCTGGCTCATAGTTTGATGCTCCGCCCACTTTCGGCTGACCGATAGATGGCCTCAACAACTTCGAGTGCCTTCAGCCCATCGTGTCCAGTAATGGCGGGAGGCTTCCCCGAACGGATTGACTCCACAAGACTGGAAAGAAAGGCATGCCCCATGGTGCCCGCGTAACCGGTTTGCTGGGGGAGATCGAACTCCAAGTGCTGATGAGGGGCTTGGGAGAAGTCGCCGGAGTCGCTGCACACGAACAGGCGCTCCTTCGCGCCCTCGAATGACGGGCTCCAGGAAAGCACGCCCGCAACGCCTCGCAGGGCGAGATAAAGGTCGCGTCCAAAAGGATAGGACTCCGGCACGGTATAACTGATGTCGAGAGCGAGAACCGTTCCGCGCGAAAAGGTCAAGAGCGCGAAAGAGTTATCCTCAATATCATATTGTGTGTTGACATGTACGTTTTTGCCTATTACCTCCACAACTTCATCAGCCAGCAGCCACCGGTAGAGGTCGATCCAGTGAACGCCAAGATTGAACATGGGGCCGCCACCGCTGCGGGTACGTTCCAGCATCCACCCCGCGTGGGCCTCCGTGTAGCGGGACAGGCGGCCGGCGGCGCAGCGTCCTTCGCAGCCCACGACCCGTCCCGTCACGCCGCAGTCAATCAGCCTTTTCATTTCGAGCGCTACCGGGTGATAACGCCACACGTACGGCGTCGAGAGAACGACGCCCGCTTGCTCCGCGGCGGCAATCATTCGACGCACTCCGTCGGCGCTCGCCGCCATAGGTTTTTCCACCAGTACGTTCACCCCGCGCTGGGCGCAGGCCACGGCAGCTTCAGGACAATCCGCATGAGGAAGGAAAATCACGGCCAGGTCCAGATGTTCGCGCTCAAGCAAATCGTGCCAATCGGCGTAATCCCGCACGGGAAACTCTCGGGTAAAACCTTCGAGCACGATGGGGTTGGAATCGGCGGCGGCGACCACCGTGGCCTCGGGGATGGCCTGGAATAGTGGCACGTAACTGCGCGGATGCAGATGGCTAAGGCCAAGAAAACCTACCGAAAGGGGTTGGGTCACTAGAATTTACCGTCCCTGCTCTCGAAATGCGTGGGCTTGTTCAAGGTGGGGCCCTCGGAAGTGATCCAGCGCGCCGTCCACTCGATCATTTGCTCAACAGTGACGGTGGGAGCGCCAAACATGCGGCAGCAACGGCTGGCGTTGTTAAGTAAAGCGGTCGGGGCTTCCTGGCCTTTCAGCACCGGCGCTTTGCCGAAGATTTCACCGAAGCGAAGGGCCAGCGTGCGGATCGAAAGCGTCTGCAAGCCCGTCAAGTTCAGGATGAGAGGGGGCGATTGGCAGTGCGCGAGGCTACGCAGTGCCACAGAGTTGGCATCGCCTTGCCAGATCACATTGGCGGCTCCCATCGTGACGTCCACACTTTGGCCTTCGAAAACCTTTCTGCCGATATCGAGCAGGACGCCGTAGCGAAGATCAATCGCGTAGTTTAGTCGCAGCAGGGCGACCGGCGTTTCGTAGCGGCGCGAAAAGTATTCGAAGATGCGCTCGCGTGCCAGCACCGATTGCGCGTACTCGCCCACCGGCGCGGGAGAGGTTTCTTCCGTTGCCCCGCCCGAATCCAACGGAACAAGCGGATAAACATTGCCGCTTGAAAAAGCCACGATGCGAGAGTGGGGATAGCGCTCGGCAACCAGCGCCGGCAGGTACGCATTCATCGCCCAAGTCATGCTCTCCGCGCCGGTTGACCCGAATTTGCGTCCTGCCATGTAGATGATATTCCGGGCATCGGGCAACGCGGCAACGGCTCCCGGGTCCAGCAGGTCCGTGCGGACGGTTTCGATGCCAGCTTGTTGGAGGCAAAGTTCCGCCGAGGGAGTTGAGAATCGGGAAACGCCGATGATCCGCCGCGATACGCCGGAAGCTCGAGCAGCGCGCGCAGCGAGCTGCGCCAGGCTGGGGCCCATCTTGCCGGCCACACCGATGATCATCACGTCGCCGTCCAGATCACGAAAGAAAGCCACATCCTCTGCACTCGGCGTGGAGAGGCGGTCTTCAAGTTCAACTTCGGATTGAATAGAATGGGTCATGGTCAGAAATCTATGTGCGGCGCTCCGTTAAGTCAAGGTCCGGTTTCAAAGTGAGTCGTTGGTCGTGCTAACTACATTTCTTTTCATCAACATAATGGAGAGCAGCTTGTAACCACCTTTCCTTTCAGTAATATAATGGAGAGCCCGGATTCGGACAAATTTTCTCCATTTGTTTTCAACAACATAATGGAGGATACCTTCATTTTTACCCCCCGCGTTTTTTTGGCCTCCGTCTGCCATCATGTGATTAACGTGTTTAATTTCTTAAACTTAGCAATTCCAGTGCGCCGCCGATAACTCCGCTAACCACCTTTATTATCATAGACATAATGGAGAGACAAGGCGTGTTTCCCAGCTCGCAAGATCAGCATTAAGCGGTAAACCATTAGCATTCGGCAGCGGGCCGTCTGCCCACATCCGCACCCAATACCCAAAACCGAACCCCCAGCACCTGCCACCTGCCACCTGCCACCTGCCACCTGCCACCTGCCACCTGCCACCTGCCACCTGCCACCTGCCACCTGCCACCTGCCACCTGCCACCTGCCACCTGCCACCTTTAGACTAGCTCAGAGCCCAGATTGCTTGTCAACAAGAAAATGAGCTGTTTTCTCGAAATCATAAAGAAATAGGTCTAATTGTCCCAGGGAATTCCTGCCGGTAGGAATTGGGAAAAGTTCTCTCTTGCGCACACTGTACCACCTGCGGGAAGCGCAAGTGAGATTCTCCCACGCTCCGATTTCAACGGGTCCCCAACATACTATCAACACAAACAGATGCTCCCCACAGTTTGCGTAGCGTGGGCATCCTGCCCGCGCTATCGGCGGGAGCCGGACGCTCCCGGGACAGCGGGCGAGACGCCCACGCCACCTCTCGTGGCATGGCACCACAGCCATGACTTCACACGCGCAAGACGCAGTACTCAAGCAGAGGGCTCGGGACATCCTTCCGGCGTCATCGCGAATTCCGCAGTCACTTTCACCTTGACATTCTACCTGAGGGAGAGTAGCTTCCCCTAGTATGTCTACTAAAGAACAACGAGAACGCCTCGAACTGCTACAGGGGACCCTGGACCTGCTGATTCTCCGCACGCTCCTCTTGGGACCGGCGCACGGACACGCCATTGCCAAGGCCATTGAATTCCGATCTGAAGACGTTTTGCAGGTCGAGCAGGGCTCGCTGTACCCCGCGCTGCACCGGCTCATCAAACGCGGTTGGATTTCCGTCCAGGACGGCACCTCGGAGAATAACCGCCGGGCCAAGTTCTACCGGCTGACGGCCAGGGGACGGCGCCAACTGGAGGTCGAGACCGGCAAGTGGGACAAGCTGGCGGGAGCCATCGCGCGCATTCTCAGGCCCGCGGAATCGGAGGGCGAATCATGAGCCGCTGGGCGCGATTTTTCACCCACCGCAAGCGCATGATGGACGACCTCGACCAGGACATCCGCGACTACATCGAGCGGGAAACGCAGGACAACATCGAGCGCGGCATGCCGCCTGAGGAGGCGCGTTACGCGGCCCTGCGCAAGTTTGGCAACGTGACGCGAATCAAGGAAGAAACGCGGGACATTTGGAGCCTGGTTTGGCTCGAGCAACTCTGGCAGGACATTCGCTTCGGCCTGCGTCAACTTCGGCGTAGTCCAGGCTTCGCGGTCGTGGCGGCCCTGACACTGGCGCTGGGCATCGGCTCAAGCACAGCCATTTTTAGCGTTGTCTATCCTGTCTTTGTGGAGCCGTACCCGTACCGGGGAGCAGACCGGATGGTTGACTTCACGATCGTGGGAAAGGCGAAGGGTGACGAGCGGGACTGGTATTCTGCCGACGAGTTCCGAGCCGTGCGCGATCAGAATCGCGTGTTCGACGGCCTGGTTGCATACAGCGCCTTCCACAAGGTTTTGGGGGGCGAAAATGTGCCCGAAGTTGTCTTCGTTGTCCAGATGAATGGCGGCGCCTTCGAGTACTTCGGCGTCTCTCCCCTGCTGGGCCGCGTGTTTACGACGGCGGACGCGCCATGGGGAAAGCCGCCTGCGCCTGTTGCCGTCATCAGCTTCCGTTTCTGGACGAGGCATTATGCGTCTGCGCGAAACGTTTTGGGGCAGACGATTCGGCTCGACGGCAAGGTCTATACCGTCATCGGCGTGCTTCCCCGGCGCTTCGCCTGGCATAACGCGGAAGTGTATCTTCCGTATGACCAGAGTTGGAAGTATGTCTGGATCGGAGCCCGGTTGCGGTCCGGGGTCACGCTCGGTCAGGCGATAGCGGATGACAATCTCATTTTTCAACAGATGGCAAAGCTGCATCCTCGTGAGTACCCGCTTGACGGGTTCAGCATTAAAGTGCAAAGGCTGGCCGATTGGGCGCTCGGGTCGTTTCAGGAGAGCCTCCTCCTGCTGGTGGCCGCGGTCGGTCTGCTTCTGCTGATCGCATGCGCGAACGTCGTCAATCTGCTGCTTGCGAAGGGAAACGCTCGCGAGACGGAGATCGCGGTACGCGCTTCGCTCGGTGCGAGCCGAGGGAGAATCGTCAGGCAATTACTGACAGAAAGCGTTACGTTTTCGCTTGCAGGAGGCGGCCTCGGGGTTTTGTTGGCTTATTTCGGCGTGCGCCTGATCGTGTCGGTCATGCCGCTCTCCGGAATTCCGCCCGAGGTGGTTCTGGGCGTGAACGGTCGCGCTCTTCTCTTCGCTGCGGTTCTGTCGGTCGCCGTGGGAAGCCTATCCGGTTTGGCACCGGCGCTGCGGATGTCAAAATCCGCTCTGAGTGAATCGCTCAGTCAGGCAGAAAAGGGAGGAACGGCAGGCAGCGGCCGCCATCGTACGCGCAACGCATTCATCGTCGCCGAATGTGCGCTTGCCTTGGTTTTGCTGATCGTTGCAGGACTGACCTTCAGAAGCTTCCTTGCTCTCCGCGCGGTCAGGCTGGGATTTGACCCCAGCCGTATCTTAACCATGGATATGCCGGTGAATTGGGGCTCGACGGGATGGCAAGAGAGGGTCGCGCGGCTGAGCGCCACCTTGAACCGAGTGAAGGCTCTGCCAGGCGTGCAGACCGCTGCGGTGAGCATGTCGACCGAGCCACCACCGTTGCCCGGCTTGCTTCATACGCCGGCGCTGGCGGAGGGTGGCACGGAAGCTCACTCGGTCCAAATGAACCTTGTAAGCTCGGAGTTCTTTCAAGCCTTCCAGGTTCCACTAATCCGAGGGAGAGTTTTTACGAACACTGAAGTTCAAGAGGGGCGGCAACTTGCGGTTGTGAATCGGGCGATGGCGAGGTTGCTTTGGCCTCCGTCTGCAAACCCTGTCGGCCGTCAGCTCCATCTTGCGCTCGGGGCGTGGGAAGTTGATCGTATCGGCAGCCCACCTGGCCTCAACGGGTGGTGTCAAGTGGTGGGAATCGCCGGCGACGTCCTCAATGACGGCTTACAGCAACCAACGCAGCCGGGTGTCTACATCCCATACTCGCTTCTGGTGGACAGTGAGGTGACGCTAACACTGAGGACGGCCTCGAATCCACTACTCCTCGCGAACGCGGTTCGTTCGGAAATTGCATCCGAGGGGAGCGGGCAGCCCGTCACGAATCTTTCGAGATACAGCGATTACATTGCGGAAGTCATGTTTTCCCACGATCGTTTTAGCGCGGTGCTGTTCCTGGTGTTCGGCAGCCTCGGGCTGGCGCTTTGCGCGAGTGGGATCTACAGCGTGGTATCTTTCGCGCTCTCGCGACGAACGCACGAAATCGGTATTCGAATGGCGCTGGGAGCGCAAAAGGGACAAGTGCTTCGAATGGTCGTTCGAGACACGATGACGCCGGTTCTCATCGGCTTTGGCTTAGGACTCCTTGGAGCAGCGGGCGTAGGTCGCTTTATTGCCCATCAACTTTTCGGAGTTTGTCCCACGGATCCTCTGACGCTCGCGCTCGTTTCACTGATCTTAGGGGCCGTAGCTCTGTTGGCTTGCTACATCCCCGCGCGGCGGGCTACCAAGGCCGATCCCATGGTGGCGCTGAGATACGAATGAAGCTATCAGCAATCAGCCGCCAGCTACGGCCCGGTGGCCCAGGGGGCCTTTAGCTGACCGCTGAGAGCTGAAAGCTGATAGCTGAGAACTGGGGAACCCAATGAGCTGGAGTCAATTGTTCCGCCGCCGCAAGCGCATGATGGACGACCTCGACCAGGACATCCGCGACTTCATCGAGCGCGAGACGCAGGACAACATCGAGCGGGGCATGTCGCCGGATGAAGCCCGTTACGCGGCGCTACGCAAGTTTGGCAACGTGACGCGGGTCAGGGAAGAGGCGCGCGAGGTGTGGAGTTTCGTTTGGCTTGAGCAATTGTGGCAGGACGTTCGGTTCGGCCTTCGGATGCTGGCGAAGAATCCCGGTTTCACCGCCATCGCAGCGCTGACCCTCGCGCTGGGGATTGGCGCCAACACGGCGATTTTCAGCGTGGTGAATGGAGTACTGGTCGAGCAGTTGCCCTTCGCACACCCGGACAGCCTGGTCAGCGTCACAGATTCTTACCCGCAAGGTGCGCTGGTGGCCATGCGCACGCATTTGCGTTCAATGGAGGTCGCTGCATACTCGGACGGTCAAGAACTGAACCTCAGCGGCTTGGGCGATCCTATCCGTCTTTACGGCAGTGCGGTCTCCGCGAATTTCTTTTCGCTGCTGGGCGCGCAGGCGGAGTTGGGAAGGATTTTCTTGCCGGGGGAAGATCAGCCGGGCAAGGACCACATCGTGATCTTGAGCCATACGCTGTGGGGGCAGAAGTTCGGTGGCGATCCGGAAGTAATCGGGCGCTGGGTGATGCTGGAGGGCGAGAGCCGGCAGATTATCGGAGTGATGCCCGCAGGCTTTCAGGTTGCATCGTCGAAGGCCCAGTTCTGGACGCCACTGGATCTGGATCCCCGGGCGATTGGAGCATATTGGGGCGGCGGCTTCATGCCGGTCCTGGGCCGATTGCGAACGGGTGTGTCGATAGACCAGGCACGCGCGGAAGTGCAGGCTTACCTTCCGCAGGTACGGGCAATGTTCCCGTGGAGAATGCCGGACGCGTTTTGGGTGTCCTCAACGGTGATTCCGCTGCGAGAAAGTCTCGTGGGCGGTGTGAGAACCAAGCTTCTCGTTCTGCTCGGAGCAATCGGTATCGTCCTGCTGATCGCCTGCGCGAATGTCGCCAATCTACTTTTGGCGCGCTCGGCGAGGCGGCAGAAAGAAATGGCGGTGCGTGCGGCGCTGGGTGCGGCGCGTCCACGGATTTGCCGCCAGCTTCTCACGGAGAGCGTTCTTCTCGCGATGGGCAGCGGCTCCCTGGGGGTGATTGTGGCAGTCGGCGGCCTTCGCCTGCTGAAGTCCATCCTTCCAGGCGACACCCCGCGGCTCGCCACGGTGGCGATGGACTGGCACGTCCTGGCCTTCACTGCCGGGATTGCGCTCCTCACCGGACTTATCTTCGGGGTTGTCCCGGCGCTCCATGCATCGCAAATTGATCTAGGCGAGTCGCTAAAAGCGGGATGGCAGCGTTCCGCGGCCGCAGCCACTCACCGCTTGCGCACCGCCCTGGCCGTGACGGAAGTGGCGCTGGCAGTTGTGCTGGTGATTGGGGCAGGCCTGATGGTGAAGAGCCTGTGGGAGCTTTCACACGTTGATCCGGGTTTTCGGGCCGAATCCATTATGACCGCGCGAATCACCCCCAATGAGAAGTTCTGCGCGCGTTTCGCCCAGTGTCAGGCCTTCTACAACGAGTTGCTCGAGCGCACACGGTCCTTGGCGGGCGTTGAGGATGCAGCAGTCGCGAACGTGCTTCCGATGAATGGAAGAATCGACGTATTCGCGGCCGACTTCGAGGACCATCCGCGTGACCCGAAGGATCCCGCTCCCGTGCTCTTTGAGAGCATTATCACACCCGAGTACCTTCGACTGATGAGAATTCCGTTTCTGCGTGGACGCGAATTTACGGCCGCGGACATGGGACCGGACGCTCCATCGGTGGTCCTGATCACAGCGGCCACAGCTCGCAAATATTGGCCCCACCAGGACCCCATTGGAAAACACCTGAAGCGCGTGTGGGCCCCGGACTGGACGACCGTTGTTGGCGTTGTGGGTGACGTTAATGAAGACAGTCTCGCCTCCAAGCTTCCCGAGTTCGCAGACGGCGCGGTTTATCTGCCGTATGGAAATGATGCTAATGCTGAGGACCGTCACGGGAATCCACACCCCACCGCGATGACTCTGGTGGTGCGGACGACCTCCGACAGGCTGAGTCTGGCGGGAGAACTGCGGAAGGTCGTTTCCAGTTTGGACCCCGACGTCCCGGTAAGTGAAGTGCAGACACTCGGCACGGTTGTTGCAAAATCCATGGCGACGCCGCGCTCGACGATGTTGCTGTTTGCAATCTTTGCGGCGTTAGCTTTGGGGCTGGGTGCGGTGGGAATCTACGGCGTCATATCGTACTCCGTCGTTCAGCGAACGCCGGAGATTGGAATCCGCCTGGCGCTGGGAGCGCAGCGACGCGATGTGATTCGGATGGTGATGAGGCAAGGTGTGCGGGTGGCGGTCCTGGGCGTTGGCATCGGCATGGCGGGGGCGCTCGCGCTGACCCGATTCCTGTCGACCCTCCTTTATGGCGTGCAGCCGGCTGACCCGCTGACGTTCCTGGTCGTCTCGTTAATTCTTAGCGGTGTGGCGCTCCTGGCCAGCTACATACCCGCGCGGCGAGCGACGAAAGTCGATCCCATCGTGGCGCTAAGATACGAGTGATTTATACCCCTTCAGCGGCACAAGCTCTTTTCGAAGGATTCATCGCCTTGGGGATTCGGTGTTTGTAGCCAGTCTGGGATGCCGAACTGCGCCCGCAGAAAGTTACATCGAGTCCGGTTCCGTGTGTATAAACTTGCATAGAGTTTCTACCTCTTCCCCGCCGATGAGGCCCTAAGGTTCCTGTTACCGTTCAAACCAGCGAAACTCGCTCCCTTTTGTCCCGGGACTGACAGAGTTCTTCCCACCCGCCAATACCGCTATCGACGGATTGCGGTTGCGGCGATTGGCATTTCGAGACAACCCGGTGTATGTTAGCGGGCGGCCGAAGTTTAAAAACAGACAGTTCGGCGCAGCGGGGTGCGGGCTTTCAGTATGAGTTCCAAGTTCATCTATGTTCTCGTGATTTTTTCGAGTGCCTTCCTGCTGTTCCAGGTACAGCCACTTCTCGGAAAAATAATCCTGCCCTGGTTTGGCGGCTCGGCCGGTCTTTGGATTGTCTGCCTATTGTTCTTCCAGTTCGTGCTCTTACTTGGTTACCTTTACGCGCATTTATTGACGCGGCGATTTCGAGCACGGACGCAAACTCGAATTCATGCGGCGCTTCTGTGCGCGAGCCTCCTGGTATTGCCGATTTTGCCGAAGGATTCGTGGAGGCCTTCGACGCCTTTCGATCCCGCGCTGCACATCCTGCTATTATTGGGAGCCACCGTGGGCCTGCCCTACTTTCTTTTGTCCGCAACCAGTCCGCTGTTGCAGGCGTGGTACGCCCGCAAGGATGCGGATGCCGCGCCCTATCGCCTCTATGCCGTTTCCAACATCGGCTCGTTGCTGGCATTAGTGAGCTACCCCGTCCTGATGGAGCCCTGGGTTGGCACTTCGCACCAAGCGTTGGGATGGTCGTGGAGCTACGCTGCGGTCGCGCTTCTTTGCGCGGTGGTGGCTCTCTCATCGGTGCCGAAAGATACCACCGGCGTACGGGCAGAGGCCCCCCCTCCACCCGATTGGAAAGCGCACACCCTATGGATCAGTCTGGCAGCATGTGGCTCAGCGTTTCTGCTCGCCATCAGCCACCACATCTCGCAGAATGTCGCTTCCGTTCCGCTGCTGTGGGTGATTCCTCTCGCTCTGTACCTGCTAACGTTCATCCTATGTTTTGAAGGGCGAGCTTGGTACCGCCGAGACCTCTTTCTCCGGCTGCTCGGAGTGGCATTGGGATCCATGGCCTACGCCGTGGCGCCATCATTTGCAGGCCTTCCACTCGCCGTGTCGATTCCGCTGTACTGTTGTTGTCTGTTCGTATGCTGCATGTTCTGCCATGGCGAGTTGGCAAGGATCAAGCCCCACGCCGCGTACCTGACATCGTTCTATCTAATGTGTTCGTTCGGCGGCGTGATCGGTGCACTCTTCGTTGCAGTGGTGGCTCCGCGGCTGTTCTCTGGGGACTACGAACTGCGCACGGTCATAGGGTCCTGTGCCCTCCTCGCTCTCGCGGTCCTTCACCGTGATCCCGGCAGCCCGTTTTACAAGGCGCGCTCGCAACCTGCCTGGCTGCTCACGGTTGGCTTGGCGCTCGCGATCATGGTGAGCCTTGGCGTAACGGCGCGGGAGGAGGCCAAGGGTACTCGCCTGATGGAGCGGAATTTCTACGGCGTGCTGCGCGTTGTCGATCAAGTGGCGCCAAACGTAGTGCTGGTGAAAGGCGGTGCAACGCAGACATCGGATGAAAACTTTCGATTCGAAAAGCTCATGAACGGCACAATTGATCACGGGCTGCAATTTCTTTCTCCGGCCCGCCGCGACCTGCCCACCACCTACTACGGTCCTACTTCCGGCATCGGGATAACTCTCAAGGCGGCGGGAGCCACTACGCCTCTGGACGTAGGAGTGGTCGGACTTGGGGCCGGCACCCTGGCAGCCTATGGAAGACGGGGTGATCGGTTTGAGTTTTATGAGATCAATCCAATGGTCGTCCAGATCGCCAATAGCGAATTCAGTTTTCTGCGAGATTCCGAAGCGAAGGTCGATATCGTCATGGGTGATGGACGACTTTCCCTGGAACACCAACCGCCGCAAGGGTTCGATGTGGTCGCGGTCGATGCCTTCTCGGGAGACTCCATTCCGGTTCACTTGCTGACTCGCGAAGCTTTTGAGTTGTACTTTCGCCATCTCAATCCCAAGGGCGTGCTTGCCGTGCACATTTCCAACCAATATCTAAACCTCGCGCCCGTTGTCGCCGGCGCAGCCAATTGGCTCGGCAAGGAAGCGGTGGTCGTCGAGAATAAGGCCGATAGCCCACGCGGGATCTATCGGGCCACATGGGTGCTGGTAGGGAATCGTCAAGGCTTCATCGGCCAGGCCGAGATCGAGAAGGCGGGAACCGTTCTGGGGGCCGGCAGTTCCCAACTTCAATGGACAGATGATTACAGCAGCCTCTTCAAGGTTCTGATGTAGGCGCAAAGAGATTGTGCCGCAGTGACGGCAGCGATTAGAGCCGGCAGCCCGCGGCGGATACCGTGGTGATTACTCCCGTGCCTTCCCAGGGACATTTTTTCCGCCGCCTTGCGCACTTTTTGGAACAAACCTTTCGTCTGCGGTGTCAATCTAAATAGTAAGAGAGGCATGCACGTAGATGCAGTATTGAAGTTCCGGTCTGGAACTGGTATCTTGAGGGCGTCATGGGAATCGCCCGGTCGGTAGGGATCGCGCTCGAGCAAACGTTGCCGGCAGTGAACGAGGAAGCGGCATTCGTGGGCGAGCTGCGGGCGGGTTCCGACGAAGCCTTTGCCTACCTGCTGGCGGTTTACCAGAATCCGGTTTTCAATCTGGTCTGGCACATTGTCGAGAATGCCGCTGACGCCTCCGATGTTCTGCAGGACGTTTTTGTAAAAGTCTTCAAGGGAATCAAGGGATTTAACGGCGATAGCAGCTTGCGGACCTGGATTTACCGCATTGCTGTTCACGAAGCATCAAACCATCGCCGGGGTTGGATACGCCGTCATTGGCGCGAGCCCTTTTCCGTTGATGACACCGAATCTCCGTCGGCCGCCGCGGCTTCGGAAGCCGCGTCGACCGAGCGTAGCCCTTACCAAGTTCTCGAGCAGGCGGAGAGGGAAGTTGTGGTAAAGCGAGCTCTGGCGAGCTTGGCGCCGCCGTACCGGACCGTTGTGGTGTTGCGCGAAATCGAGGGGCTGCCTTACGAGGAGATCGCGCAGGTGCTGGGTCTGGCTGAGGGAACCGTGAAATCCCGGTTGTTGCGAGGCCGGGAGTTGCTCCGCAGAAAGCTAGCGGGGTATGTGGGCAAGGACCATGTTTGAGAGCTGCATAGAAATTCGGAATCACTTCTCGGATTACCTGGACGACCTGTGCACGCTGGAAGCGCGAAAGTCGATTCGCTACCACATGTCCTTTTGCGAAGTTTGCCGGGACCAACTTGAGCAATGGCAGTCGGTGCGGGAGGAATTGCGGGCGCTGCCGCGCCGGCAGGTTCCTCCGGAGCTGGCGTTGCGGCTGCGTGTGCAAGTGTCGCAACGGCTTCACAAGAACCCCGTCTCCCTTCTCTGGGTACGTTTAGAAAATGCCCTCAAGCCCTTGCTGATACCGGCAACCGGTGGAGTCTTGACGGCGGTAATCTGCTTCTGCCTGTTCATGGGGTCGCATGTGGTTCCAGTCACGGACGCTCCCGACGTCACGGTGCAGTGGGCCACGCCGGCGCGCGTGCAGGAACTGGCGCCGATGGATTTCATCTCCGATGATAACGGCCTGTTGCTGGTGACCCAGATTAACGCCGAAGGCCGTGTAAAAGGCTATCGGCTTCTTTCCGGCCAGCGTTCGCCGGAGCTTATGGAGCGCCTGGACCGGATGATCTACTTCAGCATCTTTCAGCCGGCCACCATGTTCGGCAGGCCAACGGATGGGCAGGTGGTTCTGTCCTTGCGGCGAATCACGGTCCGAGGGTAGTCCGTTTGCCTTTGACGACAATCCTTCCTGTGCATCTCCCACTCGATCGTGATGAAGAGTGTGCGTGCCGAGTTGTTCCCGCTCCCAACCCTATGAGAACCACGCTCCTGGGGGTATGGTGCTTTATCGCGTCCTTTCTGGCGGGGCTGATCGCGCCTGTTCCCGCGCGTGCGCAGGGAGCAGGGAACGTTCTGCTGGAATCAAATGAGCAACTCTTCTGCGTGCTGGCAGCGTTGAACGCCGCGGGATACGACTCCGGCATGAATTCCGGGGCTGCCAACGACACGCGGCGCATGGTGCGGGAATACCTCGCGGCGCAGAACGCTCCCGTCCTGCCCGAACTCAAGAAGTTCTACTCCGAGCATCAGGTGAAAGAGGACCCGAGCAGGGATCTGGCGCAGTATATTTCTCTTGCTCTCCTGGTAGGCCCGCCACCGGACTTCCGGCTTACAGTTCCTGAACCGGAAGTCCCTCCCGATGCGCGCGACGTGGAAGGTTTCCTCCCCCTCCTCCGCACCTTTTACGCACAGACCAACATGTTGTTCCTCTGGACCCAAGTGCATAAGCAGTACGACGAGGCTGTGGCCAAGTATACGGATGCGGTTCGCCAAAGTTTTGTGCTGACGGAGGCCTACCTGCGATTTCCCGCCGGCGGCTACTTGGGCCGGACATACGCCATTTATATCGACCTGATGGGCGCGCCGGAGCAGGTGCACGCGCGGATTTACGGCCTGAACTACTTCCTGGTGATCACACCTTCCGAGAACCTCAAGCTCGAAGAGATCCGCTTTCAGTACATGCACTTTCTGCTGGACCCGCTGGCCGCCAAGTATGGCGCTGAGATCGCGCAGAAGGCCATGCTGGCCACCACCGCCCGGCAGGCGCCCATGCTGGCACTGGACTTCAAGGAGGATTTTGGGCTACTGGTCACGGAGTGCCTGATTCGCGCTCTGGAACTGCGCATGGACAAACGTCCGCAGGCGGATGCGGAAAAGAGTTTGGATGAGATGACGTCGCAGGGTCTCATCCTGGTTCACTACTTCTACGAGTCGCTTCTCGTTTTCGAACACCAGGAAGCCTCCATGACGGTTTACTACAAGCCCATGATTCTCGCCATCGATCCCCATGAGGAGGATCGCCGCCTGTTCGTCGTGCACTTCGCCCGGCGTCCGCCTGCCCCCGTCATCAAGGCAGCGCCAGCACAGACGGAAGAGGAGCAGCTTCTGGACAACGGCGATAACCAGTTCTTCGCGGGGAAGTACGTGGATGCCAAGGCCTCTTACCAAGCCGTGCTGGAGAAGGATAATCCCAAGAGTGAGCGCGCCATCTATGGCATGGCGGTGGTCTTTGCCAACACGCGAAAACCCGACCTGGCGGAAGAATACTTTCAGAAGGCCCTGGCTACCGCCCACGACTTGCGCATCGTGACCTGGTCACATATCTACCTGGGGCGCCTCGATGATTTGAACGGCAAGCGTGACGCCGCGCTGGTCCAATACCACGCTGCCTTGCTGACCGCCGCCGCCTTCCCCATGGCCCTCCGCGCCGCCCAAAGCGGAATGGAAGCACCCTTCGGCTCAAACCCAAAGCAAGAAAAGTAATAAGCGCGTGCAGCCCGCCAAATCAGGTCCGGACTCCGCTCGCTTTGCCATCCCTTACCAGGCCAACGCTGTTACTCCACCGTGCTGTTTCCACTGCTTACTGTCCACGCGTAGCGCCCTCCTGTCGGTCAGTACTTACATTATTCGCAAGAGGAAAGGACGCCACCAGCCACCTAATCGGTGATCTGCCTGGGCTAAAGGAGCTGGCGAATGGCGCGAGTTGGCACGCCGTGATACAGTGCTCGCGCAGCATCGGAGGGCGAATATGAAGAAGGTGTGCCTGCTCGTCGGTTTATTTGCCGTGCTGGCAGGATTTGCTTGCGCGGCGGAAGAATATCCTCTGGGCCCGGATTCCCAGCGCCAACCGGGTGTGCCACAAGGCAAGGTGACGCATTACACTTGGACGAGCAAAATCTTTCCCGGCACCGTTCGTGATTACTGGGTTTATGTGCCCGTCCAGTACACATCGGATAAGCCTGCCTGCGTGATGGTATTCGAGGACGGCAAGAGTTATGTGAGTGAAGACGGCAGGGCGCGCATCCCGACTGTTTTTGACAATCTCATTGCCAAGCATGACATGCCGGTGACCATTGCGATTCTGATTGATCCCGGTGTCCTGAAGGCGCTCGCACCGGGCCAGCAGGACCGCATTAACCGAAGCTACGAGTATGACGGATTGAGCGACCGCTACGCGCGATTTCTGCTCGACGAAATTCTTCCTGAAGTGGCGAAACACTACAATCTTTCCACCAATCCCAACGACCGCGCGATTTCTGGCGGCAGCTCGGGGGGAATCTGTTCCTTCACGGTTGCCTGGACCCATCCCGAGGCCTTTCGCCGCGTGCTGAGCTTTATCGGCAGCTTCACCGATCTGCGCGGAGGCGATGTCTATCCGGCGCTGATCCGTAAGACCGAGCCGAAGCCGCTCCGGGTGTTCCTTCAGGACGGCAGTCATGATCTCAACAACTTCGCCGGCGACTGGTGGGTGTCCAATCAATCCATGGCATCCGCCCTTACCTTCGCCGCGTATGACGTCAAGTTCGTGACCGGCGACAAGGACCACGACATGATTCAGGGTGGAGCGATCATGCCGGATGCCTTGCGCTGGCTGTGGCGCGACTATCCCCAACCGATTGCGAAGCCCGCCATGAGAGCTCTTGGCGATCCGAAAACCGGCTTTCAAGGTGTGGATACCGATTGGGAGGAAATGGCGACATTTGCGGGCGGTGCGGGCAGCAAGGCCCCGGCTTCCTTGTTACTGCTCAATGGGAAGTTGAAGGATGCTCGGGGAATCGCTGTGGATCAACAGGGTAACGTGTTCACCGGAGATCCCTCGGGAGAAGCCATTTACCGGATTGATCCGGACGGTCATGTTTCGACTTTTGTGAATGACGCGGAAGGTGCGCGAAGTCTGGCGTTCGGGCCAGATGGTCGGCTCTATAGCTGCAACGACGAAGGGATTGTCACCTACTCGTCAAACGGAACGAAAAGTCTCCGTGTGGGAGGCGATCTCCACTGTCAGGATATCGTTGTTACGCGCGATGGTGGGCTCTTCTTCACAGGTGACGGCGGAGTGGTAAGCCTTCCTCTCCAGGTGCCGAGCGTTCCTCCCGGCAATCTCCACGATTGGAGTCATTACTTCCCGGGTGAGGATTGGGGACTTCGTTCCTTCGTTGCGAATGGCGTTTGCCTGTCACCCGATCAATCGATGCTTTACGTCAGTGACCCGAACGGCAAGTGGGTGTGGTCATACCAACTGCAATCGGACGGCTCACTCGCTAACGGGGAACCGTTTTTTCGCATGGAGACAACCGATGAAGCCTCAGCAAGTGGCGCGTCTAGCATGGCGGTGGACGACCAGGGTCTACTTTACGTCGCAACCGTCTTAGGGATTCAGATTTGCGATCAGCAGGGAAGAGTGGTGGCGATCCTTAATCGGCCAGAACAGGCCGACCCATCGCAGGGTCCAGTTTCCGGAATCGCGTTCGGCGGCGCTGATCATCAATACCTTTACGCTGTGGTTGGAAACCAGGTTTACCGCAGGCACTTGGCGAGAAAACCAGCTCAGCCGTAATTCTTGACGAGGTTGTGGAATAAGGATGGCGTTCACCGCCGAGGCCCAGAGGCGCTGAGAACAGGATACGGTAGACGGTAGCGCAGTAGACAGACTCAAAACCTGCGGCTCTTCACTTTTGCCTTTTGCGCTTTGCCTTTTGACTTTCTCTTATTGCTCTGCGCCTCCGCGTCTCCGCGGCGAACCGCCCCTACTTCACAAACCGAATCACCCCAAACGACCACGGAGCATGGAACGAGTTGGTGTCATTGTGCACCAGGCTCCAGGAGAGAAACCGTCGTTGGGTGTCGTTGCCGGGGCCGTCGGCGCGATAGAAGTTGAGCCGCCACTCGGCATTCGCCGCCAGCGGCTTCGTTCCCTTTAGACCGGCGACCGGAATCCGCATTTCGCAGGTCCACACGTGGTTCTTGGCATCGATGTGCGTCGCGTGCTCGAAGCCGGAATCCCATTTCGGATCGTTGAACGGCTTCTTGTCGAGGTCGATGTCGAGATCGATCCAAAGGTTGTTGGGCGCTACTTCAAACTCGTAATAGTGCTTCATGTGCTCCGGCTGAGGGTTCAGGAACACCTCCACCACATCACGGTCCCAGAGCGTCCAGAAATCCTTACTGGTATCCTTGCTCTCGTAGACGTTCAAAGTGGTGTACGTGCATCGGAACGCGAAGTAGACGTAAGCGGGCGTCCAGAGGGAAGCGATCTCAGTGGCGGATTGCGGATAGGTGGCCGGTTTAAAGGCGTCATGGTCAACCTTCACCCAAGTCGCGCCGCGCCAGACGGGCTTCGCGAGATTGCCGTCGGGGACAAAATCCTGCGCCGTAGACTTGGAGATGAATTGCGAGTTGCCGATATAGGTTTGCGGTTGCGATCCAGGGACCTTCGCTGCTTCCACCATTCCACTCCCTCCCGACACGATGATAAGGACCACAAAACCGGCGAGCTGTTTTGTCATCAACAACCTCCACGGTGGGCCGGATGCGCGTACATCAAACCGGCCATTATGGCGGACGCTTCGCAAATTCACAACGGGATTCGAAGCCAGAGCAGGTGGGTCGCTCAAATTGATGGAGAGGCGGCTTTATGCCGCCACATGGCGAGGCAAACTCGCCGCTACGAAGTCACACCGCGACAGTAGAGCGCGGAAATGTTGACACCCTGGCAGAGGCGAACTAAGCTGACACGCTTGGTGAATCAGCCCGCGTGTGGGGATTAAGGTGGGACAGTTAGCCACACCGATCGAAAGAAAAGTGAGGAAGAGATTATGAGTTTCTGGAGTCGAAGAGAATGGTTGCGCGGCGCCGTTGCGGCAGTGGCGGGAAGCCAGGCAGCGCCATCGCCTACGCGGGCGTTCGCGTCCGCTGGCGGCGGGAAGCCTGCCGAGGTTCACAAGACGCCGCTTGACCTGAGTGAATTCAAGCCGAAAAGCATGCTCCACGTGCCCGAGACCAAAGTGCCGCGCTCGAAGTTCCCGGTGATCGACGTCCACACTCACCTTTCCTTCCAGGCCTCGGGCCAGAACGGAGTTCCCCTTGGCGAAAAGATGAAATACCCGGCTCCTCCGGAAGAAATCCTGGCCGTTATGGCTCGCAAGAATATCCGTACCATGATCGATCTCACCGGCGGACACGGCCAAGGTTTGGTGGAAGTCATCGGCAAGTGGCAGACGGCTTACCCCGGCCGCGTCCTGGTGTTTACCGAGCCGTGGTGGGAGCGCACAAACGAGCCCGGTTACGCGCAGTTCCAAGCGGATGAGATCGAGCGCGCCCACAAGGCCGGCGCCAAGGGATTGAAGGTCCTGAAAACGCTGGGGCTCTACCTGCGCGAGAATGTGACCACCGGGAGTCTGGTGAAGTTGGACGACCACCGCTTCGATCCCATGTGGGAAGCCTGTGGCGCGCTTGGTATGCCGGTGTCGATTCACACTTCCGATCCTGACGCGTTTTTCCTGCCCATCGACCGCTTCAACGAGCGATTCGAAGAGTTGAACAACCATCCCAGTTGGTCATTTTATGGCCGCGACTTTCCCGGCAAAATGGAACTGCTTGAGGCGCGCAATCGCGTGTTTGCCCGCCACCCCAAGACGCAGTTTATGGCCTTGCACGTGGGCAATCGCGGAGAGGACTTAGCCTACGTAGCTGAGTGCCTGGACCGGATGCCCAATATGCACGTTGAGACGGCCGCGCGCCTCAATGAACTTGGCCGGCAGCCGCGGCAGTCGCGCAGATTCTTCGACAAGTACCGGGACCGCATCATGATGGGAACGGACGCGGCGCCGCACGGCTTGGAGACTCCGCAGCAGATCTTCAGCGACGAACTGTACGAGATTTACTACCGCTTCCTGGAGACTGAAGACGAGTACTTTGATTATGCCCCCGCGCCGGTCCCTCCCCAAGGCCGCTGGAGAATCTCCGGCCTGGGTCTGCCGGATGAGATCCTTCGCAAGGTCTATTACGAGAATGCCGCACGCTTGCTGAACCTGGGTTCGTGACGTGTCGGCTACTGGGCCCCGCTGTGGGACCGGAGTAGGCAGTAGGCAGAGGGCAGTAGGCAATGCGCGTCTCGCCATTCGCTGCGAACCAAATACGACATTATGTCACTGTCATTGTTTTCATCAACATACCCGGATGAACCTTCATTTTGCAGAGCCTCTGCGCGCGACGACCCTCGGGCTTGGCCACAGAGCTTGGTTTGATTCCCTGGCACCCGCCACCTGCCACCTGACACCTGAAACCAGCTTCCCTTTGTTTTCATCAATATGCCCGGATGAACCTTCATTCTTCGGTTTTCCGCGCAAAGGAAATCGCGTGCCGACGATGTCTCCCCGCAGTCCGACCCCTGACACCTTCTTATTTCTTCCAATTTTGCTTTGCTCTTTCGGGATTTCCCAATATGGAACTCACCGTTCAGCCCGAAGGGGTCTGCCCCGACTCTCCGGGCAGGAGCGGGAACCTACACCGCGGCCGGCAGGCGCCAGCCTCACGGACTAGCGTACATCTTAGGGCCATCCGCGTCAAGAGAAGAATGGGCTATCTATTACAGCCTACGATGGAACGCGCGTTGTGACACTTCCCAAACTGTCACAGGTCCCGTAGCGGCGTCCCGTTTTTCCAGGCAAACTGGCGTCCGTGAGCGGAACCCGTCACGTTGCGGGTATCATCGCGCGGCCTAATTCGGCGGGAAGTAGGAGGAGAAATGACCACCTTTTCAAGAAGGGCGCTGTTCTGGATACCGCGCGCCACCTGTATAGCTTTCGCCATTTTCCTGAGTTTGTTCGCGCTCGATGTGTTCAGCGAGGGGTATGGCTTCTGGAAAACTCTGCTGGCGCTTCTGATCCATCTTGTTCCTGTTTACATCGTTGTGGCAGTACTGGCGATTGCCTGGCGATGGGAGTGGATTGGCGCGGCGGGATTTGCCGGGCTGGGCGTGTGGTACGCTCAAGACAATTGGCGGCGCCATGCCGATTGGGTGGTGACCCTTGCGGGCCCGCTGCTGCTGATCGCGGCGCTTTTTCTGGTCAATTGGCTAAAGCACGATGAGCTTCGCGCTCGCGCCGGATAGGAGCGCCATGGGTTTCTCGTAATTATTCCGGCCGTCATTGTTTGCTTTCTATTTCAGTGCTAGGATACGCGCCAATTCTCGCGGAGTCATTTCTGTGGAAGTTTTCGGCATCTTAATCGCGCTGGGTCTCGTTGGGCTCGTCCTAGGGCTTCCGATTGTCGCTCTTGTGCGGGCGAGTTCTGCCGGGCGGAAGGCCGAACAGAGTCGGGAGAGCGAGCGCAAACTCGCCGAACGCGTTCTCGTCCTGGAGAATCAGCTACAAAAGGTGGAGGGCCGCGTTAAAGCGCAGACCATCGTTTTGGACGAGGCGCTTCGTGAACTCCGCCGGGCATCGACGGGTCGCGAGGGCCCTGCGCCAGCGACACCCGCTCCGCCAGAGCCACCCAAGCCTCCCACTGTTGCGGTAGGCACAGAAGCGCCTTCCATCGAACCTCCGCGCCCCGCTGCCAGCGTTACGCCCACACTGCCCCCGCTCAAAGTGTCTCCCCCGCCGGTCGTGAGGGCTAAACCGGACTCACCGACACCTGCCGCCAAACCTGGTGCGCCGCCAGTATCGACTGCGCCATCCGCATTGTTGCCCATCGAGAATCCGCCCGCGCTTGCGACCGTGCCGCCCACCGCGGGTCAATCTGCGTCTGTGCCACCCATTGCACCGCCGCGCCTGGAAATGTTGGGAGCGCATAAGCCTCCGTCCCAAGCGACCGCCAGGCGCGCGCTGAATATGGAAGAAGTTCTCGGCACGGACTGGCTCAACAAGCTCGGGATGATTAGCGTGGTGATTAGCGTGGCGCTGTTTCTGGCCTACGAGATGCACGCGTTAGGCCCCGCTGGGAAGGTGCTCGTCGGCTTCGCCGTCGGCGGTGTGTTTCTGGGCGCTGGCATCTTCTTTGAGCGCCGGGAGCAGTGGCGAGTCCTTGCTCGCGCCGCCATGGGTGGCGGTTGGGCGCTGCTTTACTTCACCACCTATGCGATGAATCACATCGGAGCCGCACGAATTCTGGGCTCGGAACCCTGGGATTTCGTCTTGCTCGTGATCGTGGCTGCGGCGATGGTGGCGCATACCCTGCGCTACCAATCGCGAGCGGTCACCGGGCTCGCCTTCCTGCTCGCTTTTTCCACCATCAACATCAGCCACGCCCCCGCCACGAGTCTCATTGCCAGCGCCATACTCGTTGTGGCGTTAGTAGTGATTGTGGTGAAGCGAAGATGGTTCGACCTGGAAGTCTTGGCGATTGTGGCCGTTTTCTTGAATCACTTCTTCTGGCTGCGACCCATCATCGAAGCCATGGGAGGGCATCGTCACCACTTCCCAGAGTTCATTCCGAGCGCCGCGCTATTGTTTTTCTACTGGCTGGTATTTCGCATTTCCTACCTGTTGCGCCGGGGGTTGAGCGAGGGGGAAGAGAAAGTCTCCACCTTCGCCGCGCTGCTCAACACCTTCTTGCTGCTGGCGGTGATGAAGTACCAATCGGTGCACCCCGAATGGGCTTTCCGCTGTCTTTTAGCGCTCGGCGCGATTGAATTCGTGCTCGGACAATTGCCCATCGCGCGACGGCGGCGCGCGGCGTTCGTGGTTCTCAGCGTCCTCGGCGCCACGCTGATGGTGGCGGCGATTCCGTTCAAGTATTCAGGTGAGACGCTGCCGATTATGTGGTTGGCGGAAGCGGAAGCGCTGTTCCTGGCCGGCGTTTTTCTGGATGAAATCATCTTCTGCCGTCTGGGTTTGCTGGCATCTCTGCTTGTCGCCTTTCAGTTGGACCGCTTTGCATTGAATCAGATCTATGACCTGCAATGGAAGGGATTCCGCCCCGGCGAGCTGATTCGCGGCATCCTGGAGTTCTCCACCACAACTCTGATTTTCTATGGCGACGTGCATTGGCTGGCGCGCCGTTTCCCGGCCCTGACGAAATCTCGATTCGACACAGTGCTGCTGCGCGTGCTGTCGTACGCGGCGGGCATCACTGCGGTCATTGGCATTTGGTGGCTTGCGCCGGAACCGTGGGTCGCCGTGGGATTCGCCGCCCTGGGGCTGTTGTTGATGGTTCTAGGTTCGCGCACCAGCATTCGGGAATTTGTCTACCAGGGCCATGGAGTGGCCATCCTGGCATTTCTCCGCGTCCTGGCGGTGAACTTCGGGGCGCCGAACCCCCACCTTCTTGTTCGGGTCGTGACGGTGGTGCTGACATCCACCATGCTTTATGCGAGTGCGCGGTGGTCGGGCCTGCCGCGAACGGCGGCCGTACGATACGTATCCTCCTGGCACACTTGGACGGCAACACTGCTGGTCGCGACGCTTGCCTGGTACGAGCTGAAGCCCTTGAGTGTGGCGCTGGCCTGGACGCTCCTGGGGCTGGCGCTGTTTGAAATCGGACGCGCCCGCCGCTTGCCGCAATTGCGTTTGCAGGCCTACCTGGCATTTGCATCCAGCTTCCTCCGCCTTTTCTTTGTGAACTTCAACGCCGCGGGAGTGCCGGGCCAGCTCAGCCCTCGGTTTTATACCACGGTGCCTTTGGCGCTTGCATTCTTCTATGTGTACGGCGTGCTCGATGCCTCGGGAAAGGTGGAAGAGCCGCAGGGCCGGACCGCGGGCGCTGCACTACTGCCCATCGAGGTTTTTGCGCCTGAGCGGCGCTGGAAGGCGGCGGAACTGCTCTGCTTCATGGGCACCTTTACGCTGGCCGGCTGGGCGCGTTTCGAATTGGAAGCCGATTGGGTGGTGGCGGCGTGGGCGGCGATGGTCTGGGCGCTGGTGGCAATTGCCTGGCGTTACGAGAAGCGGACCTTCCTGCATCAGGCTTTGCTGCTGGGCATGGCGGTCCTGATGCGTGGCACTCTGCACAATTTCTACCAGCGGAGTTATTTCCCCGCGCCCACCTTGCAGGGCCGCAGCATCACCGTCGGTGTAACTGTCGCGCTGCTCTTTGCGGTGCTGCCCTTTGCCTTCAAATTGCGGCGATCGCCGGAGGATGATTCTTCTAAACGCGGGCTATGGGGGCGGGTATTCAATCTCTTTGAGCGCCGGCCGGACCAGGTGTTCTTTTTCATTCCGTTCTTCCTGCTCACCGTTCTTCTGGCGTTGGAAGTGCCGAAGGGTATGGTAACAGTGGCGTGGGGAGTGGAAGCGGTGGCCGTCTTCCTCCTGGCGCTCGCGGTGGGACAGCGCAGTTATCGTCTCTGCGGGCTGGGACTGTTGTTGCTGTGCGTGGGCAAGATCGTGGTGATTGACGTTTGGGGCCTGCAGCTCCGCGACAAAATCTTGACCTTCTTCGTGCTGGGGGCCGCGCTGTGGGGAGTCTCGTTCCTCTACACGCGTTTTCGCGAGACGATACGGCAGTATCTGTAAATGCTAGGTGTCAGGCGTCGGGTGCCAGATGCCAGAAATCGCGATCGTTCTGATTTGGGGGCTTGATGCTAGCCCGGACTGAAAACTGAGAACTGACTGCTGAGAACTTCTTTCATGCAACGCTGGATCAACTTCGCCATCATCGTAACCTTGGGAATCGCCGCGTTGGTGTGGTCGGAGCGGCACCCCGTGGACGTGCGCGTCACACCCGCTTCGCTGCTCTATTTCATCGCCGACTCGGAGTGGGAGCTGAGCCGGCTGCCGATGGCGGCCACTCGCCTCTCCGATCAGGAAGAAATCGATATTGGCAATCGCTTGGCGGCGAATACTCACATAGATCACCTCAACGCCGGCCGGACGCGGGAAGCGAAACAGCAGGAACAGGCGGTGAGGGTTTACGTCAACCGAGTGGGGGCCGGCGTGGCGGCGCACGCGCATCGCAAATTGCCTTATAGGTTTCACTACATTCCGGACATGGATTTTGTGAATGCCTTTGCGCTGCCGGGCGGGCACGTCTACATTGGCGCCGGGCTCGTGGCCCTGATGGACAGCGAGGACGAACTGGCGGCGGTGCTTGGTCATGAGATCGAGCACATCGACCATTACCATTGCGCGGAACGCGTGCAGACAGAGGCGCGCCTCCGGAGGATTCCACTGGGCGCATTAGTAGCGATTCCGGCGGCGATTTTTGAAGCCGGCTACAGCAAGGACCAGGAACTTGAGGCCGATCGTGAAGGCACACAACTTGCCGTTTGGGCGGGGTATTCTCCCCTCGGCGCCGAGCGCATGTTCGAGACCTTCGATCGCCTTTATCAGGAATACGTTCGGCGCGCGCAATCGCCGCAGGAAGAGCTGTCACGCGTGGCCATTCAAACCATTGAAGGCTACTTTCGCTCGCACCCTCTGCCCTCGGAGCGCATCGAGCAAGTTCGCAAGCTGATTACCAATAACAACTGGGGTGGGCTGACGCATGAACGTGATTTGGCCGTTGCGTACATTTTCTGGACGGAGCGCGCGCAACGCGCTTATGAAGCCGGGCACTACAAAGAGGCCGCCGCTTGGGCACAACGATCGGTGGAGGTGAAGCCGGACCAGAAGCTCGCCCTGCTGGCGCTCGGCAACGCGCAGTTTGCCCAGGCGAATTTTTCCGAGGCCGCGTCGGCCTTCGGCAAAGCGCTGGAAAAGACTTCGTATGATGACGAACTCGTGGCGACCTTCGCGAATGCCCTTGCCGCCCGCCACACGCCCGCTCTGTCGCTTCAGGAATTCGAAGCTCTGCTGGCCAAACATCCGGAGTGGAAGCCACGATTGGTGCCGGCCGTCGAACTTGCAGGTCTGACCCTCGCAGCGCATGGCAAGGCGGCTGCCGAGGCGGTAATTGATCCTCTTAAGGCGGGCGCCGAGGCTGACCTGCCGCCCGAACTGCGGGGCCGATGGGGCTGGTGGTACTACCGGGAGGGGAGTTTTGATCGGGCTGCAGAACTGCTAATGAGCGCAGTGCAGCAGCGGCCCGCAGATGAAAGAATGCAGCTTGAATTGGGTTGGGCGCTGGTGGAACAACACAATCTGGAAGCTGCGATTCAACGTTTCTCGGTTTCTCGGTACGTTCCCATTCCCATCGAGGCCTTGCCGAACCGGCACGCACAACCTTTCGATGAGAGGCGCATGGGTATGGCGGTGGCGGAATGGCAAGCGCAGCAATTCGACCGTGCTGTGAGCGAGTTCGCTGGCGTATCGAACGCGCAACCAGAATGGCTGAATCCAAAATGGGTGGGGGCTCTATACTCGCCCGGAGTCGCCAAGACCATCGAGGAGTTGAAAACCGTGCGCACGAGTCATCGCTCCAGACCGGTCAGGAGTCAGTAATCGCGAATCGAAGGTCTCGAGCCGGGAACGTAGCGCCGCGCTTTAGGACGGCACGCGCCAGGCTCGATCCCGGCGCTACATCCGAAATCAGGACAGCACCAATCTCCGGGTGCTGTCCTGACATGATTGTAGCGCCGCCATCTTGGCGGCTCCCGTGCCGGCTGGAAGCCGGCGCTACGGCTCAGATTAGGACAGTACCAATCTCCGCGGGGTTTTGGGCCTGTATGATAAACTAATGTACTCTTGTACTCTGTTCGCGATCTGGCTAAGATGCTCGCGGAGAGGGGATACTCCAAGCCGCAACGCTTACGGCGGGACGTACTCGCGTCTGGCAGCTACCTAAGCGGGTGTGGAGGCATAATGCGCAAAAGTCTAATCGTCTTGATCGCCATGATGTGTCTGGGGCTCGGCTTGGCCACTGTTGCCCAGGCCCAGGGTGTCGATTGGCGGACGCAACAAAAGATGCTGAAGTCGCAGCAAAAGCTTGAACGACACGCCTTAATGGTTCAACAGCAGAACCGGAAGCTCTCCTGGAAGAACCAGAGGGTTTCCAGCGCGCAGCGCACTCAGGCAAAACACCAAATGCAGCGCCAACTTCGCGACTTGAAGCAGAGGCAGAAGGACGCGATGCAGGATATGAAAGACCGCAATCGGTCGCTACAGGCTAGAAGACGTTCCTATCGATAGGGGGATTTCGGAGTGGATGGGCCGGCTTGGAATTGTTACGGCCCGGGGAGGTCGCCATGAAATGGGATGCCCAACCTCTCGCGATTTGCCTGCTTGCCAGTTTGGCGATGTGGGCTCAGGCGGGGCAGAAAGGCGATCAGCAAGCTCCGCAACAACAGCCTTCTCAAGAGCAACAGCAGCAACAACCGGAGGAGCGCCCCACGCTGGGTCCTAAAACCGGTCCGGCATTAGGTTCCGGCCCCATGACCTCCACCACCACGGACATTCGAAAACTGATGCGAATCCACGCCCTCTATATCGAGGGAATCGATAATTCGCTGAGCGACAAGCTGGTTGAGGCGTTGGGAAAGTGGGGACGGTTCCATATCGTCACGAAGGAGAAGGAAGCAGATGCCATCCTCCGGGGGTCTTGCCTGGAATCTCGGCATCTGAAGCGTGTGCACTCCGAGGTGTTTATTTCCGATCGCTCGGGCGGTTCTGTGTGGCAGGACTCTATTTATAGGCCGTTCAATCCGCCGGCGCTCGACCAAGCCGTAAGTGATACCGCCACGTTAGTGGAAGCACACTTGGAGCAGACCATACGGGAGGCCGAGCGGCGGTAAGTGGGATACGATGGAGGATTAATCTCCCTCGAAGTTTAAGTCAGGCGATTGCAGGAAAGCCTGCCGAATTGGGCTTCTAAATTTCCATAATGGCTAAATTGATAACATTCCATAAAATCCTTCCGGGATGCGAGGAAGGAAACGCTGAAGCTTGGCGAGCGTTCCTGGGGGATTACACCCCTATGGCGCTGCGTTTTTTCGGTATCTATTCGCCCTGGGATCCCAGCGCGTGTGGGGATAACTGGCGTGATGCTCTTGCTGCCTTGAGCGCGAATGAATGCGCGATTTTGAAAGGGTTTTCGCACCAATCGGAGCGCGAGTTTCTGGTAGGTTTGCGAGGATTTCTCCAGGACAGGGCTGCCGCTAAGTTGGAGCCATCACAGGATGCGGCAGCCCCTCCCGCGCCCACGGTCGAGACGCTTGGCGTCTTGCTCGGCGGTCTGCCTCTGATCCATCGGGAAATTGCTTTCCTGACCCTTGCAGGGTACTCCCAGGGCACCCTTGAAACGATTCTGCGAATTACTCCTGCGGTAGCGGGCGAAGGGTTGGCACGATTGCGCTCCAGCTACGCCTCAGTTCTAGAGCGAAGCGAGGACCGCTGCTTGTGGCCCGCCAACTGGATCGGCATCTGCCAGGCCGCGCGCGCGAGTGGACAGAAGGATTGTACCCCCCTCCGGCAGCTTATCCGCATTCTTGACGGCCAGGCGAGTTGGTATGACAAGAGTCCGGCGGAAGAGCATCGCAGCAAGTGCCTCCATTGCCTGGAGCTGTGGACTTCGTTGCTGGAGGTCGTCGCGTGGGATCGCGCCCGCCAACCTTGGGCAGCGGATAAGGTCGAACCTTGGCTGGCGGCAGTCTCGGTAAAGCAGGAAGTCCGCAAGCCGTCCTTCTTCGCCCGCATGCGTGGCAAGTGACGTTGCCTGGTTTCTGGTGTAGGGCCGGGCTTGAGCCCGGCATGTGCCGCCCTAAAGGACGGCGCTACATTCAGACTAGGGCACTGCCCGCGCGACGAAAAACTTGTCATTCCTTGCTTCCACGCGATAAATTGAAACCACCTATGCGTAATTACCGTCAGGAGTTTTCCGATTTCTCGCCATTGGTTTATCTCGACTGTTCCTACCAAGGGCCATTCCCGCGAGCTACAGTGGACCGGATTCACCGGGCCATTGAACTCAAAACGCATCCCGATCGCCTGAAGGCCCTCGAGTATTTTGGCCTGCCGAAGCGCGTCCGCGCGTGCATTGCCCGATTGACCGGCGCTGCGGACACTGAAATTGCGCTCACCAGCAGCGCCACGCAGGCCATCGGCATTGCGGCAGCGGGTTTGCCCTTTGCCGCGGGCGATGAGGTCGTGGTGGCGAGCTCGAATTTCCCCTCCAATCTCTTTACGTGGCTCCACCTGCGACGGAAGGAGGTGACCGTAAAGGTCATCCATCCGGCCGGAGGGGAAGTGACCCTGGATCAAGTGGCTGCCGAGGTGACGCCCCGCACGCGCGTTCTGGCGCTCGACTGGGTGAATTATGCCAGCGGGTACCGGATCGATCTCGCCGCTTTTGGTGCGCTGATTCACGCCCAGGGCGGGATATTGGTTGTGGATGGCACGCAAGGAGTGGGTGCGAATGAATTGGATCTGCACGCGCTGCCCGTAGACTTGATGGCCTGCGCGGCCTACAAGTGGCTTCTGGGCCCTTACGGCACCGGGTTTGCCTATGTGGCGCGCGACTTACTCGACAAACTTGACCTGCCCGTCATCAACTGGTACTCGGTGGAAGGCGCGGACGATTTTGACTCGCTCCCCATGGACGAATTCCGGTTGATTCACGACGCGCGCGTGTTCGATTCCGGCGAAACTGGGAATTTTATTAACCTCCATGCCCTGGAAGCTTCCTTGGAGTTCGTGGAAGGGGTTACGATTCGAACCGTGAATGCCCATTGTCGCGCGCTTCTGCATCGCTTGCAGGCAGGGCTGCTCGCCTTTGGCTATAAGCTGTCGGCGGCGTCGCTGCCCGGTCACGAATCGACGATTCTGTGTTTCCAGGCTTCGACTACGGAGTCGACGGCGGAATTGCACCGGAAACTCTCGGCGAATCATATCGCCGTGAGCTTGCGCCAAGGCATGATTCGAGTCTCACCGTACCTTTACAATGACGAGGCGGATATCGACCGGATGCTGGAAATCTCACGGCCAGCCTGACGCGCCCCCAATTCCCGACGCACACCTCCTATGCGCCTTCGCCCCTTTCGCCCCGATGACCTGCAAACCCTGTACGAAATCGATCAGGCCTGCTTCGCTCCGGGAATTTCCTACACACAGAAGGAACTGACGGCTTTCATCGGCCACCGTCACGCGCAAACCTGGGTGGGGGAAGAAGGTGACGAAATCGCGGGTTTCCTGATTGCGCAGCGTGAGCCGCGTCGCATCCTTCATATCGTTACCATCGATGTCTTGAAAGCCTGGCGCCGGCGCAAGGTAGGCTCAGTTCTTATGGACGCCGCCGAGCAGTGGGCGAGTGATCACGGTCTGCGCATGATTGGGCTCGAAACCGCGCAGGGCAATCTTATTGCTCAGAAGTTCTACCACGCGCGTGGTTACCGCAAGGTCGATGAGATTGAAAATTACTATGCTGACGGGTCCACTGCGTGGGTGATGGTGAAGGAATTGCCTTAGAGAGTTGTCAGTTCTCAGTATTCAGGCCGCATTTGCGGTACTGCCCTAATTTAAGTGTAGCGCCGTTCTTTAGGGCGGCACGTGCCGGGCTGAAGCCCGGCGCTACCCACAAATTTGGACGGCACCGCATCTACTGACAACTGGCGACTGACAACGGACAACCGAGTATAATCTGCTCTGCTTTGCGTTGCGATGTAGGGAAGGGGAACACATGTCGACTACTCTGACTTCTGCGGATCGCCGGGTCATCATAATCGCCGTGGTTGTGGCGGGCATCTCCCTGGCCGTTGGGGTGAAGTACTTTTCCCACGCTTTCCCTGAGGCGGCCATTGAATTCCGGGTGAACCGCGACGATTCCACCCCGCTGGCCACCAAATTCCTCGCCGATCGCGGGTGGAGTGTCAGTGGCTACCGGCACACTGCGGTATTTGATTTTGACGACGACGCCAAGGTCTACCTTGAGCGCACGCAAGGCTTGGCGCGCATGAATACCCTGACGCGCGGCCCAATCCGTCTCTGGCGCTGGTCGCATCGCTGGTTCAAACCTCAACAGAAAGAAGAATTCCGCGTTGATGTGACTCCCGCGGGCGAGGTGGCGGGATTCGACCGGGAACTGCTGGAATCGGCGCCCGGCGCGAATCTGGATTCGGCTGCGGCGCGGGCGTTGGCGGAGAAGTTTCTCACGGACGTCATGCGGCGCGATCTTGCGGGGTTGGAATTCGTCGATTCGGTCAGCGAGAAACGTCCTGCCCGGACCGACTACTCCTTCACCTGGAAAGACAAGAGCGTGGAACTCGGCGACGGCAGTGCGCGCCTGGAAGTGGAAGTGGATGGCGACCAGGTGGCGGGCTATCGCGAATTTGTGAAGGTCCCCGAAGGTTGGGCGCGCGACTACCAGAAGCTGCGCTCCCGTAACACGGCCGCGAATGTCGTGGACGAGGTGCCCTGGATGTTGTTGTGTGTCGCCGGACTTGCATTTCTGATCCGGCGCCTCCGCCAACGCGATGTGCCTATTCAACTCTCACTGGTTTTCGGGTTCGTCACCGCCGTGCTCTATTTTCTCGGCCAGGTGAATATGTTTTCGCAGGCGGAATTCGACTATCGCACCACGGATTCCTATTCCAGCTTTGTGAGCGGCTACCTGGTGAACAATCTCCTCGCAGCTTTGGGATTCGGCGCCTTGATCTTCTTGCTTATGGCCAGTACGGAACCCCTTTACCGTGACAGCTATCCGGGGTCTATTTCGATCCGCCGCTACTTTAGCTGGAAGGGACTACGGACACGATCGTTCTTTGTGGCGAATGTGGTGGGAATTGCCCTTACGTTCTTCTTTTTTGCCTACCAAACCGTGTTTTATCTGGTCGCTGGGAAATTGGGCGCGTGGGCTCCCGCGGACGTTCCCTTTTCGGATTTGCTCAATACGCGCTTCCCTTGGGTCATGGTTCTGTTCGTCGGCTTCTTCCCCGCGGTTTCCGAGGAGATACAATTCCGTGCGTTTGCCATCCCCTTGCTGCGGAGGTTTTTGAAATCGGGCCCTCTCGCCATTGTGCTGGCCGCTTTCATTTGGGGATTTCTGCACTCGGCTTACCCCAATCAACCGTTTTTCATTCGCGGTCTGGAAGTGGGTTTTGGCGGCGTGATCATTGGCTTCATCATGCTGCGCTTCGGAATTCTTGCCACGCTGATTTGGCATTACTCCGTGGATGCGCTTTATACCGCTTTCCTTTTGCTGCGCTCGCCGAATCATTACCTCATGCTGTCAGGCGGAGTGGCGGCGGGGATGATGGTCATCCCGCTTATCGTGGCAGTGGTCGCGTACTTGAAGACCGGCACATTCTCGGAAGAGGATGCCCTTTTGAATTCCGCCGAGGTTCGTCCCGTGCCGCTGCCGGAGGAGGCTGCCGCAGCCGAGACGGTGCTGGCTTACCAGCCGCTTTCCCACTCGCGGCTTATTCTGGCCGGAGCGCTTGCGGCGCTCTTTGCCGCCCTGGCGTTCATTCCCGTCTATCGGTTCGGCAAGGGTGTCGTTCTGCATGAATCTCCGCGCGACGCAATAAGGATCGGCGACAATCTTCTGCGCCAGTGGAAGCTCGACCCGGCGACTTACCACCACGTGGTTTGGATCAATGACAATGTTGATCCTTCCGCGCTGCACTACCTGGCGGAGAGAAAATCTCTCGAGCAGGCCGACAAGATATATCGCCAGGCGACCCGCCTTGTCTTATGGGAGGTGCGCTACTTCCGCCCACTGCAAAAGGAGGAGTACCAGGTTTACGTCGATCCGGTTTCCGGAGAGGTTTTCGGATTCCGGCACAGCCTGGAAGAGAATGCCCCCGGCGCATCGCTTTCTCCCGAACAAGCTCGAGTGTTGGCGGAGCAGGCGGTGCGCGACCACGGCTACCGCTTGGAGGACTTTGAGTTGCAGAGCTCTGACGCGACTAAACGCAAGGCCCGCGAGGATTACACACTGGTTTGGCAAGCCAAGTCCGGCGATCCCCGCAATGTGGGTGATGCGCATTATCGGCTGGAAGTTGATATCGCGGGCGACCAGGTTGTGGGCTTCTCGCGGTCGTTCAAGTTGCCGGAAGAATGGGAGCGCGCTCAGGAATCCAACACCATTGTAAACAATATTCTGTTAGGTGTTTCGATCCTAACCATCCTCGCATTGGTGGCCGGCGGTCTGATTCTGTTCGTACACCTGGTCCGTGCCGGGCAGATGCCCTGGAGGCGGTCGGCGAAGGTCGGATTCCTGCTTGGTATTCTGGGGCTTCTGGAGGCGCTCAACGGTCTTTCCATGGCGGACCGCACGTATGATACTTCCATGCCCCTGACGGTCTGGAATCTGCTGATTCTGGTCGGCACGATTATAGTGCCGCTGGGCGAGGGCTTGCTCGGATGGCTGCTGATCGGCGCTGCCGCCAGCTTCTATCCCGACGCCTGGAAGGTTCTTAGCGCATCAGCGCGGCGGATTTGGCGACGCGATGCCCTGGTCGCGTTGGGGCTGAGCCTTGCCGTCGGCGTGGGACTGGCGCGGATCGGCGCGCTCCTCACGAGCGTGTTCCATGCCTATGCGCCGATTAAGGATGAACTTTTCCCCGTGGCCTTCAGCACCCAATGGCCGGCGGCCGCGTTCTTTCTTTCCGCCCTTACTCGCTCGGTGGTTTTCACGGCAATCATTGGCCTGCTCATCGTTATCGTCCGCGAGGGTTGGAAAGCGCGGGCGTGGTGGCTCTGGGCCGGCTTGGCGCTGGTGCTGGTTTCGCTGGGGCCGTCCCACGTGCATTCGTTTGCGGCCTTCGCGGTCGGCTGGGCGATCAGTCTCCTTCCTCTTGTGGGAGCGGTTCTGGTGGTGAAGCTGTTCCTTCGCGACAATATTTTGGCCTATCTGATGGTTCTGTTTGGTGCGATGGTGGCGGAACCCCTCGTGGACTTGTTCTCGCAATCGAATTCATTTTTCGTGCAGAACGGTGTAGCGCTCGCTTTCTTCGCGGGCGTCGTGCTGGTGTGGATGGCGTGGTCTGCGGGCGGAGGAGAGGAAAACGCGGTTGATGCGGGTTCTGCCTAGTCGTCGAGTACTGATATAACGGCTCCTACGGAACCTGCTCGTCAAATTATTGCGATGCGACCCCCTCACCCGGCCCGCGTCGGCTGGCGAAAGCGCCGGTCGCGGTCCACCCTCTCCCCCAAGGGGGCGAGGGTTGTAGATACAGATTGACACAGCCATGGTTCCCAATGGGTGAGGAAGGTGAGTTCAGAAACCACCTCTCCCCTCGCCCCTTTGGGGGAGAGGGGGCCGGGGGTGAGGGGGTTGTAAGGTCGAAACGGGGACAATCTCCCGAGATCGGCTCTCGCTGGCTGCCCCTAGATGAATTTGACCGAATCAATGAGCTGGCTCTCGCCGTTACGCCACAAAGCGTACTTGAGGTGAAAGCCTTCATTCATGCATCCTGCTCCGATTTCGCCGCGGGTGTTGATGGCAATCACTCCCACCTCGGCGTCTTTATTCTTCGGGTCGGTCTTCACCATGTGCTTCAACAATTCCATGCAAGCGTCTTGCGGTGAGGCGCCGCGCGCCATGAGGTGGACAATCGAAATGCTGGTACAGTAATTGGTCATCATGTCGCCGTCGCCCGTGCCGGACGCCGCACCCACGTTGTCGTCAGCGTAAACACCGCAGCCTACGAGGGGCGAATCTCCCACGCGGCCGGGAATCTTAAACGCCAGGCCGGAAGTCGAACAGCCGGCAACCACGTGTCCCTTCCCATCCGTTCCCACCATGCCGATGGTGTCGTGATTTTCGGGCGATACCCAAAAGGTTTTGTGGCGGGGATCGGCCTTCCAGTCCTGCCATTTTTGCAGGCTTTGGGGAGTCAGGAGCGTTTGGGCCTCAAATCCCATTTTCAATGCGAATTGAAACGCACCTTCACCGGCAAGGGTGGTGTGGCGAGTCTTCTCCATCACCAGGCGCGCCACGGAAATGGGATTCTTGATCATGTGCAGGTTGCAAACCGATCCGGCGCGATGGCGGGCGCCGTCCATGATGGCCGCGTCGAGCTCCACCACTCCCTCAGCATTGGGTATCCCGCCATATCCGACACTCGTCACGTTGGGATCGCTTTCCGGCACGTTGATGCCTTTTTCGATGGCATCCAGCAGGCTTCCGCCGCTCTTGAAAATTTCTGCCGCGCGCTCATTGGCGGGCTTACCGTGGGCCCAGGTGGAAAGGAAAATCGGGCCGGCATCGGGCGGCATCGCGGCGCTGCCCTCCAGGGCTGCGAACGCGGTACTCCCTGCCACCGTCTTCATAAAATCACGTCTATTTACTGGTTCCATGTTATCTCCTTGGAGTCGAAACTGGAAAATCGAAACTCCTCACGATTTTCGAGTTTCGATTTTCGGTTCTGTTCCCATCCTCCAACGCCCGGGAATTTGCTTGCTACTGCCCACTGCCTTCTATCCTTTTCCCCATCCACCGCCACCGGGTGTTTCGATTTTCAGCACGCTGCCGCGGGGAGCGGTGAAGGCGGCTTTGCCTGCCAAGTCTTGCTTTCGGCCTTGCACGGTCAATCGGTTTTTTCCCGGCCATCCTGGTTTCCCTCCTGCTAAGCCGTAAGGGCCGAACCGGCGGCGGTCCGATAGGATACTACCGCGGACCTCTGTAAGGAATTCTATTTCCCGCACGATGCCTTCGCCGCCCTGGAACTTACCCTTGCCCCCCGACCCTCGGCGCAACGAATAGCGCCGCACGCGCACTGGATAAGAGGATTCCAGAGCTTCGATGGGGGTGTTCAGCGAGTTCGTCATGTGAGTGTGCACGCCGCTCAGGCCGTCGGCGGAAGGCCGGGCTCCCATGCCGCCGGCAATGGTTTCGTAGTAGGCGAAAGGCTCGCCGGTGCGAGGATCGATGCCTCCGAAAGAAAGGTTGTTCATGGTCCCTGAGCTGGCGGCGGGAATGCGCAAAGGTATCGCCTGGGCCAGAGCTCGTAGCAGGACGTCCACAATTCGCTGTGAGGTTTCGACGTTGCCCGCGGCCACGGCCGCCGGCGGACGTGCGTTCACGACGCTCCCTTCCGGCGCGCGCACCTCGATGGGATCCATCAGGCCGGCGCAAGCAGGCACGTTCTCGCCCAGCAAACACCGAAAGACATAAAACACTGCCGAGTAGGTGATGGCAAAGACGGCATTCACACAACCGGTGCACTGGGGCGAGCTTCCCTGGAAGTCCACCGTGGCGCTGCCGTCGCGAATCTGAATTGTCACGTGCAAACGAATCGGTTCCTTTCCGTGCCCGTCGTCGTCGAGGAAATCCTCCGCGGTATAAGTGCCTGCCGGAATCTTTGCCAGAGCGTCTTTCATCAGCCGAGCGGAGTATGACTGTAAGGAATTCAAGTAAAACCCCGTTCGGGCGGAGCCATATCGCTGCAGCAGTTCTTGCAGGCGGCGCTCGCCCAATCGGCACGCCGCCACCTGCGCCATCAAATCGCCTTCGCGCTCACGCGGCGTTCGCACGTTGGCGAGCACGATGGCGAGAACGTCTCTCTGAATCTTTCCTCCGCGAGCCAGCGCCACGGGCGGAATGCGAAGACCTTCCTGATAGATTTCCTGGCTCAGCCCCATGGAGGCCGGCTGTGCGCCGCCCACGTCGGCATGGTGTGCGCGATTGGCGACGTAGAAACTGGGCTTGACCCGCGGCCTGGGGGACTTACCAGCGGCAGACCTAACATAAAGGTCGGCGCCATTCGAAGCTCCGCGGCCAGTGTGCGGTGTTCCTAGTCCCGATTCGCGAATCCCGAATCCCGAATCCCGTGTCCCTGCCCCCACACCGGCATGACCAGCGTGATATCGGGCAGGTGCGTGCCACCCGCATACGGATCGTTCAGCATGGCGATGTCACCCGGACCCAGCTCTAGTGCGTTCAGTGCTGCCGCCACCGACATCGGCATTGAACCGAGGTGCACCGGCATGTGATCGCCCATCGCCACCGCGCGGCCCCTCCCATCGAAAACTGCGCAGGAATAATCACGGCGTTCTTTGATGTTGGGCGAAAATGCCGAACGGCGCAAAGCGGCGCCCATTTCCTCCGCCGTCGAGTGGAAGAGGTTTTTGAAGATCTCGAGTTCTGCGGCGTCGGCACGCATCATCGTTTATCCTTGACGAGTGGCAAGCGAACTGCGACCTGGTTTGTTCTCCGCTAGCGCGAAGCGCCCTGGAGTGCGGCGGCTCGACGCCGCTTTTCCTCGGGATCGCGTCGTGATCGTGAAGCGAAGGGGAAGGCGGCGTCGAGCCGCCGCACTCCAAGGCGCTTCGCGCAGTTGCATTCAAAATAGCTGAGACGTGATTGCACGTTTTTCCGCGGCCCGTTCAACTCGCCTCCCAACCCGTGGTGAAGAATTCGGGCTGAAATTGTCATTTCCTTTTCAAAATCAGATTCAGGTGCTCGTCAACCTCACACGCAAAGTCCGGCGGCACCACTGTTGTGGCGCTGTACTCAACAATTACGGCGGGACCGCTCATCTTTGCGCCAGCAGCAAGACGTTCACGATCATAAACCCCCGTAGGGTGCGGTTTCGATCCGAACCACACGGGTTTGGTCTTAACGAGAGCTTCTCGCGATTGACTCGCAGGGCCAGGTTTCCGCACCCGCCATCCGGATTTCGGTGTAGGAATCACCATGCGAAGGCGCAGGTTAACGATCTCGATCGGCCGCTCGGGATAAGCATAACCGTAAGCCTTCGCGTGCTCGCGATGAAAACTTTCCCGAAAGCGGGGGGTGAAGGGGACGGAGAATTCATAAGACTGTCCCTGATAACGCAAGTCCAGACGGTGTGAAGGTCGGGCATGATCGGCGTTAAACCCCTCTATGCGAAGTTCGGCAAGAGTCATAAGTTGGAGGCGCAGGAAGTGGCGGTCGAGCTCCAAAAGCAATTCCAGTATGGTCGACTTCCCCCCTCCCACAGGCACTGGCAATAAAACGGACTGCGACACGTCGCGTACCACGTCGGAGAGCAAGATTCCGAGCGCCGAGAAAGCTCCGGGATTCTGCGGAATAATGACCGCTGGCAAACCAAGAGCGCGCGCCAGATCGGCAGCGTGCAGTCCGCCCGCGCCTCCATAGCACATGAGCGAGAAATCCCGCGGATCATAGCCGCGCTCGATGGAAATGACCCGCAGGGCTTTTTCCATCGTGGCATTGGAAACAGACACGATACCGGCAGCGAGTTCATGCGCCGATCGGAAGCCTGCTCGGCGGCCCGGCCCGGCCAGGAACTTCTCAAAGCCGCGCTGAGCGGCATCAGCGTCCAAACGGAATGTTCCCCCCAAAAAATGCTCGGCGTCGAGCCGCCCCAGGATTAAGTTGGCATCGGTAACGGTCAGTTCCTCGCCGCCGCGCCCGTAGCAAATCGGTCCGGGGCTCGCACCCGCGCTCTCCGGACCTACGCGCAGCGCGCCGCCCGCGTCGATACGCGCCAGGGAGCCGCCGCCCGCACCCACGGAGTGCACATCGAGAACGGGGACCGCAACGGGAAGCCCGGCGAACGAAGTCTCATGAGTGGTGCGCGGCGGGCCGTCAAGCAGGCAAACGTCTGTGGAGGTCCCGCCCATGTCGAAGCTGATGGCACGTGCGAGGCCAATCTGCTGCGCTAGCCACGCGGAGGCCACCACCCCGCCCGCCGGTCCGGAAAGAATGGTGCGGACGGGCTGCTCGGCCGCGCGCTCCGCGGTGGAAATGCCGCCATTCGACTGCATCACATAAACACGTCTGCTGGTAAAAGCGCGCAGGGAAGCGGGGCCTTTTCGGCGATCTCGGGAAGGCGCGAGCTGGTGAATTCCGGCACCCAGCCGATACTCCAAGTCGCGCAGGTACGTGCCCATACGCGGAGCGAGATAGGCGTTGATGACCACGGTGGAGAGACGTTCGAACTCGCGAAACTCCGGCAGGATTTCGTGCGAGACGGAGACTGGAAGTCCCAAGTCTTTGAGCGCAGCAGCCACTCGTTGTTCATGCGTTGGATTGGCGAAGGCAAACAGGAAACAAACGGCGAGCGAATCCGCCCCCGATTTCTTCACCTGGCGCACCACTCGGCGAATCTCCGCGTCGGAAAGCGAGAGAACGATTTTGCCGTCGGCGCCGATTCTCTCCTTGATGCCGAAGCGCAATTCGCGCGGCGCTAGCGGAGGTTCACGCTGCACGTTGAGATCATAGAGGCGCGGCCGAGCCTGACGCCCAATTTCCAGAAGGTCTTCGAAGCCCGTCGTGGTGATGAGCGCCACGCGCGCGCCACGCCGTTCCAGCAGGCTGTTCGTACCGACGGTGGTTCCGTGAATGACTTCCAACACCGAAGATGCAGCTTTTTTTGCTTGCCGACTCTTGTTGATGCGGCCGGAGGATGATGAATCCTCTCCCGCTAGTTGCAGGACGCCTTCGACGATGGCGGCGCTGGCATCCGCAGGAGTCGAGAAGATCTTCAAAATCTTCACCTGACCGCCGGCCAACACGACGCAGTCTGTGAACGTGCCGCCTGTATCGACTCCGATGCGCATAGATTGACGCTGAGGCGAAAACGCTTGGCGCTCCCAAGCTATTCGTAAAGACCGACTATTCTAGCGGATTCGAGCGATGGGGGAGAAGAAACGCGATTCAACTGGGTTTCGCAGTAGGTTACGCGGCAGCGCTGCTGTCTAAATTAACGAACCAAATTCGAATCGACTCCGCCGCCTGCTATGCGGAAGGTCTCCGACTTTCCCTGGAGTTTCCACATTTCCGGCGGCGCAAACCACGCCCGGCAACGTGCCCCGGCCGGCAGTCCCCCGCGCTTCGGAATCCCTCACACCCCAAGGTCGATTTCTTAGCAATTGTGCCCCGGCCCGCAACAATTCGGTGGCAAGGCCGTTACACGGCCTTTTGGGTTGTTTCCGTGTTAGAGGTCACTTCCGCCGTTTGCCAGCACAGTGCGAGGAGCCGTGGGCACCACGCATCACCCTGCAGTTCTAAACAACACGAACGCTACACGCTAATCAATATGCACGACGAAGAGCCGCGGACCTTGTGAAGCAGGTTCGTCCTCGCTTGCTTTGTCTTAGTGAAAGTGATATCTGTCATCGGCACAAATTAGTTGACCATAGTTCATCATCAATGAGGATCGGCACCAAGGCTCTGTGGACGGAGGCGGGAACATGGCCAAAGGAATTAGTGAGCCGGGACAAATCCATCTTCAAATCATCGAGGTTATGAAGCGCTTCCCGGAGGGTATTTCGGGTGGCCAGATCAGGCAGGAACTCGAAAAGGAAGGGCTGCGGCCGGAGGACCAAACGCACCTAGACCGGAGAAAACGGGACCTTAAGAAGTGGTTCATCATTGAAAAGGTGAAGTCGACAGTGATAGTGGACGGCAAGAAAAGGGTTGTGACGCTATACAGATGCAATGGGGCAAAGCGCCACATCACTGACGAAGGCCAGATTAGCCAGAAGCTTCGAGCCGAGGTCATACATGCGGCTCACGGCCGCTGCCAAATGTGCGGCAAGAGCATCGAGGCGCATGGAATCACTCTCGTGGTCGACCACAAGAAGCCGCGGGACTGGGGCGGGACCAACGACCGGGAGAACTTATGGGCGATTTGCGAGGAGTGCAATGGGGGGAAAAAGGCCTTTTTCTCTTCCCTCAATGCTGATTCGGAAATGATGAGGAAGGTCATGTCAAACGAAAGCGTCCATGTCCGCATCGGAGAGTTGCTGAAAGCTGTGGGCGTCGGCAACCGCACTCCATCTTCCCTTTTGGAAGTTGTCGCCGATCAAGATGACTGGCAAAAACGCCTGCGGGAACTGAGATATCCCGTGATCGGCTGGGACATCGATACACAGCTTTACAAGGGGCCATCAGGAAAGAAGCATTCGGACTATATCTTGAGAAGCTGTAGGCCTTGGCCAGACGACCCTTCGGGAAAGGTCCGGCGGTTTGAGCAGGAGCGAGAACGGCGCAATAAAGGAGAGACGGATTAATCTCTCAAGAACGCTTCGAGCCTTGCCGATACGCGTTCGACGTCTCGCACCTCGCACTCCCATACAACTAGAACACGCCACCCCATTGCGCGCAGTCTCTCAAGATTATCTTTGTCCCGCCGCAGATTCCTTTTGAGCTTCGGAAGCCAATACTCCCGTCTCGATTTTGGAATGTGAGAGTCGATGCAGCCTTTGTGCCGATGCCAAAAGCATCCCCGGACTTCGATAATTTTTCCCAGTCTCGGGAGGACCAGATCAGGTTTGCCGGGTAGGAAAGGGGAATGGAGCCGAAATCGGAAACCCTTCGAGTGAACCAGCCGGCGCACAGCCATCTCTGGTTTCATCCCCTTACTTCTAATCCGGCGCATGTTTTCACTGCGCCTCTTGGAAGAGATGGTGTCAACCACAGTGGAAGTCCAGTTTTACCCGGCCACTTGAACGAGCCTCCGGGAATCAGTTAGACAGGCGCGGAGGTTTTCGGCGACCGCTCGGGCAAAAGGTGGAGGAAATGCATTTCCCACTTGACGGTAGGCTTGTGTCTTCGACCCGGCGAATTGCCAATTATCTGGAAAACCCTGCAGGCGAGCAACCATGCGGACCGTGAGTCGCGGCATTCCCACAAAGTCCCTATGCGGAGGAGCGTCTGCAATCCCCAATCCGTCGACGCCGAGTGTTGCCCACGCGCGTCTTGCCCTTGTTGGCCCGAGGTCGGGACCCCCATGCTTCAGCGAGCCGCCGACGATCGTTGGTGCAATTTCGTCAGCCTGACCCTGCCACGACTTCGCAGCTTTCCATCCGTCAGCGGCCATGAGATCGTGTAAAACCTCACCAACCGTCTTCAACGGTTTCCGCGATTCTTCCGGCCATGAGAAGAGGTCAGCGTAGTCTCTTTGCATTGCCACACAAACGACTCTTGGCCGTAACTGTGGGACTCCAAAGTCAGAAGCGTTCATGAGTTTCCAACCGGTTTGATAACCGAGCTTCTTTAATTGACCCGAGATATACTGGCGATAGTCATGAAAAACTGCGTCCAGAATGCCTCGGACGTTCTCGATCATGATTGCCTTGGGGCGAATTTGATCGACGAGGCGAATCATCGCGGGAAACAGGTTTCGCTCATCCTTAATCCCTAGTTGTTTTCCAGCAATTGAGAAAGGGGGACACGGCAGACCTCCAGAGACGATATCTACGCCCGCAAATGCCGCCCCATCGAACTCGTTAAGGTCCTCTTCGATTACTGCCCACTGCGGGCGATTCAACCGCAGCGTGGCGCAGGCATGCTTGTTGATCTCAACTAAGCCGACGTGCTCGATGTCGGCTTGCTCGAACCCGAGGGCCTGCCCCCCTGCACCCGCGCACAACTCGAGTGTCGTTAGCCTTCTCGATTTTACGCAATTCGCTTCGACAAACGGAATTGTGCGTGTGAACCAAGGACTTTGGTTTCTGTCCGTCAATCCCGGGAACGTCCTTTGCTTTGGCAGAGCTATACTCCCCATATGCTTCGGTTGAACCCCTGCTATTTTATCGGCCCAACTTGAAAATGTCTTGAATGAAATTAAGCGAATAAAAGGCGAAGGTCAAGCAGTTTCTTTCTTACGACGGGTCAGGCCTTAATCGCCCATACAAGCACTGCGGAATACGGCTTCTGACCGCGGATACCAGTACGCACAGCCATCGTGATCAACGGCTGAGTGACAGATCAACTCGACGGTTCTCTGGAACTTCCTTCAGCACTGGACAGAAATCGACCATTTCCCTCGTGATTAGATATGGTCGCTTACCAAGGAGGCTCGAAGGGTCTCCCTTTCTTTCTAGGAGTTTCTCTTCGCGAAACAGAACGAGGAAGACTTTTTGTGTAACCGAGAGCGACTGCGCTAGCCGGATCGACGCATATTCTTCCTTGGTTAGCAGCCGCCCAAGCTCCTCACTGCTAACCGGTGGCTTACACTCCTTCAAAAAGCTCTCCACAATTATAGCCAGTCGGCGCCGATCACCGGGAATTTGACCGGGATCTAGTGATTGCAAAAGAATCTGGATAATCCTATTGCGCTCTGCATACATGCCATATGTCTCTTTTGGTGGTTCGCCGGCCCCGAATTCTTCTGCGAGTCTCACGAGCAGGTCGTCAACCATCTCGACTAATGCTCGTAAGCGGCCTGCCCATCGCGTTCGATTCCACGACAGCCATTGAGCCTTGTAATCCAACTCCCTGGTAGCAGAAGATGCAGCAGCTTGCATTTCCGTCTTGATTTGAAGCTCGAATTTCATCTGCCGCAATTCCGGGTCAACATCGACCGGGTTTGGCTTTAATCTCAAGAGAAAGCGAAGATCGTCGTAGATGAATGACTCTGGGCGAACAGTCTTGCGCGGCACCTTATCAATAACTTCGAAGAATTCAGGAACTGCTGCCTCTACACGAGGGAGGAAAGTCTCGTTTCGAACTATGACGGTCGCCGCCAGGAGATCATCAATTTGCTCGAATGGCTTATTGAGACAATCCTTGTCGGCCTTGAGCACCACGCTCTCAATTGGCTTGATTCTTCCCTGAATAACTCGGCCCTCGACAGAATTTGCGAGCCCCATGAGAAGCAAGTCGCTCTTCGCTTTTAGCTTTTCCAGAGCAGGAAAGATTTGATTATAGGCCTGAACGAACTCGCCCGGAACGATCATCGGCGTACGACCTGCCTCAGTAGAATTTCCTTACGCTTTAGTCTGTTTTCTTGTTTAGTGGTTCCAGCTCTCACCGCCTGCGAATAAGCTAACGCGTCTTCGCGCACGTTGGCCAGGTCTTCTAATTTAGGTACTTCATCAACGTCGGAGGCTAGCTGAAGAAGGGCCGTCGTAGTGCGCTCGTAATCGATCACCTCTAGGTCTTCGGTGAAGTCAAGCAACGCGGAGAATAGGGAGTAGAAATCGGCTTTATTCCTGAAACGAGTTCCGGGCAGGAGCGGATCAAGCCTTTCGACAGCAGTCAGCACAGCACGAAACCTGCTGATATGCTCGCTCTTGTCAGGGACGCCTTCGTCGTAGTCGGCATAAAACGAATCAAGATCATCGCCCTCTAAGATGCCGCGCATTTCAAGAACGAAGAGCACGGAGACGAATTCTACGTCTCTCATGCGGCGGATGTCCGCAAGGCTGAAAAACTTTTTCGTCTTCCAAAACGGCTCATCAGCCAGTTGCTCCATTAAGGTAATGAAATCGCCAGCATACCTCGCATTGCGAAGCTCTTGTTCTGTCAACCGTGCGACGTTCCGATTGAAGCGATCGAATATCTCCGTTACTTCCTCTAAATTGGCGTCGGTGAAGAATTCAAACGGAAGGAAATAGCCGTAAATGCTCTTCTGCGTGATAGGCTCCAACTCGCTGAAATACTTACCAGCCAAATTCGGTGGGCTAAACTTTTCCTTCGATATGGGGAAGCGGTCCTCGAGGAACTCTAAAATTGCAGTCAAGCGCTGCTTGCCGTCGATTACGTGATAGATGGTAGCACCAGTTCCGGTTACTTCCATATTGACGAATATGGGGGGCACGGGATAATTCTTGAGGACGGTATCGATGAAGAACTGCTTATAAGTGCTGTTCCACACGCTCCGCCGCTGGTAAGGGGGATTCAAATCCAGCAGTTTCGCCTTGTACATGTCTCTCAACCAGCCCACTGCCTGAAGTGTTGGTTTGCGGCCTTCCACGGACATATCAGCCTCCCAAAAACGGCCTTATATTCTGTGCTCTTGCTTCGGTGCCGTCCCAGCCCAAACGTTTTCGGTTGCTAAGTGTTGAGCTGAGCGTGAAGTATAACCGAGATCGTTCTGGCCGTGACGCTCAATATCGATGTCGCGCAGGCCGTCCTGAAGTGCCGTTCCAGTACGTGGGGTCCGGCGCGCGCAACAGAACACTTCAGGTTTGCTTCAGTCGGTGTTTTCGCGCTGGTAGCGTTCGCAAGCGCAAGCGCGGATTTAACCGCGTCCTATCTTGCTCCACACATCTTAATATGATGACCTCGACATTTGCTTCAACATCCATGCGGAAAGCCCGGAGCAAAATAACTCCGCGCCCCGCTATCCGCCACGCCTGGGACCGCATGCAAAGGTTTCTTTCGGGATTGGTGGCCGCTTGACGGTTATGTCGCCTTACCGCTTCTCTGGCCCACGGCGGGATGTTCTCGGACCCGGTCCGGTCGGAAACGCCAGTCGAAATGTAGAAACTCGAGGGAAAGTTGGAGACTTTCCGCAAAGCAGGCGGCGGAGCCGGAGGTTGGGTTTCTGCGAGCGACTTCAATTTGGGCAAGACTGACCTGATAGCACCCGTTTCACAAGCTTTCTCTCACCGCTGAGATTACCTTAGCGCGCATGGACAGGATGCTCACGCGTTCCGGGCGAGAGCGGGACGCTCCCGTGACCGCGCGGGCGGGACGCCCACGCTACCGCTTGTTCCGTGGCATCCTGGCCATGATCTCCCATGGGCAAGATGCCCTCGCCGCATTCCGGGGATCTCGATTTCAGCTCTTATGTAATGCACCCAATGTAGTTAAGCCTTATCCGCACCAAAAGCCCGGCGTCGCACCGAGCGTTGCTGTAACTTCGTGGCAATTACGATCATCCAACGTGGAGAAGTGGGGGAGATTCGGAGAGGATTATGCTGTCAGGGCGTTTGGTGAGAATGGTGGAAGATCATGCCGATCAATTGGCGCGTGGTGTGGTAGTGGACTTGCAAGACGACCCGCGGACTTCTGAATATCACAGGCTTTCTCCTGCGGAACTACACACTCGGATTCACGACATTTACCACAATCTCGGCGAGTGGCTGGTGGGCGAGGCCGGACCCCTCGTCGAAGCCCGCTATTCCGGCTTGGGCAAGCAGCGCGCGGCAGAGGGCATTCCCTTGAGCCAAGTTGTCTATGCCTTGATGCAGTCGAAGTCTCATCTGTTCGACTACATTCGGTCGGCTCGAGGTTTCGAGTCAGCCATCGAAATGTATGAACTCCAGGAGTTGCGCCACCTGATTGACAACTTCTTCGACAGAGCCATGTATCACACCGTGTGCGCCTACGAGCGCCAACAGGTACCCGCTCGCGTCTGACCTGCCTGCTCCGGTTTCATTGAGCCGTGGCATAGAAGGCGTTACGGCCGGCGCGCAGGTCCTTGCCGTAAATCGCTGTGATCCCCACTCCGAGGACCCGGAATTTCGCTTGCACTCCCGCATCCCAGAGCCACTTACCTGAACCCAATCCCGGAAGAGGATCGGTGATCTTGCCGGTGTCAAGAAATGGGCTGAGCTTTACGCTGAAGATACCGTTGTGATAGATACGCTTGTCGATTTCCCAGTTGGCAAGGAAATAGTTTCGGCCCAGGGGAGCGCTTCCTTTCCGGCCATCGCGGGTCCCCACATGACCTCGCATCCAGAGGTCGTTATCGCGCTCCATGCCCAGCATGAACAGTTCGTCGAACGGGACACTGCCAAAAGTTTTGGCGCTGCGAACCTGCCCCTGCATGGCGTAGTCGTCGCCGCTCATCTGAGGGTACCAATTAGCGGACACTGAACCTCGCAGTTTTTCGAAAGAGTGCGCCGGGGTTGACCAGATCGTTCCTGCTTCTGATGTGATACTTGCCTTGCTGTCGAATCGTCTTTCGGGCACTCGCGCCAAGTCGTAATTCAATTGTGCGAGTTGCTTGAGTTCAAAACCGCTTAACAGCACTTCCTGTGGCAACGCGGGTCCTATAAAAACATTTCGGTAGTCGCGATGGGAAAGCTCGCCGCCGGCGAGCCAGTTCCAGCGCCCGCTGTTCAGAGAGGTAAATTCGCCGGTTATCGACTCCCTGCGGAGGTTGAGCGCGCCGAGAACCGGAGCCGGACCCTCCGATGATTGCCGAAGATCCCAGTTTTCGTTGCGCAGATCGACGCCGACGGAGTAGCGGTACTTCGGATTTTGCGCCAGTGGTCCTGATAAGGAAGCCTGCAAGCGGCGCTTCTGTGTGTCCCATCGCACAAGAGATGTCAGGTTGACTGCCGAGCCCCGAAAGTTGAAGTATTCGGGATAGACTGTCTGGTAGAGAGCGCCTCGGAATGTTGAGAGTAACGCCTCCCACTTGTCATTCCCCCAGCCGTCAAGCTCCTGAGCTTGGAAGGCCATATTGAAATCGCCATTTGGGAGTGCCTCCAGGCGCCAGCTAGCGGCCGGGAAAATACCGAGGGCCCGCACTCGTGTTTGGGTTGTCAGGAAATCGGGAAGCAGCAGCGTGCCGGCAGGCGCAAACGAGATGGCCCGATCCAGCAACGCCGGATCAATGCGCAGGCCGGGCTCGATGCGCACATTTTCGACGTGGGGTTTGGCGACGCGATTCCAATATTTGAGCGCCGCCTCGGTATTGCCTTCGAGAAAATAGATTGTCGCGATCAGGTTGTTGGCGTAATCGTCGTCGGGTGCGAGCCGCAGCCCCGCTCGCAACCAACGTGCGGCTTCGGCATAACGTTTTTGTTCGAAAGCGACTCCGCCCAATTCGATGGGGAAACGTTCCTCGTTTGGGCGAAGACGTCGGCCCGCAAGGAAAGCCCCACGCGCTTGGTCCCAGCGTTTTAGGTGGGCCAAGGCGCTGCCGTAGTAGTAATCAATTTCAGCTCCCCGCTCGGACGACGATTCCACCTCTCGCACCAGTTCAGCCCATCGTTCGCCGTCGAAGAGCTGTTTGAGTTGGCTGAGGCGGTTGGTCGGCGGCGTGTTTTGCGAGAAGCCCGCAACACAACTCAGCACGAGGAGGAGGATTACGGAAGAGATCCGTGGTCCCCTTGCTGAGGCACGGCCAGCAAAGTCCAGTTGCCAGCGGCTTTCCATTCTTTTTCGAAGTTGGAACGGCCTTGCTTGAGTAGCTTACGTTCGGCCGGATCGTTCTTCAGCACCACACCCTGTTGCGAGTCCATGCCTGCCACCACGACATAGTGCAGGCCGGAGTGTCCAGGGTTCAAGGCGACGATCAGCGGGCGCCCTTTTTCCAAATGCTCCGCTAAATCCTTCCATTCGCCCGCAAAGGCAAACGTCCGGAAGCCATGCTGCTGTAAATAATGTTCCAGGTCTGAGGCATAAATCCCCTGCGCGGGGCGCGAATAGAGCGCACGCTGTATCTGCTCAGGGTCGGCTGTTGGCGACTTTCCTTGCTGACGCTGCCAGTATTGCATCACCATCGCGATGCTGGCGGCGCCGCAGCCATTCTTTTCCTGCCGCACAAAAGGAACGTCAAGCCACACACCGGGCTGCTGGGCGGCTAAGACCAAACCGCCAAGCAATAGGCCCACCACAAATTGCGCGACCGAACGAGACATGGACGAATTTAACGGACGGCGACGATAATCAAGATCAAAACCAGAACGGCCAAAATAATCAGGATCAGGTCGCGATCCGACATGTTCCCTGCGGCAAAGTCGGCTTGCGCCTTGTCAACGCGCGAGGCCAATTGTGCGACTTCCTCATCGCTTAGGTTCGACACCGCGGTCTTCACCTGGGTTGGATTCACGTGAGCTGACTGGAGTGCCTGCCTTGCCTTTGGCGAAGACAAGAACTCAGTGACCGTCTGAACGTTATGTTGACGCGTACTGGTTGCGGCAACGGCCGCACTCTGTATTTCGGCAGAGCTAACCACGTGGTTCTGTGCCCCGAGGGTGGAATGGACTACGAAAAGTGTAAACAGCATGCCCGCCGTCCCCACGAAAGCCGATTGCCGCTTTAAAGTCAGCATCGCACGATCTCTCCTTGTCGGATTTTGGAATTCGACCTGTCTTCGCCTGCCTGAGTTTGCGAGCGGATTTGCACCTCGCCGTACCGCGCTCAAACCAGACAAATTCTATCACACTCTGCACTGAGACTTGGGGCAGCGGATCGACCGTAATCCGTCCGTAGGGATTTGGCAGCGGTGGGTGCGGAGGCCGGATTGCGGGGTGGGAGTGAGGAAGAGACTGGTGGGGGGATTTCACCCCAAGGGTGGTAGATTACGGAGATGATGAAAAG